>CALVDR010000014.1 GCA_944326365.1 uncultured Bacteroidales bacterium | reverse complement strand
CGAAAGAAGCTGATATTGACCAATTATATCGTTTCTGCGTGCGCCTTGCTTGCCATATCCCTTGCCCCGAACATCTATTGGGTGTGGGGCGCATCCTTGCTTGCCGGAGCATCTTCGGTCATGCCACAGTTCTTCATCCCGTTAGTGTCTTTCCATTCGGCACCTGCACACAAGGTGCGCAATGTGGGCATTATACAATCCTGCTTGCTCATAGGCATTCTCGGCTCGCGGGTGTTCAGTGGCTTTCTTGCTGATGTGTGGGGATGGCGTTCCGTCTATTTCGTGGCTTGCGTGTTTATGCTCGGATGTTTTCTGATGATTCACAAGATGCTGCCCGTGCTGTCTGCCCGTTCTCAAGAAAGCTATGCAGGGCTGATGAAATCTTTGTTGCGCCTGCTCTTCCAATACCCGTACCTGCGTATCGCTTCGTTGAGAGCGGCATTGGCTTATGGCTCGTTCTTCGCTTTGTGGAGTTGCCTTGCTTTCCGAATGAAGCAAGAGCCTTTCTTCGCGAGTGACGATATTATCGGAGCACTCGGTTTGTGCGGATTGGCAGGTGCATCTACGGTTGTACTCATTAGCGGATATATCCAAAAATACGGCGCAAGATTCTTCTCCATCGTCGGAGGATGCGTTATCTTGGCTGCATGGTTGTTGGCATTTTGGGGAAATGACAGCTACTTGTGGATGATAATCGCCATTCTTTTAATTGATGCAGGAATGCAATGCATCCACTTGTCCAACCAAACCAGCGTGGTCGCTCTTGACGCATCCGCCATCAACCGGGTCAATACCGTTTATATGACCATTTACTTCTTGGGCGGTTCTGCCGGAACATTCGTTTCAGGTCTGTTTTGGCAACATTGTGGATGGACGGGTGTGGCAGGAGTAGGAATCGCTTTTACCGTAGCCTCCTTGCTTGTTAATTATTTCAAGCCTCAAACAACATAATGGTGGATACAAAACAGGCTGAAAGAATATTTGGGATGATTCTTTCAGCCTGAATATTTTTTGTACCTTTGCATCCGTAAGAGTTACCCGAACAAGCAAAGCGATGCAGACTACGGCAATTGGAACGGTTACCAACTCATTACCCCAAAACGAGGTAATCCTTCTAACTCTTTTGATTTCAGGTAGGTATATCTCTTATACAGATTTAGCGAATAATCATTAACATAAACGAATATGATAATGAGATTATTCGGACGAAATTCATTTGAATCATGTCAAGTTTGTGTATATTTGTTGCATCAAACCGCTAATTGACAGACAAAATGCGCTATTTCATAAGATCTCTCAAGACTTTCGTCTGGTTTCTGCTGATTTTCGTCATCATCGTGGCCGTTGTGGTAATCTCGGGAATGTCCGAATTCAATATTGAAACCATGTTCCGAGACGGGTATAATTCCCTATGGCAGATAATGGCCCTGCTGCTGGCCATAGCCGCCGTATATCCCAAGGTCAGCTATGTGAAAGTATTTCCGAAGGTCAACGGGAATCTCAGCGGACTGAGAGTGCAGCTCATATCCCTGATGCAGGAATTCGGCTACGAAGTGGAAAAGGAAAGCGTCGGCATGATGACGTTCCGTCTGAAAAGCGGTGCAGCACGTTTCTCCAGAAGATACGAAGACCGGATCACCATGGAACAGACCGAAACCGGACTTTCCGTAGAAGGCCTGCGCAAGGACATCGTCCGTATCATGTCCCGCATGGAATACAGGCTTGGGGACAAATAAGGTGGATCCGGCTCGTACCGTCAGACTGCAGGACAGACATCATAGCCTATGGGGCAGTGGTGTTCGACGGTGAACCGGCGTATTCGGACCTGAGAGACGGGAACTGGCTCAGCGAACAGCCCTACGTTGTACTACACCGTCTGGCAGTAGCTGACCGGTGGAAACGCCAGGGCATGGCCCAACGTTATATGCAGGCAGTCATAGACATAGCATTGTCACACGGCATCCGCAGCTTCAGGGTAGATACGAACTATGACAACCTTTACATGCAGAAATTATTCAACCGCCTCGGATTCCGATACTGCGGACGAATCACATACGATGCCGGACAGCGCATGGCCTATGAGAAGCTGCTGTGATTTTATGTCAGCTCCGGAAAATATCAGGGAAGCACGCTGGGAAAACGGCAACATGGTATACTTCAACGACGAGGAGTGGGGACGCACATTCTCATACTCATTCGGTTCTGACGGCAGACTCGAAGCAGCCAATGACGGTTCGTACTTCTACGAATTCAAATACGCGGAATAACAATTCTTACCGTTTCAGTGCGGCGGCGACTTCTTCCATTTCAGAGTAGAAGTCTTCGCCGAGATACCGGATGAGCGGCTCCTTAAGGAATTCATACACATGGATTCCTTCTTTTTTGCCCTTTTCGAAGGCGCATTTGCAGATCTCCCAACGGTGCAGGTTCAGGGCTTTAAGCCCACTGCCGAGCAGGGACACGCGTACAGGGTACAGCCAGCACGAGATCGGTTTTCTGAAATCCCCCTCACCGGACATCCAGCAGCGCTCTACGGAGCAGAAACAGTTTCCGTCTCCGTCAAAACTGCTGTACACGCACTCTTCGGTATCGGGGACCAGCGGAGTGACCAGATCGCCGTCCGCGTCCACTTCGGAAAATCCGGACTTTTCCACTACAGCCCGTCCCTTTTCTCCCATGAGTCTTGAATAAAAATGATAGTTCTTCCTGAGAGCCTCCGTCTCGCAGTCTTCAAGGGGAGCTCCGCTGTCCCCTATCACGCAGCACGCGCCTTTGCATACGCCATAGTCACAGGCAAAATATTCGGTGAAAATGTCTGTCGACACCAGGCAGTCACCTATCTGGACGATTGCAGGAATATCGTTTCTCATTTCGTCTGATTTTCGTTTTTAATCACATATTCTATCTGACAGCCCTCGAAAAGCGAGTCCATGACCTTGGCCACGGATTCAGGATTCACGGCTGCTATCCTGTCTTCATATTTCAAGTCCAGGTTTTTCCCGGTAATGATCCGCCTTGACATCAGGTCCACCCAGAAAGCGGGGTCATCCTGTCTGGACTTGTAGCTGTCGAGCAAGGCGGACTTGTACATGTTCACGGAAGCCTCGTCGAGACCGTCCCTCTCCAGTCGGTCCAAAGCCATGCGCACCGAATACAGGCAATTGAAATAGCTGCCGCGGAATACCGACGCAGGCAAAGAAGACAGCCGGACAGGCATGGCGGAAATGGAAACCGTGTATCTCTCGTGAGGGAAATATGAAAAGCTGTCGGACACCCTCACCGTCATGCCCAGACCTGAAAGGGCTTTAGCCACCGCATCCCTGACTGCCATGGTCACGACCTGTGCGGACATATAGTTCAGGGAATTCAGTACAAGGCCGGAGGAGAGTACCATATCCAGAGAGTTCGTCCTCCCGTCCTTTATGTATGTAGACCAGCCTGTGACAGGCTGATAGTTGACCCACGGTCTCATGGCCCCGTATCCCTGGGTGGAAAACCCTCCGAAATAAGATTCCAGAATCTTCTTCACATCATAAGGGTCCATGTCTCCGACCAGAACCAGAGCTCCGTCGTCAGCCTTCGAGAACTGGCTCTTGTAGAATTTCCCTGCCCTGGACGGAAGATCTTCATACAGTCCGGAAAGGGACTTGTCGGGATAATATCTGTAACCCGGACTCATGATACTGTCTATCGCTGCGAGTCTGGACCTGTATTCCCCTCTCTGGGAAGAAAGCCTCAGCCGTTCGCACTCAAGATAATACTGTCCCTGGGCCTCGTCTTCCTCATAAGTGCCGGCAACGGTCAGCAGAGATTTCATCAGAAGAGTCATGCGGGAAAAAGGCGCGGTACCGTATATCCGCATGCCGGAAAGTCCGACTTCGGAGTTCATGGATATCCCCTCGGCCGAAAGAAGTTTCCTGAAATCGTGACTCTTCATGCCGCAGATATTCCCGTTGGAAAGAAAATCGGAATAAAAGGCCCCTTCTCCTGTCTTGAGATCTGATACGGAGCCGTATCCTCCCCTCATCACCCAGGAATAATGCATAATGCCGTCAGTCGGCATTTTCTTGTATATGGCTGTCATCCCGTTCGAAAAATACCATATTTCCGAGTCGGAATTCTTGTTGTGCCTGGACTTTTTCACTTTCACTGCCGGATGCCCTGATGCGAACAGCAGGGTATCACTCATCCTGAAAGCCTTGCGGGATTCAGGCAGGGACATCCCTCCGCAGTCGGGGATCAGAGCTGCCAGGTATTCATTCAGGAGTCTTCTGCCTGTAGTGTCGGGCAGACCGGAAGACAGGAAGAATGCAGCTTCGTCCCTGGCTGAAACCACGGCGGAACCATACAGAAAGGCATCCGCGCATTTCCTGACATAGTCACTGTTCTCTCTGGACCTGGCCACAGACCTGGCATACAGATTCCGTGCAGCCACGCTTCTGGAATACTGATACTCGTCTTCGGAAAGCCCGTCGGCACGGAATGAAGCCAGCACTGACAGCATCACCGCCTTCGCCCTGGCTGTATCTTCAGGGAAGACCCCGGCAGTCACGAGATACTTTTCCCTTTCGGCGGCTTCCGCAGAACTGTACCGGAACAGCATCACCGATGAATACGGAATCCCTTCCGCCATGAAAACAGAAGAAATCCTGGACTGTGCGGCATTCCGGAATTCGCTCCAGAACTGCGAAGAAATCAGGGAAACCGACGAGCCCCTGAGACTGCGGGGAATTTCCGGACCGGAAAACCTGATATTCACGGTCGCGGTCCCGCCTGCGGAATCCACCGCCGTGGTCACAGACAATGCCTTTTCAGGGACCTTTTCACATACAGATACGGAATCAGACCCGGCAGGACATGGAATCTCCTTTTTCACCATCATGGAAAGCATCTCCATTTTCTGCAGAAACGATTCCTTGTCTATATCCCCCGAAATGATCACCGCCTGGCCTGTCACCGGCCTGCACACGGAATCCGCCGCAGAAAGTTCGGCTGTCCTGACCACGATATCGAAGAGCATCAGCATGGTGGAATCCGTCATCCTGCCTGTTCTGGAAAGGTCCACATCCCTGAAATGATAAAGCACGGCATCATTGTCGGCCGTGATATAGCCGTTTGCCGGATATGAAATGCCGTGATCCGCCATGAAATCCAGAGGAGACCTGCCGGCGAAATGAGGCAGAGAATCAAGGCAGGTCCTGGAAAACCCGATCTCCGACGGCAATGCCATGCCCTCCTCTATCCTGCGGACCAGTGCAAAATCCGCCATCCCGACTTTCGAATCATTGTCCACCAGATAATACGACAACCCGCAGTCAAGCGTGCCGGATGACACCGAAGGATCCGTCTTCAGCACTGCCGCCGCCTCTGACTGATGGCCTGCGGCCAATACGGAAACCGCAATTATCGCACTTACAATATGTTTTTTCGTCAAAATCAACATAATTATCGTATTTGAGAGCAAAAGTAAAACAAAATTTTTCTATTTTTGCGTTTGATGTGCAAATTTGGGCGCACATCGAAAAGGAAATATAAGAATCAAATCAATATCACTATGAAGAAAATCTTTCTCATCGCATTATCACTGGCTGTTTCTGCAGTTTCACTTTCTGCACAGGACATGGCCGCAGCTACTGAAACGTACAACAACGGAGCCACTGCTCTGAACATGGGAGACAACGAAGGGGCGCTCCAGTATTTCCGCGATGCCCTCACCATGGCGGAAGCCTGCGGAGATGAAGGTGCGGACATAGTAGCGAACTGCAAAAGCTACATTCCTGTCATAGCCCTGTCCATCGCAAAAGGCGAAATCAAGGACGGGAAATATGATGAGGCTGTCACAAAACTCGACGAGGCCATAAAGATCGCAGGTGAGTTCGACAACGCCGATGTAGCAGCCGAGGCTACAGACCTGATTCCCCAGGTATATCTTCAGAAAGGAAACACGCTTCTGAAAGCCAAGGATTTCGCAGGAGCCGCCGAAAGCTATCAGAAATCCGTAGCGCTTGACTCTACGAACGGCATGACATGCCTGAGACTCGGACAGGCACTGGCCGCCGCAGGTAACGTAAACGGTGCAGTGGAAGCATACACCATGGCCATGAGGCACGGACAGGAAAAGAATGCCGTAAAGCAGATTTCAAACGTCTACATCAAGCTTGCTGCAGCTTCACTGAAAGCCAAGGATTATCAGGGCGCTGTCGACAATGCGCTCAAGTCAAACGAATATGCAGAAAGCGCGACAGCCATGCAGGTGGCAGGCCAGGCATCCCTCCAGCTCGGCAAGAATGACGAAGCCATCGCATACTTCGAGAAATATGTGGCTCTCGCCCCTACTGCCAGAAATGTGAACGATATCTACTATTCCATCGCAGTGCTGGCACAGCAGGCAGGCGACAACGCAAAGGCTTGCGGCTACTACCAGAAACTGACTTCCCATCCTACATACGGTGCTACTGCAAAACAGCAGATCACAGCCCTCAAGTGCAACTGATGAGAGATCTGGAACTGCTGGCTCCGGCCAGGACAGCTGACATCGGCATCGCAGCCATCGGGTGCGGTGCCGATGCTGTGTATATCGCAGGCCCTGCTTTCGGGGCAAGGCAGGCGGCAGGAAACTCCGTAAGCGATATCGGAAGGTTATGCGTGCATGCACACAGGTTCGGGGCGCGGATTTTCGCGACCCTCAACACCATCATTTATGACACCGAACTGGAACAGGCTTACAGGATGATGGAGGAGCTGCAGGATGCCGGAGTGGATGCAATCATCATTCAGGATATGGCACTGAGCCCGGCAGGGCTCCAGCTGTCCGGGGCGGTGCCGGGGCTGAAAATACCTCTTCACGCGTCCACGCAGTGTGCCATCAGGACACCGGAGAAGGCGAAATTTCTGGAACGGCTCGGGTTCTCCAGACTGATTCTCGAAAGGGAACTTTCACTCAGACAGATACGGGAAATCCGCAATGCCGTCGGATGCGAACTGGAATTTTTCGTGCACGGGGCCCTGTGCGTATGCTACAGCGGACAGTGCTACATCTCCGAGGCGATAGCAGGCCGGAGTGCGAACAGAGGGGCATGCATCCAGGCCTGCCGTTCCCGGTACGACCTGACAGACGAAACAGGCAGAGTCCTCGTGAAGGACAAGCCACTGCTCTCGCTGAAGGACTATAATCTGAAACAGCGCCTGGAGGCGCTGGCCGGAGCAGGCATCGCGTCTTTCAAGATAGAAGGGCGGCTGAAAAACGCCTCGTATGTGAAGAATATAGTCCGGGAGTATTCACTGGCACTGGACGCCCTGATAGAGGCTCATCCGGACCTGTACCGGAGAGCCTCGGCAGGGAAAGTGTCCGGGGGATTCACCCCGGCTCCGGAGAAGACTTTCAACCGCGGGTACACGGAGCTGTTTCTCGATGAAAGACGCGGGCCCTGGGCCAGTCCTGAAGCCGCCACCTCCATAGGGGAAGCCGTCGGCCGTGCCGTGAGGGTGGCCGGAGACGGTTCGTCTTTCAGTGTGAGGCCGGTGCGTGAAGGGCTCAGGCTGGGCAACGGCGACGGCTTGTGCTTCGTGAACGGGAGGAACGAAGTGGTCGGCTTCAGGGCCGATGTCTGCGACGGATTCCATGTCAGATGCAAACCTGTCGCAGGGCTGGCAGACGGAATCATGCTCTACAGGAATATGGACATGGCATTCGAAAGAGAACTGGAAAACGACATGCCTGCCCGCCAGGTGACTGTGGAGCTGACTGTCCGTATTGAACACGGGACACTTGCCGTCACGGCAGAAACAGAAGACGGCAGGATATGCAGAAAGAGTGTCGGGGAAGGCTGCGAGACGGCCAGAAATGCCGGAAACATGAAAAAGACCATCATGACCCAGCTCTGCAAGACAAGCGGCATCTATGTCTTCAACGTGAAACCGTTCGAGGCGGAATCACTCCCGTTCCTGCCCGTGTCTGCGGTGAATGCCCTGAGACGGTCTCTGGCGGAAACGCTGGATTCCATGCCGTGCCACACCAGACCGCTGTACCACGGCAAGGTGGAGCCGGATATCATGACATCCGGTCCGCTGTCCGGGACATACGTCACATACAAGGACAATATCGCGAACCATGCAGCCGGGAATCTGATGAAAGCCCTGGGTGCCTCGGAAACAGAACCGGCATACGAGCTGTCCCGGAAACCTGATGCGGAACTGATGAGGACCAGATACTGCATCAGATACCAGTGGGGCAGATGCCCTAAAGTCCACAAACAAAGCTGGCCTGCCAGGCTTTTTCTGGAAAACAACGGCAGCAGGTTCTCTCTGGAATTCGACTGCCACCGCTGTGAAATGATTGTAAAACATTAAGAAGGAGAGTCCGGAGAAATCGCAATGTCAGTCAGATGTCTCTGGAGGCCCGACTATCTCGAACGTGAGGTTCACATCCCCGAACCGTGAAGGAGTACCGTCGTACGTCTCGATGAAACGCCGGCTCAGCGACCCTCTCCACACGATGTCGTCACGGGTCTTGAAAGGCAGGTCCAGTTCGACCCCATAGCTTTTCGATTCTATCCTCACCAGTGCGGTACATTTCCATGAGGTCTGTTTCCCGCCGTCATCCTCCACGATCATGAAGGCACAGTTCTCCATCTGCCCGGTCCAGTCAGACACGAGAACGGCATTGAACGGCTGCGGTATTCCGACCTGATTCCGTTTCACGACCACCATGAAATCCGTGACGGACGGAGAATAAAGCTGGAGCTCTGCCTCCGTGCTTGCGGTGAAATTCTCCACTGACCCGCATTTGACAAAGAACTCAGAAGCGCCCGCAAACCATGAATCATAGTTTCTGAGCATGGTGAAGTCCTTCAGGACAAGCGTCTTTAGCCCGGCCGTCTCACCTGCACGCGTAGCCATCTTCTTGCCCGGATTGATGACTATGCTTCCGCCATCGTCTGTCCAGCCGGGATAAAGCTGCCTGATCATGTCCAAAGTCAGATATTCATCATCGGAGTTCCTGTTCACCACCCAAACGGGCATTTCCGAGGCGACAGTCTCGTCCACCACCACTTCCGAATGCAGCCTGGCCGTTCCGTCATCACCGAAAGCGAGCTTGTATCCCACATTTGCCGTAGAAGCATCTTCCGGATCGAATGTAATGACCAGAGTATCCAGCGTCCCTTCATACCCGTCGGAGAAAGGCCAGTAGATCTGTATGTCCGTAGAAGCCAGCACATCCAGATATCTGTCCACTTCTTCCCCGATACCGGCCCCTGCATCATCGGAAACAGATCCCGGCTCCGGCCCGGCCGCTCCGGCAGCCCTGGTCTTTGCCCGTGAAGTCAGGTGATCCCGGATAAGTTCCGAAAGAGGATAATCGTATTCCGGTGCAGCTTTCGACGGAAGACGGGCATCCCCCACTCCGGAACCAGGCACGGAAAAAAGATTGGCCATGGTATATTCTTCATCATACCCGTTTACTGATGAAGAAGACACGGCGTCATGAACCTCCACGACATGGGCCTTGGAGAGAGGCAGTTCCGACAGCAGGGACGCGATTTCGGAAAGCGGAGGTCCGTATGAAGGTTCCTCGTATCCGTAGTCATCGTCTCCATCCTGCGGAATAGGATCGATACATCCCTGAAGGGCATTGAGCATCAGGACTGATGCCAGAAATAGCGGTATTGTCTTCATATCTGCTCTCATTTTTCTGCAAAGAGAGCGAAAGCTATCCGTGTAAGCAAGAATTAAACGTTTAATTTCAAAAAAACGGCTGCACGGCCGTCAGAGGCATGAAAAACAGAAGAAGAAAACACCAGCCGTTTGACCGGTGCAGTGAAAATTGAACTCCTCAAGTCGCCAACACGCTTGTTATCCGAAAAATACATATCGGACACGCCCGGACATATCCGTTTCGACACTGACATTCCGGAATCCTGCCTTCAGGAAAACCTGTCGCACTTCTTCCCCGAAAGCTTCGTTGATCTCCACTGCACCTTGCCCGTCAGGGGCAAGATATTCCGCCGCTATGGCGGCAATCGCCCTGTAGAAGAGCAGGGGATCGTCATCTGGGACGAAAAATGCCATTTCCGGCTCATAGTCGAGGACATTGCCGTGCATGTATTTCCTTTCCATATCCCTGACGTAAGGAGGATTGCTGACGACAAGATCGAAACGGCGGTTTCCGAGGAGAGCCCTGACATTGTCCTGTGAAGACAGGACATCCAGACGGACAAATGATGGTGAATTCCCTTCTATCGCCTGGGAAGATGCTGTCCGGAGTGCTGCGTCGGACAAGTCCGCACCCAACACTTCGGAATGGGGCAGGTAATGTGCCAGCGTCCATGCTATGCATCCTGAACCGGTGCAGAGGTCCAGAATCCGGGGTGAACCTGCCCCCGTCCGGGGAATGATGTCCGTCAGAAGACGCCGGCACAGGTATTCAGTTTCAGGCCGCGGAATGAGGACGGAAGGGTCTACCTTGAACTCCAGCCCGTAGAATTCCGCCTTCCCGAGCACATACTGGACAGGCTCGCATCTGCACAGACGGCCGAGAAGCCTTTCCAGCAGGGCTGCTTCCTCGTCCTGTATGAGAAAACCGGGATCAGTCACATGGATGTAGTCCGGCACGCCGAGTACCGAACCGCACAGCCTGCGGACTATGGCAGAAGCCTCCCGTCTGCCGTAGACAGGAGACAGTTTCTCCTCCGCTTCAGCTATGAAAGATTTCAGCAGCATTCCTTAAGGTCTGGAAATACGCATTTGCGGTCATGTCCGGTCACCGCAGGGTGTCAGCGGCACGACCTTCTATGATCTCCGTCAGGAAATCCGTCATATCCATCCCGGCAGTCCTGACCATCTTCGGCACCAGAGATGCGCTGGTCATCCCCGGGATAGTATTGACTTCAAGGAAATAAAGGTCATCTCCTGAAAGGATATAATCCACCCTGACCACACCCGAACATCCGAGTCTCCCGTATATCTTTTTCGATGCATCCTGGATCTTTTCAGTCAGCTCCTGCGATATCGGAGCCGGACAGATCTCATCGCTGAAACCGTTGTACTTCGCATCATAGTCGAAGAACTCATGGTCTGTCACTATCTCGATGACAGGAAGCGCCACAAGCTCCTTTCCGTTGAAATACACGGCGTCCGTGAGTTCCCTCCCTGGAATGAACTTTTCGGCAATGATCATCTTGCCTTCCGAGAACGCTTCCTTCACCGCGCCGTCGAAATCCTCCTCCTTCTTGACTTTCACCACCCCGAAACTCGATCCTCCGTCAGTAGGCTTGACGAAAAGAGGGAGTCCGAGCTTGTCTATGACTTTCCGGGACAGATCCGGAGTGACCTCTCCCTGTCTGATGAACACGTCATCCGCGCATTTCACATAATCCACATCCCTGAGATAGTTCTTGCATGTGAACTTGTCGAAAGTAATGGCGGAAACGAATGAGCTGCAGCTGCTGAAAGGGACTCCCAGCATTTCGAGATAGCCCTGCATCAGGCCGTTCTCTCCGGGATTCCCGTGCTGCATGATATAGGCATAGTCGAATCTGACCTTACGGCCGTCCGCTTCGACAGAAAAGTCGGTCTTGTCGATAGCCGGACGCTGCCCTTCGGGCAATATCACCCTTACGGAATTCCTTTTCCTGTAGGCGACGAGAGACCATTGCCCGAAACGGGCAAATATCTCATATACATCATATCTGGACCCGTCAATACGGGAGGAGACGAATTCACCGCTGCGGCAGGATATCTCCCATTCTGAAGAATCGCTGCCATAAATCACTGCAATAGAGCCGTATTTGTTCATTGTATCAATTGAAAAAATCTTCGCTTCCGCTGTCTGTCACCACATCGGCATCGCTGCCGTCGCAGTCCAGGTTCAGGTGCATGCCGGCCGGGGCCATGAATTTTTCTTCACCCGTTATACCCAACGTGCCATCCTTTATAACCTTGTTCATGAAAATACCCCAGACAGGAAGGGCCATGTTCGAACCCTGGCCGAGCGCAAGTGATTCGAAATGCACCTGTCTGTCCTCTGCTCCTACCCACACGCCTGCCGTCAGGGCCGGAGTATAACCGATGAACCAGCCATCCGCCTGGTCGTTCGTAGTGCCTGTCTTTCCTGCTATCTCACCCATCAGATGGTACTTGTAGCGCAGTCTCACTGCCGTACCTCCGGTCACCACGCCCTGCATCAGATTGGCCATAAGATATGCCGTCTGCTCGCTGATGGCCTCCCGTTTTTCATTTGTGAACTCCGACAGGAGATTGCCCATATTGTCCTCTATCCGGGTCACGAAAAGAGGCTCGACATAGACACCGCGTGACGGGAAAGTATTGTATGCCGAAACCATCTCGTAAAGTGAGAGGTCAGCAGGACCGACACACAGGGACGGCACTTCTTCTATATGGCTTCCAATACCCATCTTGCGCATCATTTCGGCCATCGCGTGCGGGCCGAACTGCTTCATGAGATATGCCGAGATGTTGTTGCTGCTCTTCGTCAGACCCCATTTGAGGGTGACTGTCTGGCCTATCCATTCGTCGCTGTCCGTACTCTGCGGCGTCCACACGTCATCTCCTACCACGAACGACTGCGGGACATTCACCACCTGGTCACACGGGGTCATGCCCTCCTGCATGGCGAGCGTATAGAGGAACGGCTTGATGGTGGATCCCACCTGACGCTTGCCCTGACGGACGTTGTCATACTTGAAATACCGGTAGTCTGGGCCGCCGACATAGGCCTTGACATGACCTGTCTCCGGTTCTATGGCCATGAAAGCCGCACGCAGGTGTGCCTTGTAATACCTGATGGAATCGTCCGGGGTCATCAGGGTATCTATATAGCCACGTTCATTCCACGAAAAGACACGCATCTTCGTTCGTTCGCCGAAACTGCGTCTGATTTCCTGTTCCGATGCCCCTCTTGCCTTCATGATACGGTATCTGTCGCTCCATCTGCGGGCCTGCGCCATCAGGCGGTCGATGGTAGCCTTGTCGATATCGTTCGAGAACGGCTTGTTCACCTTGCTCCTCTGGTCTCTCCAGAAACTCTGCTGCAGGTCCAGGCCCAGATGCTCTGCCACGGCCTCTTCGGCATACTGCTGCATCTTGTAATTGATGGTAGTGTATATGCGGAGACCGTCACGGTCAAGGCTGTACGGAGTCCCGTCAGCTTTCGTGTTCTTGTGCAGCCATCCGTACAGGTCGTTGTCCGCCCACTGGAGGGAATCGACCCTGTAGTCTTCATATACGCTGTACGACGAACGTTCCGGCTGTTTTGCATTCATGGTCCTGCGGAGCATGTCCCTGAAATAAGGGGCAAGTCCGGCATTGTGGTCCTGCACCTGATAAGCCAGAGTGATAGGGATATTGCTGATGGAATCAGCGGCCGCCTCCGTGAGATAGCCGGCTTTCGCCATCTGCCTGAGGACGAAATTCCGTCTTCCCAACGCCTTGTCCGGGTTGAGTACAGGATTGTATCTGGTAGGCTTGTTCACCATTCCCACCAGCATGGCGCTCTCCTCTGCTGTCAGTTCGGAAGGGTTCTTCGAGAAAAATGTCTGCGATGCAGTCTTGATGCCGTATGCGTTGCTTCCGAAAAAGACGGCATTCATGTACATGGTCAGGATTTCACTCTTCGTATAGTTTCTCTCCAGTTTCACGGCAGTGATCCACTCCTTCAGTTTCGTCCACACCATCTTGAAGTGGCGGAATGTACCTCCCAGATTCTCGCGCGGGTACAGTGTCTTGGCCAGCTGCTGGGTGATAGTGCTTCCCCCGCCCTGGCTGGAATCATTCATCAGCAGGGTCTTTACCAGCACCCTGGCCAGGCTCTGGAAATCTATACCGGAATGGGAATAGAAACGGACGTCTTCCGTGGCGACTGCCGCCTGGATAAGATACGGAGACAGTTCGTCATAGCTCACATAAGACCTGTTCTCGATATGAAAGGTAGTCAGAATCTCCCCGTCCTCTGCGATTACCTGGGTGGCGAGCTTGCTTTCAGGATTCTCCAGTTCCTCGAAAGAAGGAATGTCGGCAAAAGCCCACACTGCCATTATCAGCAGTATGACACACGTTATCGGTACAAGAAGGATAATCCAGAACCATCTGACGATCCGTTTTTTCGTAATTTCTTTCATAATCAACGATATTCAAAATCCGTCTGTCGGGTTTTCCGGCTGACCCCCGATTTTCCCCGAAAAATGCAAAAATAGCAACAAATTTCCAAGATGATGCAATTTCCGCGAAAAGTCTCGGAGATAAAGAAACTTGCATTACATTCGGCTTCTGCGTATAAATCCAGAATTTTGAAAAACTCCGTGATGGAGATTACATCTACGTTGACAAGACAGATAAATTGTATAATCTTGTCAACCAGCCTGCAGGGTTTCTACAGCGTAATGAAGTCAATGGACAGATACATCAAATTCGGGTTTCTTACGGGTGTGACCAAAATCGGAAAACTCAGCGTCTTCAACGGACTGAACAACCTGAATGACATTTCCATGGAATCCGGATATTCGGACATCTGCGGCATCTCGGATTCCGACCTTCACAGATACTTCGGAGAAAGTACCAAAGAACTTGCTGCGGCCAATGGCATGACCGAAGAACAGTGTTACTCCAAACTTGCCGAAATGTATGACGGTTATCACTTCTGCCGCAAAAGTAACGGAATGTACAATCCGTTCAGCCTGCTCAATACATTCAAGAAAATGGAATTCAGCGAATACTGGTTCGAGACAGGGACACCGACTTTCCTCGTGAAGCTGTTGAAACGGACGGACTATGACATCAGACGAATAGCGGACGCCGATGTGGAGATAGACATCGACATGATATCCGGAGTGAACGACTATATCAACGACCCGATTCCTGTCCTGTACCAGAGCGGATACCTCACCATCAGGTCTTTCGATGAAATGTTCGGTATATACCGTCTCGGTTTCCCGAACATGGAAGTCAGGAAAGGATATGCCAGACCGTTCGCCGCAGACTCCCGCAAACTGTTCAGAATCGGCGTCTCTTTCTCCAAAGAAAACCGCCGGATAGAAGACTGGAAAATTCTGGACTCAGAAGCATAAGGCAAGGGCCCCCGGCAAAAGTACAAGGCTGTCAAGATATTCATGAAATAAAAGCTGCAGAATGAAAAAAATTTGAATATTAGACAGTTTGTGTTTTACTTTGCAGACTCATTTGCCGGCAGGGTCCGGCATCCTTATCTATTTGAAAAGAAAATGTTATGGAAGAAAATCTAGTCATAGTCGAGTCTCCTGCGAAAGCCAAGACGATCCAGAAATTCCTGGGAAAGGACTTCAATGTAAAATCCAGCCAGGGACATATCCGGGACCTGAGCAAAAGCAGGCTGAGCATAGACATAGAACACGGATTCAAGCCTGAATACGAGATACCGTCTGACAAGAAAGCGATAGTGTCTGATTTGAAAAAGGCAGCCAAGGCAGCGTCCACCGTGTGGCTTGCATCCGATGAAGACCGTGAGGGAGAGGCCATATCATGGCACCTGTTCGAGACTCTGGGACTCAAGAAAGAGAATACCAAAAGGATAGTCTTCCACGAAATCACGAAGGATGCCATCCAGAAAGCGATAAAGACCCCCAGGGAGATAGACATGGACCTGGTGGATGCCCAGCAGGCAAGGCGCGTGCTTGACAGACTGGTAGGTTTCGAACTCTCGCCGGTATTGTGGAGGAAAATCCAGCCCAAGCTTTCTGCGGGACGTGTCCAGTCAGTGGCTCTCAGACTGGTGGTGGACCGCGAAAAGGAAATCATCGGATTCAGAAAAGAACAGTTCTACAAGGTCGAAGCCATCTTCCATCCGGCCGGCCTCCCGGCCAATGTCAGGGTGAAAGCCGTTCTGGACACAAGGTTCAAGACTGCCGGAGAAGCGGAAGCCTTTCTGGAAAAATGCGTCGGCGCAGTATTTTCCATCAGCGGCATAGAAAAGAAAGAAGGTGTCCGGACACCTGCCGCTCCGTTCACGACCTCGTCCCTGCAGCAGGAAGCAGCCAGGAAACTGAGGTTTTCGGTCAGCCAGACCATGAGCATCGCGCAAAGGCTCTACGAATCCGGATATATCACCTACATGCGTACCGACTCTACCCATCTGGCATCATTGGCCGTGAATACGGCCAAAGAATATATTTCCGGAAATTTCGGAGAAGAATATTCGAAGCCGCGCCAGTACAAGACCAGAAGCAAGGGTGCACAGGAAGCGCATGAAGCCATCAGGCCTACATTCATAAACAACACGGAAATACCGGGCACGCCTCAGGAAAAGAAACTCTATGAACTGATATGGAGAAGGACTGTAGCCTCCCAGATGGCCGATGCCAGGATACTCCGCACCGATATAAGAATAAGTTCGGACAGATTCAGCGAGATATTCACGGCACAGTCCACCGAAGTGCTTTTCGACGGCTTTCTGAAGCTGTATATGGAAAGTACGGAGGACGAGACACAGGACGGTGAGGAGATCATCCTGCCTGAACTCAGGACAGGAGAAAAGATGGAGGAACACGGAATTACGGCCGGCTGCAAGTTCACAGCCCCGCCTGCCAGGTATTCGGAAGCCACGCTCGTGAAGAAACTCGAGGAACTCGGAATAGGCAGGCCGTCCACCTACGCGCCGACCATATCCACCCTCACCACCGGCCGCGGCTATATACTGAAAGGGGACAAGGACGGGGAAAAAATCCCTGTCACTGACTATACGCTGAAAAACGGAAAAGTGTCAGTAGTATCCAGGACAGAGACTGTCGGAGCTGAAAAAGGACGCCTGCTGCCTCAGGAAATAGGAATGATAGTCACTGACTTTCTCGTGGACAAGTTCGGGCCGATCCTCGACTACGGCTTCACGGCCAACGTTGAAAAGGAATTCGACCAGATCGCAGCCGGAGACATGAAATGGGAAAGCCTGATATCAGCCTTCTATGCCCCGTTCCACGAAAAGGTGGAGGAAACCCTGAACAACAAGGAATACAGCCATGTGAGCAAGGAACTGGGAATCGACCCGGCTGACGGGCAGATGCTCGTGGCCAGATACGGACAGTACGGACCGTACATCCAGAAAGGAGAGGGGGACAAAAAGCAATATGCAAGCCTGGCCCCGGGGCAGCTGATAGAAAGCATCACACTGGAAGAGGCGCTCAGACTTTTCAGTCTGCCGCGCACTGTAGGCCAATACGAAGGTACGGACATCATCGCCACGAAAGGCCGTTTCGGACCGTACCTCAAATTCGGGGACAGGAACGTCTCGCTCCCGAAAGGGACGGATCCTATCCGCGTGACCCTGGAAGAGTGCATCGAAATCATAAACAAGGCTGCCGCCAGACCTGAAAAGCAGATAATATCGGACTTCACCGCCAGCGGCATACAGATCATCGCCGGCAATTACGGCCCTTATATAAAGTTCGACGGGAACAACTACAGGATACCCAAGGGCGCGGATGCCGCAGCGCTTACAGAAGACGACTGCAGGAAAATCATCGAAGAAGGCGCACCTACAGGCAGATACAAAAGGAAAGGGAGGAAGTAAAACAATTCGCCTGCAAGGCCGGATAAAATTATAATTTGTAATTTTTCCGAGAATATTAATGCGAATTATTAAAAATAATTATAACTTCGCATTTGAATTATCATGATTACATCAATGCACAGTTATCACATCGACCAGATTGACCAGAAAATCCTGTCATTTCTCGTAAAGAATGCCAGGATGCCGTTTCTCGAAATTGCACGTGAGTGCGGAGTTTCAGGAGCGGCCATACACCAGAGAGTAAAAAGGCTCGAAGCCAATGGCGTCATCACAGGGTCCAGGCTGCTCGTCAAGCCGCAGGCGCTGGGACTGAATGTCTGCGCGTTCGTAAGCGTATCGCTTTCGGAATCGAACAGGTACCCGGAAGTAATCGAGTCTTTCAAGAAAATATCGGAAATCGTGGAATGCCATTTCGTCACGGGCAAGTATGCACTGCTGCTGAAAATCTACTGTTTCAACCACGACCATCTGATGGAGATTCTGGTGAACACCATACAGAAAATCCCTTATGTACAGTCCACGGAGACCCAGATTTCGCTCGACCAGGCCATAGAACGCCAGGTGTGGGTCAAGGAATATCAGAACACAAGTTTTTCCGCAAACGTCAGAAAAGTGCAGAATACAGAGGAGTAGCGGCGGGACAGCCTATCCCATAAGGGCTTCCGCCACCACCATATCATCCGGAGTCGTGAGTTTGATATTGTATCTCTCACCCTCCGGATATTTTATGTCCGTCCCGTAACTTTCCGCTACCGAAGCATCGTCCGTGAAATCTGTGGAATATGGCTGTGTATATGCTTCTTTCAGGACTTCGGACCAGAATATCTGAGGGGTCTGCGCCGCGAAAAGACGGCTTCTGTCGGCCTTTTCGCCAGGCAGGGGGACCAGTACCGTTTTTCCGGAAGCATCTGTTTCCCTGCCCAGAACCTTCAGCGTGTCCACAACAGGGACGACCGGCACTACGGCGGGAAAAACTTCAGCTTCACCGAAAAGCCTCCTGATCATCCCGACGGAAACCAATGGCCGCACCCCGTCATGGACAGCCACAAGTGCACCGGCAGGAACTTTTTCAAGTGCGATCTTCACTGAATGGAACCGCGTGATGCCACCTGAAACCAGTCTCTGGCTGCATGTCACGTTATGGACAAGACAGTAGTCCGACCATGCCTGTTTCCATGTATCCGGGAGCACGGTCACTACACGGATATCGGGGACAGCCGCGACGAACCTGTCTATCGTATGATGAAGTACGGCCTTGCCCCTGATCTCGATGAACTGTTTCGGAAGTCTGCCGCCCATTCTCGTGCCGCTGCCGCCCGCGACCAGTATCAGATATCTATCTCTTCCCATTTCAGAAAAATACTTGATTGACTGTAAAAATACAGAAATTAACACTAACAAACGAGTTTTTTTCATAAATTTGGGAGTTATTTTGAAAACATTAAAATCGAGTTACTGACAATGGGTTTTTCTTTCCTGACACAAGAACTGGCCATGGACCTGGGAACTGCGAACACAGTGATATTCCAGAATGACGAAATCGTTCTGGATGAACCGAGTATCATAGCCATCGACAATAATACCGGAAAGCCGATCGCTCTCGGGCAGAAGGCCAAACTGATGCACGAGAAAGTGAATCCGAGCATCAAGACCATCCGTCCGCTGAAAGACGGGGTGATCGCAGACTTCAATGCCGCCGAAATGATGATCCGCGGATTCATCAAGGAGGTGAACAGCCGCAAGAGGTCGCTCTTCACTCCGAATCTGAAAATCGTCGTGGGCATACCGTCCGGAAGTACCGAAGTCGAAATCAGGGCTGTCCGCGATTCTGCGGAGCATGCAGGCGGCCGCGATGTCTATCTGATTTTCGAACCTATGGCCGCAGCCCTGGGTATAGGCATGGACGTGGAGGCCCCTAAGGGGAACATGGTAGTGGACATCGGAGGCGGGACCACCGAAATAGCCGTCATCTCTCTCGGAGGAATCGTGCAGCAGAACAGCATAAAGGTCGCAGGTGACGTATTTACCAGCGACATCCAGTACTACATGAAGCAGCAGCACAACATCAAGGTCGGGGAGATCACCGCGGAAAAGATCAAGATTGCCGTAGGCTCCGTCATCCCGGATCTGGATGTAGAACCGGAGCCGATGCTCGTCAGGGGACCGAACCTCATGACCGCCCATCCGGTGGACGCGACGATCACATATCAGGAAGTGGCCCACTGTCTGGACAAGTCCATAGCCAGGATAGAGGCTGCCGTCCTCCATGTACTGGAGCAGACACCTCCGGAGCTGTATTCCGACATCGTGGAAAGCGGCATATATCTGTCAGGCGGCGGAGCTCTTCTGAGAGGCCTGGACAAGAGACTTTCCGAGAAGGTGAATATCCCGTTCCACGTGGCTGAAGACCCGCTCCGGGCTGTAGCGAGAGGTACCTGTCTCGCACTGAAACATACCGACAGATATCCTTTCCTGATGAGGTAGGATGTCCGGAGGAGGAAACATAATCAGAATCGTACTCAATGCAGCTGTCTTCATTTTTCTGGAGGTGGCTGCATTGGTTATGCTGCAGCATAACGGTGAAATGCAGAATATCTGGATATCCAGAGGTACGCACGCCGTGCAGGGAGCCGTATGGGGAGGAATGGAAAGTGTCAGGGACTATTTTTCCCTCAGGAAACAGAACGATATCCTCGCGGAAGAAAATGCCAGACTTCGGAATGTCATCCGTGAATACCGGGACCTCACCGGAAAGGCCGTGAATGAAGACAGCGTGAAGAACGTCATCGGAGGGTTCAGATACATAAGCGCCACAGCCGTCAAGGTCAGCAACAACAAACAGCACAACTATCTCATCCTCGACAAGGGGTATGAAGACGGAATAGAGAAACTGTCGGGAGTAATTTCCGGGCAAGGCGTCCTGGGAATAATAGACGCCGTAGGTAAAAACTATTCCTACGCCAGATCCTTCAGGAACACCGGCATGACGGTAAGTGCGAGGATACGGAAGGACGGCCCGGTAGGAGAACTGATATGGGACGGGATTTCCAGCAACGGCGCCATACTGAGGGAAATTCCGCTGCACATCACCATGCATGAGGGCGACACTGTCTTCACCAGCGGATTCTCTTCCATCTTTCCGGCTGACATACCGCTCGGCATCACCGGAGAAGCCACTGCAGTCAACGGCTCCGCCTATGACGTCAAGGTGACGCTTTTCTCCGATTTCAGCGCAGTCAGATATGTGACCGTAGTGAACAACATGAATGACAAAGAGATAGAAGAACTGGAGGCGGCAAATGAGAACTAACAGGAATTTCACTCTCATATACATCCTGCTGGTGATAGGGCAGATTCTCATCTGCAATTTCATCAATACGGGTCCGTACCTGATGCTATCCGTACTGCCGGCTCTGATCCTGTGTCTGCCTCCGGGCATCCCGGTGTCGCTTCTGATGCTCATGGCGGCCATTTCAGGACTGGCCGTAGACTGGCTGGCGGAAGGAATCACAGGACTGAACATGGCGGCGCTGGTCCCGGTGGCCTTTGTCAGGAACACTCTGGCACGGCTGCTTTTCGGCAAGGAACACTCAGAGCGCAGCGAAAGTTTCTCCATCCGCAAGAACGGCCTGTCGAAAGTCTCCGCGGCCATTCTTGTCTGTCAGGCGCTGTTTCTGGCCATATACATAATCATCGACGGGGCCGGAGTCCGCACCATTGTCTTCAACCTGCTGAAGTTCGCCATATCCCTGCCATGCGGTTACCTGCTTTCTCTTCCGGTAGTCAACATGCTGACATCGGGTGACAATCAGGAGGGCTGGAAATGAAGCTTGACAAACCGAACAAATTAAGGATAGGCCTGGCTGTCGCCGTCCTGATTATCCTGGCCCGGCTTTTCGTCATCCAGATAGTGGACGAATCATACAAGACAGACGCCAGCAACAACTCCATGGTCTACTCCATCATTTATCCTCCACGTGGAATCATAGATGACCGGAACGGGAAAATACTGGTAGGAAACAAGATAGCCTATGATCTGCTCGTAACTCCCAAGGAAGTGGAGGCCTTCGATACCCTGGCACTGTGCAAGGCTCTCGGCATCGAACCGGCATTCGTCAGGGAAAAGATGCAGGAATACTACAGGAACCGCAGACGGATAGGCTACCAGTCCGTCGTGATGCTCAAGCAGCTGACTCCGGAACGATACATGAAATTCGCGGAAATAGCCTATATGTTTCCCGGCTTCCGGGGACAGGCCAGAAGCATACGGGAATACCCGTACAATGCCGGAGGCAATCTGCTCGGCTACGTGTCGGAAGTCGATGCCGGATTTCTCAAGTCACATGAAGGCTACAGTGCCGGTGACTATGCCGGAAAAACAGGGATAGAGGCGACCTGCGAGGAATACCTCAAAGGCGAAAAAGGCTACAACATCTATCTGCGGAACTCCCATAACAAGATAGAAAGCAGATACAGGGACGGGGAGATGGACAAGGAGGCCGTACCCGGGAAAGACATCACCACAGCCATAGATGCGGAACTGCAGCATTACGGACAAATGCTGATGCAGAACAAGGTGGGCAGTCTCGTCGCCATAGAGCCTGCCACCGGCGAAATACTGACTCTGGTATCAAGTCCCGGAATAGATGTGGAGATGCTCGCCGACATAGGCTCGCACTACAACGAAATACTTGCAAACCCGTACAAGCCAATGTTCAACAGGGCCGTCCAGTCTGCCTACCCTCCCGGGTCGGTATTCAAACTGGTGAACGGACTTATAGGACTTCAGGAAAGGGTGTTCACTCCGCGGACGGAATATCCGTGCCACATGGGATACCAGTTCGGAAGGAACAGGCTGGGATGTCATGACCACCGTTCGCCTCTGGATTTCGAAGAGTCCATCATGATGTCGTGCAACGCATACTACTGCTATGTTTTCAGAGGGATTCTCGAAAATCCGGAATACGGGTCCGTCTCGGAAGCCCTGGATGTCTGGCATGAGTATGTGCGGAGTTTCGGTTTCGGCAGAAAACTCGGAAGCGACTTCCCGTCTGAGCTCGGCGGTTTCATCCCGGACTCGGAATACTATGACAAGGTGTACGGGAAAGGCCGGTGGAAAGCCACCAATGTGATCTCTCTGTCCATAGGCCAGGGAGAAATAGGATGCACTCCCCTCCACCTTGCGAACCTGTGCGCCACCATCGCGAACCGGGGCTACTATTATATACCTCATCTCATCAAGGATTCCGGGGATATCACCATAGATCCGAAATACAAGGAAAGACAGTATACAATGGTGGACACCACCTGGTTTCCGGAGGTGATAGAAGGGATGTACAGAGCCGTGAACAGCGGCTACAACTCCGGCGGCACAGCTACGATAGCGGCAGTGAAAGGCCTGGACATATGCGGCAAGACCGGCACGGCCCAGAATCCGCGCGGCGATGACAATTCCGTGTTCATATGTTTCGCCCCGAAGGACGATCCGAAAATCGCTGTCGCAGCCTACGTCGAAAACGGCTCGTTCGGGGCAAGATGGGCAGCTCCCATCGCCTCGCTTCTGGTGGAGAAATACCTGAAAGGAGAAATCTCCAGACCGGCTCTGGAACAGCGCATTCTGGAAGGCAACCTTCTGGACAAAGTCAAAACTGATTAGGAAAAATGGAACGATTCAGAGGAAGAGGATTGAAAGAGACGCTGGACTGGCCGCTGATCATATGCTATCTGCTGCTTGTGTTCATCGGCTGGATAAACATATACGCATCGGTACAGTCTGCCGAGCCTTCGTCCATATTCGATTTCGCCACACGCAGCGGCAAACAGTTCATCTGGATGGTCACGGCGTTCTCTCTGGCCGGACTGATATTGTTCGTAATCAGTCCGCAGATCTACGAAAGCCTCTCTCTGCCGATATATCTGGCCACGGTCGCATTGCTCGTCGCGGTGATTTTCCTCGGTGTGGAAGTAAAGGGGTCGCGGTCCTGGTTCGAGTTCGGACCGGTAAGGTTCCAGCCTGCAGAGATTTCGAAAATCGCGACATCGCTGATGCTCGCATCGGTAATGAGCCAGTACGGGTACAGGATATCGAACCTGAAGAACTTCATTCTTACGGCGGCCATCATACTGGTACCCATGGCGATCATTGTTGCCCAGAGCGAGACGGGTTCCGCACTGGTCTATGTCGGTTTCATTTTCATGCTGTACAGGGAAGGTCTGTCCGGGTGGCTTCTTTTCATGATTGGCGTAGCCGTCCTGCTGTTCATACTTACATTGACCTTGTCACCTTATTTCTCGATTCTGGCACTGGCGGTCATAGTCACGTTGTGCGACAGCCTTTATCACGGGAAAATACGGAAATGGCTGATGGTGATGCTGCCGGTGGCGGCCGTGCTGGCTGCGCTTCCTTGGGGGCTGGGAAGACTGGCGGAAATCACACATGCGGAGGAGGCTTCGTTTATCAGGACGGTCCGGCTTGAATACTTTCTGGCCGGAGCCGGACTGCTTTCCGTCCCGTATTTCGCCATAAAGGCGTTCAGGGAACGGAGCACTTTCAAATGGCTGTCGATAGCGGCTTTCATCGCAGGGCTTTTCCTGATTTTCTCAGTGGATTTCATCTTTCATGATGTCCTTCAGGATCATCAGAGGAAACGCATAGAAGTGCTGCTGGGCCTGAAAGACGACCCGACTGGTGTGGGCTACAACGTGAACCAGTCGATGATAGCGATAGGCTCCGGAGGCCTGACCGGCAAGGGATTCCTGAAAGGGACACAGACCACATACGGCTTCGTGCCCGAACAGAGTACCGATTTCATCTTCTGCACGATAGGTGAGGAATGGGGGTTTATCGGAAGCGCGGCGACCATACTGCTCTACGCTTTCCTGATCTGGAGAGTGCTGCAGGATGCGGAACGGAGCCGCGAGAATTTCACCCGCATATACGGCTACTGCACGGCAAGCTGCATCTTCATGCACCTGTTCATAAATATCGGCATGACCATAGGGATCATGCCGGTCATCGGAATACCGCTGCCGTTTGTCAGCTACGGAGGGTCATCGCTATGGGCGTTCACGGTGATGCTGTTCATTTTCATCGCCCTCGTGCGTCACGAACGGAGATATTTCAACTGATACCGGCAAGGGCATCACCCTGCCCCGTCAGTTCCCGTACAGATAGAGATGCTGCTCCGGAGTGAGAGTGTCTATCTCGCAACCCCAGGATGCAAGTTCGCGTCTGGCGACTTCCAGATCGATGGATTTCGGAACTTCGTTCACCATATTTCCCGGAGTCCGCGATATCACTGACCTGTTTTCTACCAGATACTTCGCGCTGAGAGCCTGTATGGCAAAAGACATGTCCATGATTTCAGCAGGATGCCCGTCACCTGCAGCCAGATTCACCAGACGGCCTTCGGCAAGTATATATATCGTGTTCCCGTTCTGAAGTTTGTATCCCATGATATCCCGGCGGGCAGGCTTGGCTTCCACTGCCATCTTTTTCAGGGCAGCCACATCCACTTCAACATCGAAATGTCCCGCGTTGCAGCAGATGGCCCCGTCCTTCATCTTCAGGAAATCGGATCCGGTGATGACATCCCTGCAGCCAGTGACAGTCACGAACACGTCTCCTTCCGAAGCGGCCTGCGACATTTTCATGACCGAGAAACCGTCCATCACGGCCTCAAGGGCCTTTACAGGATCGACCTCGGTGACTATTACCCTGGCTCCCTGGCCTTTTGCCCTCATCGCGACACCTTTCCCGCACCAGCCATAGCCTGCCACCACCACGGTCTTTCCGGCCACTATGAGATTCGTAGTCCTGTTTATGCCGGTCCACACGGACTGTCCCGTACCGTAACGGTTGTCGAACAGATGCTTGCAGTCGGCATTGTTCACCAGCATCATGGGGAACAGCAGAGTCCTGGCCCTGTTCATGGACTGGAGCCTCAGTATTCCGGTCGTGGTCTCTTCGCATCCGCCTATGACATCAGGAATCAGATGCTGGAACTCCGAATGCATCAGGGACACCAGATCCCCGCCGTCATCTATGATGATGTTCGGACCGGCTTCCAGAACCTTCCTGATGTGCCTCCTGTAATCTTCCGGCGTAGCCCCATACCATGCGAACACGTTCAGCCCTTCGCGGACCAGCGCGGCAGCCACATCATCCTGGGTAGAAAGAGGATTGCTTCCGGTCACATACATCTGCGCCCCTCCTGCCGCCAGCACCTCGCACAGATACGCCGTCTTGGCTTCAAGATGCACGGAAAGCGCTATCCTGAGCCCGTCGAAAGGCCTGGTCTGCCCGAACTCCGTTTCAAGGCCGTTCAGAAGCGGCATATTATGTCTCACCCAGTCTATCTTCATCCGGCCGTCCTGCCAGAGGCCTTCGTTTCTTATTTCGCTTGCCATATCTCCCTCATAAAAACATGAAATGCAAAGATAGTGATTTTGCGGAAAAAGAAAGAAATTTGTATATTAGCGGAATATTGGACGGAATTTCAGAACATTACATAAGAATCACTATAATTGACAGCGCTATGGAAGACAAACTCAAGAACAACCCGTACTATGCCAAGGCTATCGAGTATATCCAGACTCATGACCTCAACGCACTTGAAAACGGAAAACACATTCTGGACGGGGATAACCTTTACGTAAACATCGTAGACAGCGACATGAAGACCCCGCAGCAGGCCAGACTTGAAGTACATGACAAATACATCGACATCCAGGTCCCTCTCTCAAAAGAAGAGACTTTCGGAGTGAAACCGCGCAGCGAATGCAAGATTCCTGACGGGGAGATGAACACTGTGAAAGATATCCTGTTCTACAAGGACCCGGTAGAAGAGACGAAGACCATCGCTCCCGGCGAGGCCGTCACATTCGCTCCGGACACTGCCCATGCCCCTCTCATCGGAGAAGGCAAGATCCACAAGGCCATATTCAAGGTAAAGGTGATCTGAGGAAAGCGGCAGGATTCTACCAGAAAAACGCTGCCGACCCTCCGAGGACGACAGAATGGACAAAAGGCTTTTGCACTGTGAAGCGGGAGACTTCATATGATGCGAAAGCCTTCACTTTGAAATTCTCCCCCGTAGTGACGGCAAGACCGCAATCGGCTGCGGCAGTCAGACCGCCCAGAATCCCTGCAGGGCCCGACACGCTCCTGTTCCCCGGCAACGAATACCCTGCCATGACTTCCGCACCCGCCTCCAGCACTCTTGCGAACGGCATACGCCAATACCCTCCTGCCATGAAATCATAGGTATTGAACGACACTCCGCTGTCGGCACAATACGAATTCGCTCCCGCCCTGGCCGACACTCCGACCGTCCCGCCGGCTTTCCCGACGACAGACAGGGGCACCGAAAACACAAGTCCGGAACTTCCTCCGTTTTTCAGGATGCCCTTCCCGCCTCCGGCTCCCGGGGCAATGGCATTGTCTCCCAGAAAAAACCTGTAACCGAAGTACAGGCCTATGTCATAATACTTCCTGCCGGCATCAAAGCCGAATTCAGGGGCGGAATAGTCGCTGTCGATGTATCTGTCGCGGAATATAAGGTCTGCAAGCCAATATCCGAACTTGACCGAAGCCATCCCTATCACGGCGCCGGCTATCACGTCGGAAGTCCAATGCCGGTCATTGATGATTCTGGACAGGCCCACGGCCGAAGCCACCGCATAACCTCCGAAACTGAACCACGGGCTTCGCCATCCGTATTCTTCATGCAGCATCGCGGCCGCCATGAAACTGGTAGCCGTATGCCCTGACGGGAAGGAATTGCGCGAAGATCCGTCAGGTCTGGGTCGCCGGACAGTATATTTGATGCCATTGACCGCAGCCGCCATGGCCGCCACGGAAAACGCGTCAGATACTATCATACGCCCCCATGAACTGCGGCTGTGATAGCCCTCCGCCTTGATGAGAGCCTTCATCCCTATCGCGCCAGCAGCAGGAAGATACTGGACGTAATCATCCACTCCGTATTGGAAATCCCCTACCGCATTATACTTGAGCGTCCGGATAGAACTGTCGAATCCTGCAGCTCCCCCGGCATACTGTGCATGACAGACGGAACCAGCCCCTGAAAACAAGGCTGCAGCGATGACAAGTCTCAGTACTATGTATGTTCTTACCGGCATAACAGATGCAAAGATACGCAGAAATCAGCCGGATTCACGTCAAAATATCGTAAATTCGCATCCGTTTCACATGTTTTTCACAATGAAAGAACCGAAAATCGTAACTGTAGAGAATCTGGACTTCGTATCAGGACCAGGTTACAGCTGGCTTCGGAGACACATCCTGAATATCCGGTACAGTTTCCTGCTCAGGCACGCCGACATAGTCCGGGTACCATCCAAGGCAGTAGCCGATGATGTCGTCAAATACTATTTCGTCCCCAAATCGAAAATAAGAATCGTCTGATCAGTCGCTGCTGACAAATCCGAGAGCTGCCGCACTGATTCTGGGTCCGCGTCCGAAAAACTTCCTCAGGGCATGATGGCAGGCCGTCATGGTAGCACCTGTGGTGAACACATCATCCACAAGCATGATATGCGTCGGCGAGAACCGGCCGGCGGTCTTTTCCCGGACGATGAAGGCATTCCGGACATTCGACTTCTTGTCTTCCACGGAAAGCCGTGTCTGCGTGGCCGTATATCTTCCCCTGACAAGCAGCCCGGGCTCCATACGGCAGCCTTTCACCGCCGCCATTTCCGCCGCTATCACTTCCGCCTGATTGTAGCCGCGGCTCCATCTCCTCCTCCAATGCAGAGGGACTGGGACGATCATGTCCACGTCCGAGAACCAGCTGCAGGAAAAAGTCCTCTCGGCCAATATCCCGGCGAAATGCCGTCCCTCCCCGAACTGTTTCCTGTATTTGAGCCCCTGTGGAATCCTCTTGTAAGCCGCCTCCCCATGATAGTAGAAAAGGGCGGTGGCATATGAATACTTCTCGTAACCGGCAGTCTCGGGGAACAATTCCATATCACGGCTGATCGACAGATTGAACCTGTCAGCCATGGCATTGTGCGATGATATCCAGAAACGCGTAAAGGGAAAATCAGCCGAGCAATACAGGCACAGATGATTTTCCCTTGTTCCGAGTTGCCGTCCGCAGACTATGCAGCACCGAGGCATTGCAATGTCTGCGAGTGCTGACAGACAATATCCTACACTTTCCATTTTTTCTTTCAAATATACCCCGGTCCGAATCGGCAGGCATATTAAAAAAGAAAAAAATGTGAAAAAAAAGAAAAACTAGCAATTCATGGCTCCACAGCAGTGGATGACCTGGCCGCTGACATATGAAGACAGGTCTGAACCCAGGAAGAGCGCCACATTGGCCACGTCTTCAGGAGTACCGCCCCTTCTGAGAGGGATCTGCTTTTCCCACTCCTCACGCACCTTCTCGGGAAGGGCGTTTGTCATGTCAGTGATGATGAAGCCCGGAGCGATGCAGTTTGCACGGATTCCGCGAGGGCCCATCTCCTTGGCGATGGATTTTGCAAGTCCGATAAGACCGGCTTTGGATGCCGAATAGTTGCACTGGCCGGCGTTTCCGGACACTCCGACTACCGATGACATGTTTATGATGCTGCCGCTTCTCTGCTTGGCCATGACCGGAGTCAGGGCATGTATGAAGTTGAATGCTGATTTCAGGTTCACATTGATGACAGCGTCCCACTGGGCCTCCGTCATCCTCATCATCAGACCGTCCTTCGTGATACCGGCGTTGTTCACCAGGATGTCGATATGTCCGAATTCCGCGAGGATTTCAGCCACGACCTTGTGTGTCTCCTCGAAATCAGCTGCATTGGATGCATATGCCTTCACTTTCACTCCGTATGCTTCAAGCTCCTTTACAGTAGCCTCTGCAGCCTCGTTGATGACAAGGTCAGTGAAAGCGATATCCGCGCCTTCAGAAGCATATTTCACAGCGATAGCCTTTCCGATTCCTCTTGCCGCACCTGTGATCAGTGCGACTTTTCCGTTTAGAAGTCCCATTTTATATCTGTTTTAAAAATTCAGTCATTTTCAGAAACATGGCGCAAAGATAATATTTTTTTTTGTACCTTTGTCCCCTCGGAAGCTCTGGTGTTGGAACTGGTAGACAAGAGGGACTTAAAATCCCTTGGACAGAAATGTCCGTACGGGTTCGATCCCCGTCCGGAGCACCTTATAGTAAAGGCTGATTCAGTGATTGGCACTGAACCAGCCTTTATTTTCATCTGAAAATTGCCGACAGGTCAGCCAAGAAGCTTCTTTACCAGAGTGGAAATGAGCTTCCCGTCAGCCTGTCCTGCCAGACGCTTGGTAGCCACGCCCATCACCTTGCCCATATCCGACATTTTCGAAGCGCCCGTCTCCGCAATGATCTTCTGAAGCTCAGCCTCCACTTCGGCTTCTGACAGCTGCTTGGGGAGATAGACCTCCATGGCGGCAGCCTCGGCCAATTCGTTCCCGGCCAGTTCCGGACGTCCCTGTCCGGCATAAATCTCCGCACTTTCCTTGCGCTGCTTCACCAGCTTGCCGATAATCTTCACCACATCGGCATCTGTGATCTCCCCGTTCGCACCCTCTGAAGTCTTCGCCAGCAGAATAGCGGCCTTTATTCCCCTCAGGGCGGCGAGACGTACAGTCTCTTTTGCTTTCATGGCAGACACCATGTCCGCCTGAATCTGTTTTTCAAGTTCCATATGACAATTTTTTGAATTTACATTTCCTACTTGAACTTTTCATATCCCGGCATAGCCAGACCTGACATGATATCCTTCACCCGTTTGTCACTCTTGGGACAGATCAGCAGTACGTCATCCGTATCTATCACCACGAAATCCTTCAGGCCGGAAATCGCCATAAGCTTGTTCTTGTTCTCCGATACGATCAGAGATTCGACATTGTCCCTGGACAGGACATAGTGAGAGTTGCAGACATTGCCGTTGTCATCCTTTCTGGTGACAATATTATAAAGGGACTCCCAGGTACCTACATCCGACCATCTGAATCTTGCAGGATAAAGCCATGCCTTGTCAGTCTTCTCCATCACACCATAGTCAATGGAAATCTTGATGCAGTCTGAATATGCCTTTTCGATGAACATATCCTCGACCGGACTCCCTATGGCATTCTCCCACCCCGCAAAAAGACGGGTCACTTCAGGAAGATGCCTTTCCATCTCCGACCTGATACTGTCAGCCCTCCAGACGAAGATTCCCGAATTCCAGAAAAACTCTCCGGAACTGATGAACACCTTCGCCAGCTCTACATCCGGCTTCTCGGTAAACGTCTTCACCTTCACGGCCTCGTGCCTGTCAGTACTGCACCGGCCTCCGCTCACCTGGATATAACCGTAGTTCGGATCGGGACGCACCGGCTGGATTCCCAGAGTCATCAGCACATCCTTCCCTGACGAATACTCCATGGCGGCCAGAATATCGGCTCTGAATGCATCGGCATCCAGAATGATATGGTCCGCAGGAGTGACCACCATCGTGGCGTCAGGATTCCGTTTCAGAAGAGTATAGGTAGCATATGCAATACAAGGGGCCGTATCCCTACCGTACGGCTCCAGCAGCAGGTTTTCCTCCCTGAGCTCCGGGAGCTGTTCTCTCACCAGACATCCGAGCCGGTCAGTCGTGACCACGAGGATATTCTCTGCAGGAACTATACCCGTATAGCGCTCGTATGTACTGCGGAGGAACGACTTCCCGGTCTCTGCGATTTCAAGGAACTGCTTCGGTCTTGAAGCCTTGCTCATCGGCCAGAAGCGTGTTCCCGTTCCACCTGCCATTATCACACAATAGAAATTGCTGTTCATATTGGTCATTGTTTAAATGTTCTGTCAAACCATTTCCGCGTCAAATGAAAAGCGGGATGAAAGCCTGGGGAAAATACCTTACGTCATACCTGTCCCCATCGAAAACCACGCTTATCACATCGAATACGCAATCCGTGTCCGTCATTCCGCTGCTGCCAAGCCAACGTGCGGCCGCCGCCACAAGTCTCCTGCGCTTCGACAGTCCGACATTCTCTTCCGGAGCGGCTGCGGCAGGAAGGACGCGGCTCTTCACTTCTACAAAATGTATTCCGTCTGCCGCCATCGAAATGATATCTATCTCCAGATGTCCGGCCCTCCAGTTCCGTGCCAGCACAATATGCCCCGCCTCCACCAGATAAGCTGCCGCAATATCCTCTCCTCGCCGTCCCACTGTCCTTTTTCTGTCATCTCCTGCTGCCTTCTTCATGTCTCCTCCTCTATTCCGGCCTGCCGGCCAATGCCCTGCCGGGACGTCAGTTTCCCGATACTTCAATACAAGGTGACTACAGTGACACCCGTTCCTCCGAACTGGATATGCTCGTCCGCGACCTTCTCGACACCGGGCATAGTCCTCAACAGCTTCTGTATTTCATCCCTGAGGACACCCGTGCCCTTCCCATGAATGATCCTCACACCAGGAATACCCAGCATCACCGCATCATCAATATATCTTGTCACCTTCTCTATCGCATCATTCAGCCTTTCGCCGCGGACATCCAGTTCCGGGCTGAAGTTGAGTTTCCTTTCCGTAATGGAACTGTCTATATGCACTGACGACACTTTCGGGGCGACTGTCTTCACGGCATCCCTGTATTCGTTCGACGTGATACGTTCCACCTTGTCAGGGGTAAGTTTCGAACTGATGTTCCCTATGTTCACCACTATGGCCTTCGATGACACCTTGGCGATTTCGCCTACCATCCCGTTGGATTTTATCCTCACCTTCTCCCCCGGCTTAAGCGGAGCATTCCTGAATTCCTCCAGTTTTTTCTGCTCCTCCGCCTGAGCCTCCATCTCCTTTCGGGTCTTCTCGTCAGCACGCTGGAGCTTTCTCTGGCGCTCCCTCTCCTTCCTGGCGTCTATCTGCCTGATTTTCCTTTCGATGTAGTCATCCTTTTCCTTCTGTTCCTGCTCTTTTTTCTGAGTCAGGGCAGACACGAAACTCTGAAGTTCCTTTCTGGCCTCCTTCGTGATTTCCTTTTCAGCCTGCGCTTCCCTGATGGTCTTGATAGTGTTCTCCACCTGCCTGTTCGCACCTGCCACTATCTCCCTTGCCTCCTTCGTGGCCTCCTCCAGGATTTCCTTTTTCCTTTTCCTGATTTCAAGCAACTCCTTCTGATACTTGTCGGTAATGCTTTCCAGAGTCCTGTCCGTATTGCGGATACGTTCCAGTTTCTCATCAAGGGCCTTTCTATTCCTGGCTATCCTTCTCAGATTGCGTTCTATGCCCACGAACTCGTCTCCAGCCCTGGACTCCGCATCCTTTACTATATTTTCCGGCAGCCCCATTTTTCTGGCCAGCTCGAAAGCGAAGGAATTCCCAGGCAATCCCATCTCCAGCCTGAACAGCGGAGCTATATTCCGGACATCGAACATCATGGCCCCGTTAACCACGTGGGTATCGGCCCCGGAAGCATAAAGCTTGAGATTGGTATAATGCGTGGTGATCACACCGTACACACCCCTGCCGTCCAGCTCGGCAAGTATCGCTTCGGCTATCGCGCCTCCGGCAGCAGGCTCGGTGCCGGATCCGAACTCGTCGATCAGGACGAGAGTCCTGTCGTCGGCATTAAGCACTATCTCCCTCATATTGGCGAGGAACGAGCTGTACGTACTCAGATCATTGTCAATGGACTGGTCATCGCCGATGTCTACCATTATCCTGTCGAATACAAGCATTTCGGAGGTTTCGGACGTAGGTATGAGCATGCCCCACTGGAACATATACTGCAGAAGACCTACAGTCTTGAGGCATACAGACTTTCCTCCGGCATTCGGTCCGGAGATCATCAGAATGCGCTTCCTGTCCGTCAATGTGACAGTCAGCGGCACTATCTCCTTCTTTTCCCGCCTCAGAGCCTTTTCCAGCAGCGGATGACGGGCTTTCCTTATGTTCATCTCCCCGGTATCGGAGATAATCGGCATACCTGCGATCATGTCCAGTGCCACATTGGCCTTGGCCATCAGGAAATCTATTTCCCCCATATACCCGGCTGTCTGAAGCAGGTCCGGAACATACGGTCTCAGGAAATCGGTGAAAACCGTCAATATCCGCAGAATTTCCCGGTTCTCCGCGAATCTGAGTTCCTTGATCCTGTTGTCGAGTTCGACTATTTCAGCAGGTTCGATAAAGGAAGTCTTGCCGGAAGCGGATTCGTCGTAGATGAAGCCCGGCACCTTTTTCTTGTTCACCGCCGGAACCGGAATCAGAAGCTTTCCGTCACGGACCGACACTGACGCATCCTTGTCGGCCACGCCTTCTTCCTGCATCTTCCTGAGAATGGCATTTACCCTTCTGGAGATGACTCCTTCCGTATCTTTCAGGGATTTTCTGATGACGGACAGCTCTTCCGAAGCAGTATCCTTCACTTCCCCGTATCTGTCCAGAATCAGGTCAATCCTGTGCTGCACCTCGGGAAATGCCATCACCGGTGCGGACATTTTCTTGAGCGCAGGATATATGCCGTCCTTTACTGAAGAAAAGAAGTTCGTGACCTTGCGCACCGTCTCCAGCATGGTCCTGAGTTTTCTCAGGGATACGAGGTTGATATAGGACGACGGCGTTTCGAGCAGCTTGAGAAATCCGAGACAGTCTATATAGCCGCTCGTCGGAAAACTTTCCTCAAACATAAGGATGAGCCGCATCTCGTCAGTCATCTGAAGCCTCTCCCTGATGACTTTGGCGTCATTGGAGAAAGTCTCCTCCATGGTTTTCGCCACCGCATATTCCGTGACACAACGGTCTGCCACAGCCTTTCTTATCCTGTCGAAACCCAGTTTCTGTTCAAGTCTGGCATCGAATTTTTCCTGTACTTCTTCCAAAATCTATCCCTCCTGTCCTTTAGCGAAAGAATTGTTCAGCAACAGCTGCAGTTCGTTTGCGTTGCTCAGTGGCGTGATGACCCCCTCCTTCACGAACGAAATCTGCCCCGTTTCCTCAGACACCACTATCACATCCACATCCGTCACTTCCGAAATCCCGATGGCCGCCTTGTGCCTCATTCCGTAATGCGCCGGGATATCGGTCTTTTCCGTGATCGGAAGCGTACATCTGGCCGCTATGATATGGTCGGTACTCATCACCATGGCCCCGTCGTGCAGGGGAGAGTTCTTGAAAAATATGTTCATGATGAGTCTCTTGCTGATGATGGCATCGATTCTGTCCCCTGTCTCTATCACGAAATCTATCGGTGACTTGTGAGGTATGACTATCAGGGCTCCTGTCTTCTGCTCCGACATGGACCTGCAGGCTTCCGTCACCTCCTTCACCGTAGCGCTGGCCATGGATCTGGTCTTGTTTCCGAAAATCTTGCCGAGGAAACCGTTCTGTCCGGCTTCCATAAGGTACCTGCTGCCGAACCGTATCAGAAACTTGCGGATCTCCGGCTGGAAAATCACGATAAGCGCTATGACTCCGACATCAAGAAGCTGTCCCAGAATAGCCGACATGAGCCTCATGTTGAAGGCGCTCACCACCACTCTGGCCACGTACAGGGAAATGATGGCCACGAAAATACTCATGGCAGACGTCCCCCTTATCCAGCGGAACACCACATATATGATAAGTGCCACGAGGATGATGTCGAGCACGTCGATGAACGTCAGGTTCAGGAAGCCGAATATTCCCATTACCATATCATAATGCATATCCATGCAAAGATAGGAATTTTCTCCCGAATACGCGGGAAAGAATTATTTTTTGATTCAATATGTTGAAAATTAAAATATTAATTGTATATTTGCAGCCCGCAAAAATGTATTGCGGTGATTAAGTTATTAATAAACAATTAATTAAACAAACCAATGCCTGGATTAATTGGAAAGAAAATCGGAATGACTTCCGTTTTCGGTGCTGATGGAAAAAATATTCCATGCACCGTAGTTGAGGCTGGTCCGTGTGTTGTTACGCAGATTCGTACAGTAGAAAAAGATGGTTATGCCGCTGTACAGCTTGCCTATGACGAAATTTCAGAAAAGCACGCCAGCAAGCCTCTGATGGGGCACTTCGCAAAGGCAGGAACCACCCCTAAGCGCAAGCTTGTCGAGTTCAAGGCAGACTTCGCCCAGGATCTCAAATTAGGCGACGTCCTGACTGTAGCCGATGTTTTCGCGAACACGGCCTACATCGATGTTGTCGGTACTTCCAAAGGTAAAGGTTTCCAGGGAGTTGTGAAACGTCATGGTTTCGCCGGAGTAGGCGGTCAGACCCATGGCCAGCACAACAGACTCCGTCACCCGGGTTCTCTCGGTGCATCATCCTGGCCTTCACGCGTATTCAAGGGAATGCGTATGGCCGGCCACATGGGCAATGAAAGAGTGAAGATTTTCAACCTTGAGGTGGTGAAGATCATTCCTGAGAACAACCTTCTCGTTCTGAAAGGCTCTGTACCAGGAGCAAAGGGTTCATATGTAATTTTGGAGGATTAAGGCTATGGAATTGTCAGTTTACAAGATTGACGGAACAGAATCCGGAAAGAAGGTTGTCCTTAACGATGCCATCTTCGGCATCGAGCCTAACGACCACGCTATTTATCTCGATGTAAAACAGTATCTGGCAAACCAGAGACAGGGTACGGCCAAAACCAAGGATCGCAGCGAAGTGGCTTACAGCACCAAGAAGCTGATCCGTCAGAAAGGCTCAGGCGGCGCCCGTCACGGCAGCCTGAAGGCCGGTATCTATGTAGGCGGCGGCCGCGTATTCGGTCCCAAGCCTCGCTGCTACCGCACGAAGCTGAACAAGAAGCTCAAACAGCTCGCAAGATTCTCTGCCCTTTCATACAAGGTAAAGGAGAACTCCCTCATAATGGTAGAGCCGTTCGCTATGGAAGCTCCTAAGACCAAGGAGTTCATCCAGATTCTGAAGAATCTGAAGGCAGGAGACAGGAAAGTACTCTTCGTTCTTCCGCAGAATTCTGCCAATATTTACCTTTCTTCACGCAATATCCCTTACGTAAAAGTGATTACCGTGGATGAGATCAACACTTACACCATCATGAATGCAAATTCAATGGTAATGGTTGACGGCGTGCAGGACATACTTGAATCAAGAATCAAATAAAACGATCTGGTGATGGGAATTATCATTAAGCCTATAGTAACTGAAAAGATGACGGTTCAGGGCGAAAAGTTGAACCGCTACGGCTTCATCGTTGACAAAGACGCGAACAAGATTCAGATCAAGGCAGCAGTGGAGCAGATGTACAATGTGACCGTAGCATCGGTAAACACATTGAACTATCACGGAAAGAAGAAGTCCCGCTATACCAAGGCAGGTATGCTCAACGGCCGTGAAAACAGCTACAAGAAAGCATACGTAACGCTCGCCGGCGAGGACAAGATAGATTTCTATAGTAACATTTAAGGTATTGTACAATGGCAGTAAGAAAATTCAAACCGGTAACCCCGGGACAGAGAAACAAGGTAATTAGTGCTTTTGACGACATTACCTGCAAAGTTCCTGAGAAATCTCTGTTGGCTCCGCTGAAAAAGAGCGGCGGACGAAACAACCAGGGTAAAATGACCATGCGCTACATCGGCGGCGGTCACAAGAGAATGTATCGTATCATCGACTTCCGTCGTGACAAGGACGACTGCAAGGCTACGGTGATGACGATCGAATACGACCCGAACCGCAGCGCACGTATCGCACTGGTAAAATACGAAGATGGTGTAAAGAAATATATCATCGCTCCTAACGGACTGAAAGTAGGACAGGTCATAGCTTCAGGCCCAGGCGTGGCACCTGAAGTCGGCAACACTCTTCCTCTCTCTGAAATTCCGCTCGGTACACTGATCCACAACATCGAGCTTCATCCGGGTCAGGGCGCAGCCATGGCACGCAGTGCCGGCGCTTTTGCCCAGCTCGCAGCTCGTGAAGGCAATCACGCTATCGTACGTCTCCCTTCAGGCGAGACCAGAATGGTACTCGTGACATGCCGCGCAACAGTGGGCACAGTATCGAATCCAGACCACAATTTGGAGTCTCACGGCAAGGCCGGACGCAACAGATGGCTCGGACGCAGGCCTCGCAACAGAGGTGTCGTAATGAACCCTGTAGATCACCCTATGGGTGGTGGTGAAGGCCGTGCATCAGGTGGACACCCACGCTCACGCAAGGGTCTGCCGGCTAAGGGCTACAAGACACGTAATCCTAAGAGCGCTTCAAACAGGTTTATCATTGAAAGAAGGAAAAAATAACGGAATAAAACTTTAGAGATTATGAGTCGTTCATTAAGAAAAGGTCCTTATATCCAGGCAAGCCTGGAAAAGAAAATTCTTGCTATGAATGAAGGTAGCATGAAGAAAGAGGTTGTCAAGACTTGGTCACGCGCAAGTATGATCTCTCCTGACTTCGTAGGGCACACTATCGCAGTTCATAATGGAAACAAGTTTATTCCTGTTTACGTTACTGAAAACATGGTAGGCCACAAGCTCGGAGAGTTCGCACCGACTAGAACATTCAGAGGCCATTCGGGCAATCGTAAATAATTAAAATGAATTCAGAATTATGGGAGCTCGTAAAAGATTAATGGCCGAGAGGCTGAAAGCTGAAAAGAAACAGACAGCTATAGCTAAACTGAACAATGTTCCTACTTCACCTCGCAAAATGCGTCTGGTAGCAGATATTATCAGAGGCGTGGAGGTGAACAAGGCACTCGATATTCTCAAGTACTCCAAGAAGCACGCTTCTATCAGCCTTGAGAAAGTGGTACGCAGTGCCATTGCAAACTGGGAAGCAAAGAACCAGGACAAGTCAAGCGAACTGGATAACGGAAACGTTTACATCAAGACCCTCATGGTAAATGAAGGAAGGACTCTCAAAAGAATCCGTCCTTGCCCTCAGGGCCGTGCCGGAAGAATCCGCAAGCGTTCAAACCACATCACCGTCATCCTCGATGTCAAGAAACCAGCAACAGTGGAGGAATAAATTATGGGACAGAAAACAAATCCTATCAGCAACAGAATCGGTATCACCCGTGGTTGGGACTCTAACTGGTGTGGTGGTGACTACGCAGCTAAAATCGCTGAAGACTACAAGATCCGCAAATATCTCGTGAACCGTCTTGCAAAGGCAGGCCTTTCAAAGATCGTCATCGAGAGAACTCTCAAGCTCATCACAGTGACTATTCATGCTGCAAGGCCGGGTGTCATCATCGGCAAAGGCGGAGCAGAGGTGGACATGCTCAAGGAAGAGCTTAAGAAAGTAACCAGCAAGGATGTTCAGATAAACATCTTCGAGGTGAAGAAACCTGAGACCGACGCTCACTTCGTAGCTGACAACATCGCACGTCAGATTGAAGGCCGTGTTTCATACAGAAGGGCTATCAAGATGGCTGTAGGTACTACCATGAGGGTAGGTGCCGAAGGTATCAAGATACAGATCAGCGGCCGTCTCGGCGGTGCTGAAATGGCCAGAAGCGAGATGTTCAAGGAAGGACGTACTCCTCTCCATACATTCCGCGCAGATATCGACTACGCATTGGCTGAAGCTCATACCAAAGTCGGCGTTCTCGGTATCAAGGTATGGATCTGCAACGGTGAGGTTTACGGAAAGAGAGACCTCTCTCCTAATGCAGGCATTTCTGCAGCTCAGGCTCAGAACTCATCCCGTCAGGGAGGTCGCGGAGAGCGTCGTCGCGGTGGAAGGAACCGTGGCGGTGACCGCAAGGAAAGCAAATAATCAAGTTGCGGAATATATAGTGATTACGGGAGGGTGACCAAAAAGTGCTTTTGGTCACCCTCAAACGTCTTTCTGCGAAACCATTGACGAACCGAGAGTAATCGTACTTGTACGAATTACCGAGGTGAGGATAATGGAAAAACGAAGTTTAACACTGGACCCATCCTAACCCCCTCTGTTCGCTTTCGAATGTCCACTGGACATTCTCATAGAACCGCTCTCGACCCCTATTAAGTTATTTCATAACTTTTCCTCGTTTCGCCTCGGATATAGCGGAATACATTCCGCCATACCTCTCGGCTTATCACTCGGTTAGGGGGATCTCGCTCCCTCCGGTCGCGGTCACTTCGTGACTTTTGATCCACCCACGTAATCTGTTAATGGACCGGTATCGGCATTCCCGGGACAGGAATTTGAACTATAATTGACAAAAGTCAAAAAATATTTTGCAATTCCGGAATTAAGATGTATATTTGCAGTCCAATTCGAAAGAAGAGGATTTCGGGGTGTGGCGCAGTTGGCTAGCGCATCTGGTTTGGGACCAGAGGGTCCTGTGTTCGAGTCACAGTACCCCGACACAAAAGAAAAACAACCGTCTGAAAATCAGATGGTTGTTTTTCTTTTGTTTGATACTGTTCGGATCTGTCAGAGCATCGACTTGACCTGGTCGTATACATTCCGTGCGGTGAAACCGAGTTTCTCGTCGAGAACCTTGTAAGGTGCAGAGAAGCCGAATGATTCGAGCCCCCAGACCTTGCCGTCAGCACCGACCAGACTCTCCAGCGTGACAGGAAGACCGGCTGTAAGCCCGAATTTCTTCACGCCAGCAGGCAGCACTGAAGCCTGATATGACGCATCCTGAGTCCTGAAAAGGCCCTCGGATGGGACAGAAACGATACGCACTCTGACGCCGTCTGCTTTCAGAAGGGAAGCACCTGCCACAAGGGTGGAAACTTCCGAACCGGAAGCCACGAGAATGACATCCGGATTCTCATCCGAGCCGCACACTATATAAGCACCCTTCGATACCTGGGCATAATCATTGCCGTCTGGCAGGTTTTCTATATTCTGTCTTGAAAGAATCAGTGCAGACGGAGTCTTCGTGTTCTCCATAGCCAGTTTCCAGGCCCGGGTAGTCTCTTCAGCATCAGCAGGACGGAGTACAAGCATCGAATTCTCACCATGATGGTTCTTCAGCCTCTCCATCAGACGAAGCTGCATCTCCTGTTCTACAGGCTCATGGGTAGGGCCGTCTTCTCCCACCCTGAACGCATCATGTGTCCAGATGAACTTCACAGGGACTTCCATAAGAGCCGCCATTCTGACAGCCGGCTTCATATAGTCCGAGAATACGAAGAACGTAGCGCATGCGGCTATGACACCGCCATGGAGCATCATTCCTATGCAGCAGCACGCCATCGTCAGCTCGGATACTCCTGCCTGCAGGAAAGCTCCGGAAAAGTCACCTTTTGCGAAAGCATGGGTCTTTTTCAGGAAGCCGTCAGTCTTGTCCGAGTTCGACAGGTCAGCCGAAGACACGATCATATTGTCCACATGTTCCGCGAGATAGCCGAGGACAGTAGCGGAAGCGCCTCTGGTAGCAGCGCCTGCCTTCTGGATTATAGCACTCCAGTCCAGAGCCGGCGCCTCTCCTGAAAACCATCGATGCATTCTGGCAGCCAGTTCAGGATTCTCTGCAGCCCACTTGTCATGTGCGGCCTTTTTCTCTGCTACTATTGCCCGAAGCTCCTGCTGACGGGCAGCATAAAGAGTCTGGACCTCAGGGAATATCACAAAAGGATTCTCAGGATCCCCGCCCAGGTTCCTTACGGTATTGACATAGGCATCCCCTCCGAGCGGAGCACCGTGAGTCGCACAGCAGTTTTCGTAGCTTGTACCGTCAGCCTTACGCGCGCCTTTGCCCATGACAGTGCGGCCGATAATCAGCGCCGGCTTTCCCTGCACGGCCTTCGCCCAGTCGAGAGCCCGGCGTATCTGGTCCACATCGTTACCGTCGATTTTCAGCACATCCCAGCCCCAGGCGCGGTATTTTGCCTCCACATCCTCATCGGTCACTGCGTCCGTGGTGGTAGAAAGCTGGATATCATTCGAGTCATAGAACATCACGAGGTTGTCGAGTCCGAGATGCCCTGCGATACGGCCTGCACCCTGCGAAATCTCCTCCTGGATACCGCCATCTGATATGTAGGCATAGATCGTCTGGTTCATCTGATCTCCCAGCCTGGCTTTCAGGAACTTGGCCGCTATGGCAGCACCTACGGCAAATGTATGCCCCTGACCGAGCGGACCTGAAGTATTCTCGATGCCACGTTCCACATTCACTTCGGGATGACCGGGAGTAGGGCTTCCCCACTGTCTGAACTGCTGAAGTTCGTCAAGAGAGAACTTTCCGGACAGTGCCAGCACGGAATAAAGCATCGGAGACATGTGCCCCGGGTCCAGGAAGAAGCGGTCCCGGCTCTCCCACCGCGGATTCTCCGGATCATACACTAAATACTCGGAGAAAAGCACATTGATGAAATCAGCTCCTCCCATAGCGCCGCCAGGATGTCCTGACTTCGCCTTTTCTACCATGGAAGCCGCCAGAATCCTGATATTGTCAGCGGCCCTGTCCAAAAGTTTCTTGTCGTTTTTCATGATTATACTGACTATTGATTAATTTCCGGAAAACCCAACCGAGACCCAAAATTAAGCAATTTTAAATTCAACTCTAAACTTTTTTCAAAAACAGACTGGTTTTACGCTAAGATCGGTGCGCAACCGAACGCAAAAAAACGGTGTCCCGGAAAAATTCCTCGAGACACCGTTTTCAGCCAGGAATTCCTGTCTGTTAGAGATTCGGATTCACTGTCTTCCAGTCCTCTACAGCAGGGATGATATTCAGACCGATGATCTCATCACGCATCTTGCAGAGATGTTCGTATGAAGCATCGAGAGCGGCCATTTCCTCGGCAGTACCCTTTACATCAGAATAGTGGACACCGGTACCGTCGATGACGGTAGGCATGGCCATCATCACATTGTGATACTTAGGAGTGTTCACATAGCAGCCTGCAGGCCAGGTAAACGGCTTGCCGCCCATGGCTGCAGCTATCATCTCGATGGATACGTATGAAGGGCTCTGGAATGAAGAACGGCCTCTGAGCTCTATGATCTTCTTTCCTCCCTGTATGACATCGCCCTTGATTTCATCCCATCTTACGAAAGGAAGTTTCGAGCCGAGAAGTTCCGTGAAAGGCACTCCGTCCACCTTAGCCTCGGAAGCGAATACAGCCATCTGCTCGCCGTGACCGCCATAAGTGTGGCAGCCTGTCACCTTGCACTGCTGTACACCGAACTCCTGCGCAAGAGCACTCTGAAGTCTGGTGGAATCCAGAGCGGCCAGAGTCGTAAGCTGTGACGGTTTCAGCCCTGAATGAAGAAGGGTAACGAGACCTGTGAGGTCAGCAGGGTTGAAGATGATGACCACGTGCTTTACATCAGGGCAGTATGCCTTGATATCCTTTCCGAGCTGCTCCGCGATCTCGCAGTTCCCCTTGAGCAGATCCTCACGGGTCATGCCCTGTTTGCGTGGCGCTCCGCCGGAAGAAACCACATATTTGGCCCCCGTCAAAGCTTCCTTGATATCATCAGTATACGTGATCTCCGCTCCGTCGAATGCACAGTGATACATTTCCTCAGCCACTCCTTTCAGGCCAGTAGCGAAAGGATCATAAAGGCAGAGATTCGGAGTAAGCTTCATCATCATGGCTGTCTGGGCCATATTGGACCCGATCATTCCGGCAGCACCGATGATGGTCAGTTTTTCATTTGTCAGAAAATCCATAATACACTATATTTAAACAAATTACCTATCAAAACACGTCCTGACGGACAATATCCGTACTATCCTCATGACTCTTGCTGCCGTCCGGATCGTCCTTCCGGCAGCCCAAGGCTTCAATCCGACAAATATACTAATTTCTTCGACTATAACTTCATTTTGGCGATGATAATTTCCTAAAAGATTCATGCCGCCAGAATTTTTTCCAAATAATAATGAGACTTCTAAAAAATAACTATATTTGCAGACTGAATCAAAAAAACCTTTAAAACAAAGTGGAACCTCCCAGTCCAATAGTAAAACTTTCAGGTACTGAAGCGGACGCGATGTCTGACGATCCGCTGTCGAACTGTGTTTTCATGATACTCGATTCCGAATCCGGGCCCGAAGAAGGAAACGTGATTCATTATGTATGTGCCTATACGGTGCGTACGGGATTGCTGTATATAGGCATGACGGGAAATACCATTTCATAACGCAAGCATAATTCAACATGGGACTATATTTAAGGAAAACTCTCGAAAACAAGGCGGAAATCGGAGTATGGCAGATCACCGAGACTGAAGAAGACCTTATAGCCATGAGTTCGGTACCTACTGACGAGATGGAAGAAATCTCCCTGATCAGGAATCCGAGTCTCAGAAAGCAGAAACTTGCTGTCCGCGCGCTTCTGAACGAAATGTTCGAGGAAAAGGTATATCTCGGCCACCATGACAACGGCAAGCCGTTCCTTGAGAACTGCATCACGAATATCAGCATAACGCATTGCGAGAAGTACGTGGCAGTCATCACCCATCAGGAAGACGATCTCGGCATCGACATCGAGTCCCTGGACAGGGATTTCTCGGCAGTCGAACAGAAAGCCCTCTCCGAAGAAGAGATAGAAGATCTGGATGACGACCAGAAGAACGAGCAGCTGGCCATCTACTGGTGCGCCAAGGAAGCCATATACAAGAGAATGTCGCAAAACCGCGTCGATTTCGCCGAACAGATCGAAGTCGAGAAATTCACACTGAAAGGCAAAGGAGAACTGGAGGCCACATTCACGCACAAGGACGGACATGAAGAAGAATTCGAGCTCGGTTATGTCTTTTTCGACAGGCACGTCTTAGTCTGGGTAGTAGGCTGACCCATGAAACACCATTGTTAGCCAATTTTGAAATTTTCTAATTTGTTTGCGTTATTTTTTCAAGCCAAGAAAAGGCAATAGATATTCCGAAGGATTCAACGGAGTGAAAACACTTGTCGTGGGAGCCTATCATTTTTGCTGGGAAGCCCATGCACGCAACTATGAATGTAAATATTATGACAAATGCGTCAGGGAAGGCCGCTCCAGGGAATTTGATGACTTGTGCCCGATATACAAGGACAGGATGGACTTGTATGACGGTTATTACCGGATTTCGAACAGCAATATCATAGAGATAGATTCTTATACGGAAGGTGAGCGGTGCCCTTCATACGGGGACTTCACGCACTTCATGACGGGAATACGCGGCCGTATCATAACCCAGAATGAACGCCTGGATTTCTGGAACAGCGTGGCATTCTACAATTATATCCAGCATTTCCTGCCCGAAGCGGAGGATTTTTCATATCAGGAGCGGAAGTCTGTCCTCGATGCGGATTTTCCGGCTTTCATGCAGGTCCTGGAGGAACTTGAGCCGGATGTCATCTACATCTGGACCGATGCTGTCAAGGATGCAGTGTTCAGCAACGCGCACAGGCTGGGCGGTACGCGTCTCAAGCTTATGGGAAATCATTCCGTCGGCTCCATGTCTGTCTGGGAGGTCGCGGTATCTTATGACGGGAGGTTCCCCATTCTCCCGGCTTTGCAAAATAGAAAAAAAAGAGTTCGCTATGTGTGGTACAGAAAATTCCTGATGGAACAAATGAAACTTACGGAAGCAGGCCTTATAGACCGCATAGCCGCTGTTCTTTATAACGCGACGGATATTATCTGTGTCATGGAAAACGGCCTGGCACCGCGCATAGAGTGCCGGGATAGAAATTCGGACAGGACTGTCGGACTGATTTATGAGATAAGACAGGCAGTCAGGCATTATGCTTTCAACAAAAACAGGCTTACATACAAGGATATCCAGGATATGCTGCATACTGATATCCCGAATATCGAAAAACGTATCAGTGATTTGAATCTGAAGCACAGACGCAGGCGAGACTGATTCCGGCTCGTGTAATGAACTTTTCATAAACTCAAATTTTACTTGTTGATAATAATTATTTTATAAAATTCCTGTCCTAATTTTTTCTTCGCTTATATATTGAAGTGTAATTTTATTGAAGGGGAATTCAGGATTGCAGGCATTGGCAGAGGGTCCCTGAATTCAACATTACAAGATAATTGTGCGAAAAAAGCAGTCCGCAGCAATGTTCTTATGAAAAATTTTTAACTTTGTATAAATCGGTCAAAGACCGGAAAAGCTGAAAATTTGGAATAGAATCTTCGGATTCCCTTTTACGACAAAACCGCCAATTTTGTTTGGCCGTCGGGATAATCCTGCAGGCCATAGTAGAGAAAGGGATAAAGAAGCGTTGTTCGTATACCTGTAAGGGTGCGGACTGCTTGTTTATCTGTATCTCTATGAGGCGCTTGGCGGTGCCTGTCGTAATATGGAAAACGGCAGCACCGCACTTTTTTTGTGCCATATATTGACTTGAACTGATATACCAAGACTATGGACCAGACTGAAAAAATCTTGTCAAAGATAAGAGATATCGCAGTGAAATTGAATCATGATGGAGCAGTCTATACAAGGGCTGATCTTGCCTATGAACTGAAAACCTGTGGTATAGCAAATGATTCAGTAGATGTAAGCAGATTCATCTGCGAGGCATTCTCTCGTTTCGGGAATGAAGCAATTAAGACATCCTTTCTGACCAATGACGGGAAGCACACTGTTGTTGATTCCTATATGGCGGCTTTCCAGGATGACAAAGATGTCGAAGATGCATTTTCCATCGTCATGATGCATCTTGACAGAAGCGGAAAGAGTCTGTCCAAGGTCACGTCAAATGTAGGTGTGGCAAGTAAGGTAGCGGCATCTTCCTCGGAATTCTTGTCGTTTCTGACCGGAACAAAGGGAGCAGCGGACGTAAGGGGCAGTGTCTCCAGTGCATTTGAAAAATATTCCGCCATGATAGGCACTTATGAGAATGCCAAAGCTGATGTGCAGCAAGTCATGACAGATTTTATCTTTCTCAGGGAGAGAGTGATGGATATGTTCATGCAGTATTCAATGACTCTTGTAGATATCTTCGGAGATTCTGTTAAAGTGATAGCTCCGTCTCTGTTCGATTTCAATACCGTCGAATGGCTGGATGTGCAGACGATGCTGAAAACCATGAGACTTGAATATGACTCTATTTCAACTTCCTGCTCCGTACTGGTCAGTGAAATTGCAGATGATTTCTCGTCCTCACTGAAAAAATCTTCTGCGTTGTACAGAAGTGCCGGGAACAGATCCGTCGGTCTTGTACTGGCAGGACTGAATCTTATGGGACACTATATTGATTCCGGACAGAAAACGGCAGTTCTCAAGCAAGAATTTGTAAAATTTTCAGACAAGATAAAAAAAGATGCCGTTGCCATTAAAGGTGATATGAAGCGTCTGTTCCTCATATACAGGACATTGGATGAACTGTACATTCCGAAAGCCGAAGCCTTTTTCAAATATGCCGGCAATGTCTTCAATGAAGAGTTCGTCCGACTTCTGGACAGTATTTATTCTACACCAGACCTTAAGAAACTTAAGGTTGAGAGGGACAACCTCCTAAATAAATACAAAAGAGTCCAGGACAGGATTATGGATGCTCAACTTAATATCGGAATATATCAGGCGATTGTCGACAGCCATCAGAGGTTGCTTGACGGCAGCCATAGTGATTATCTTGAAGCCAAAAGAAGCAAACCTGAAAAGCCGTCAATGCTTTTGAACATATTGAGTCTCGGCACTCTTGGCAAAAGATATGACCGGGACATTTCTGAATGGCATAAGGCATTCTCACCGGCAATAAGAAATTATGAGAATCTCCTGACAGACTTGAATGCGGATAAAGCTGAACTTGAAAGTTTTACTGTGGCTCTTAAGGATGATGAAAAGAATGCTGCCATGCTGAGAAAACAATTGGGCAGGATGTCTAACGATATGAAGAGTATGGTCAAGGCGTCTTCCAAAACGAAAAGGGAGGTCGCATCGCATCTGAACGATATTGTCATACTGCTGAATATAGCGAAAGACATTGCTTCAAGCAGTCTTGACGAGAAATATGTGAAGGCTGTCAAACCTGCCGCATATTCCAGTCTGGCGGTTCCTGAAGAAGTCGAACATAATCTCAAGACATTCATGGATACGCTGAGGGAAAGTGCAGCACAGTCATCTCCAGTTCAGAGAATAGAAAATCACGAAACGGCAGGAAGTGTATCTGATACCATGGATATGGATGTTCAGTGTATTGCAAGAACTTCGGATGAAATTGTGCAGAAAACAATTGATCTTTTTGAACAGTGTGCCCGTCTGGAGGTGCTCAAAAAACAAAGCGCGCTTGCAGATGCTGAATATGCAAGACAACTTTCACTATTACAGGATGAATTCAAAAAAAACATGGATTCTATAACGGACCAAGGTGATATCCTCAGGCAAAGTCTGAAAAAGATACATCTTGCTGCATCCACGGAAGATCTTAAAGCCGCTCTCATGACTCTTGCCGGACATGAAGCAGGCGGACTTACAGACCAAGAGTTCGAACAATTCCTAGATGGGACAAAAGATTTGACAATATGACAGACAGCAACATCAGTTCGAGAAAAAGAGCGATCCAGAATGACCTTGGCATCAAGGATGGCAGGGAGGATGCTCAAATTGAGATTTCACTTGCCAATGAAGAGGCCCGCCGATGTAAGAAGGAAATGCGCAGGAAGGAAATAAGAGGGTCCGTTTCGTATAGGATGGTCGAAGATATTGCCAAATGGATGGACAAATATTTTCTGGATGCTATACTTGGTTTTGTGCCGTCACTAGGTGATTCTTTGACATCATTAGCGGCACTTCCTTCAATCTATGTGAGCCTGTTCAAAGTAAAGTCGGTTCCTCTGACCTTAGCCGTTATTTTCAATATCCTTAAAGATGTCCTTATCGGTATGATCCCATTTTGTATAGGGAATGTGCTTGATCTCTTCAACAGAGCCTACCTTCAGAACATGAGACTTATAGTGGGGTATGTCGAGGACGACAAGGAAATCATTGACGAGGTGAACAGGAAAGCTGTCGGAACAGCCATATTGATTGTCATTGCCTGCGTCCTTATCTGGCTTATGGTGCTTCTGGTGCAGAAGATTATAGGATGGATAGGAGGACTTTTTTCCTGAGCCATAAGTTATGACGTGTCGAATCAAATATCAGCATGCAAAGCAATGAAAGTGTTTGTTTCCTGGCTTGTGGCCAACTTTGAGGTATTTGTGACGGTGCTTCTGTGCATCGTATTCGGAATCCTTTTCGCCGTCGGGATTGATTCTTTTGTCTTCACGGCGCAGGAAAAATGGGGGCTCATCGGTGTCGCCGTATTTTTCATGGCGCTGCCGGCATCGATAACGGTCAAGAACTTTGAGATGAGCATGATATTGTTCCTTTTGATGCTGGCAGGGTACATCTGTGTCATAGTCAGTCCCGATACAATAGGTAGCGCCACCTTGCCGTGGATGCCGTCTGCCTTGATTGCCAATGGTGCAGTATCGCTCGTTGTGGCACTGGCTATCGGTATATATACCGCTATAAATATGGATGATGTCGTCTCTCGCAGGATGCTGTATGTCAACAGCGATGTCGGCATGTTCGATATGACCGTCAAATACAGTCTCAACCGCTTCATGGCAGCGTTTGTCTATATCAGCTGGGCAGGGCTGTGGGCGGTGGGGTATGCATTTTTTAAAAGTTTATAGAAATGGTTGAATTTTAAAAATCGAATTATCATGAAAGATTTTAACAAACTCATTGAGATTGCTGCAGATCTGCAACTGGACAATGTTGTCGGTGAACTGTTGTATCTTAAATCAAGGGCCGAAATGCCGGACAAAGACCTAATCATACCTTTGGTGGGAGAATTCAGTTCCGGAAAGACCACACTGATTAATTCGCTTACAGTTTCCAAGAAATTGGAAACCGCATCGAAAGCAACAACAGCGACAATATTCGAAATCCGTTTCGGACAGCCAAATGAAAAGGCCGAAGTCGTAGACGAATCCGGTGTAGTAATAGAAACAGTCGATGACATTGGAGCAATTAAAAACGAACTCTTGCCAGACAAGAGCATTGTACGGATATTTGATACATCGTCAAAAATCAGCAAATCCACTGTCCTTGTCGATACTCCGGGACTTTCATCCAATGACCCCCGTCACAGACTCGCATTGACATCATACTTGCCAAAAGCAGATGCCATATTCCTGATTTCTGACATAAACCAGCAATTGACCCGCTCGCTTACTGATTTCATCGGTGATTCAAAACTCGTTGGCAAACCTATGTATCTGATTCTTACGAAAAGCGATACAAAATCTGAAAATGAACTTGCTGATGCCAAGAAGTACATAAGTGAAAACAGCAAACTTCCAATCGACAATATCATCTGCATATCCGCCATTGAAGACAATATGGCCGAATTCTTTTCACTCATGGATTCTATCCAGAAAGAAAAGAACTCCATTGTCAACAAGGCTATCGAGGGAAAACAGACCGATTTGGCTGCATATATGTTGGATTACATCGATACTCTCCTGAAAAATGCAGAATCACCAAAAGAGCTTGACAAGCAGATAGCATCAGAGCAGAAAAAACTCGATGTTCTGAAAAAAAACATAGAAGCCGTGCTGGACGAGGCCAGAGATAAGATAACTTTTGTAGAAGATGACTATAAAAATAAGTTCAGTGACAGCCTGTCCGACAAATTGGACAACATAGTCAGAGCAAGAAGCGACAATTACGATCGGGAAGTGTTCGCCGCTGTCAACTCTACCGCATCCCTCCTTTTGTCACAATATCAGGGTGAAGTGAAAAATGCAATTTCCGGAATCGCTACAAGCAAAAAGAATACATCCCAGGAAATTCCTCTGCAGACGTTGGGTATGATTGATTTATCTTCAATCTTACCTGAAAGTTATGGATTTTCATACAATCTGCATCTTTCGGGTTTAGGGCATGAGAAAGACGAAGCCATTACAAATACTATCAAAGGCATTCTTGCAGTTGGCAAGACTATCGTTGAGAATATAAATAAATCCGGTAACTCCTATTCCGAGCCTGACATAAACGCGAAAAAAAGTGCAACAGATTACGCAAAGAGTTTCGCTGCTGTCGGAAAAGAAATTTTTGACGAGTATGAAAAAGTTGATTCAGCAGATAACATTGTTCCCAATGGGTTCATAGGAACAAGTGTATATTGGATTACAGACCAGCTGTCAGGAAAACCTCAAAGAAGAAGGGCTATCCAAAATTATATCGAAGGAAGTCTGATACCTGAATTCAACGCTCTTCTGGAAAATTCCAAAAGCAGTCTGATTACAGCAATCGGACAGTTGCTTAATGAAGAGGCAAAGAGCAGTGTCGAACAGAAAGAGGATTCTCTGAAGAAGCTGAAAGAACAATATGAAATTCAAACTGAAGAATTTAACAGGCGTATTGAACAATATAAAGAATATAGGACATATCTAAATTAGACCAGTCATGTTAATGCTTATTTTAGGAATCATCATTGGGGCATTATGCGGAATCATCCTGAAGGATAAATTTATTCCGAACCCACTGAAACAGCAGAACGAAACATTGCTTAGTAAGCTCGATACTTCAGAACGGATACAGGCTGACCTCCGGAACAATATCTCCAAACTGAAACAGGAGCTTGAAAAATGCAAGGAAGAAACAAAAAACATCCGTGACGATATGAGGAAGAAAGAAAATGTCGCTGATGGCATGTCTGACGAGATAGACACTCTGAAGAAAAGGGCTGGTGTCCTGCAGCAGGAGAATCAGAGCCTCAAACAGGAGCTTTCGGAAATGAAAATGTTGTATGATGCAAGAAAGCAGGAACTGGAACATCTGCAGGAGGAATATGATACATTAAAATCAGACAGGAAATGACATTTGATACAGTTACTATTATTCTAATTGCCGTCGCTGTAATAGCAGGGACGGCAATAGGCGTATTTGTGGCATCTCTTTTTCGTAAAAAACAGCCTGAAAAGGAAATTCCTGCAGAATTTACAAAAGACGATGCTCCTGATACTCCTGTGCAAACACCGGACAACAGTGAATATGAGAAAAAAATATCGGATCTGACTGATGAAGTGGCCAGACTAAAAAACTCATTGGCTGAAGCCAAATCCAATCTCGCAGCATCGGAACGTACCGTGACGTCACTGACAACAGGCGAAAATGCGGACGAAGCGGTCAAATCCTTGATGGACGAGATTATTTCGTTGAAAAAGAAAGTGGCTGCAGCCGAAGAAGAAGCGGAAGAATACGAGGACGAAGCAAACAGCTACAAGAAAAAGTATAAGGACAGCTCAAAAAAAATGACTGAACTGTCAAGTGCAGTAGAAAAACTTGAAAACGAAGCAAAGGAACTTAAGGAGAGCCTTGAAGAAAAAGAAGATGAACTTCAGGAAAAGGCAGAAAGCCTTAACCGGAAAAACGAAGCCATAGATTTTGTCAATGAAATTCTGACAGCAAAGGAAGCGGACAGTGAAGACAGGAGAAAGATCAATCAGAATGTATCAAAGATTGAAGATCTTATCAAAGACGATATTCTTGATGTATTGAAAAATGCAGATGCCATCACTGATAAAAAAGAATACCAGACAAAAATCTGGCAATGGGCAAACCTGCAGAGAAAGACTTGGATTCAAGGAAAAAAAGTGATTGCGTTTGTCGGTGAATTTTCAGCGGGAAAAACATCCATAGTGAACAGAATATTGTCCCAGGACAATGACAATGCTCCGAAACTTCCCGTCAGTTCGAAAGCAACTACGGCAATCGCAACCTACATATCATATGCAATGGATTTCGCATCCCAGTTCACTACAAATGACGGAGTGCTGAAAACAATTCGCAGAGATACTTTCGAAAAAGTCAACAAGGAAATCCTGTCACAGGTAAGAATGTCTTCTGCCATCCAATATTTCGTGATGTCATACAACAATGAGAATCTGAGAAAACTGAGCATATTGGATACTCCCGGTTTCAACTCAAATGACAGCGAAGATGCAGAAAGGACAGTCAATGTGATAAACGAGGCTGATGCCCTGTTCTGGGTTTTTGACGCGAATTCAGGTGAAATCAATAATTCCTCTCTGGAAGTCATCAAGAATCATCTGCAAGGGCTTCCTTTATACATCGTCATCAACAAGGCGGATACGAAGTCTCCGGGAGAACTCGATGCTCTTGAAGCGCATATAAAGGAAACCATTGAAAAGAACGGAATTGCCGTAAGGCGATATATCCGTTTTTCGCAGAAAGAACCTGTATCAACACTGATGGATGCCATACAGGATGTCCCTATTAGCAACGACAAGAACTCATACCTCAAGGAAATATATGATCTGTTAAAACAGCGGTTGACTATAGCACGAGATGCTTGTACCAAGACAGACAGCGAATTAAGACAGGCTCAAAAAGACAATAAAAACTGTATGTCGATAATAGGACAAGATACAGACAAGATTAAAGAGGCTTGTATCGATGCACGGGCATTGCCGGAATACAAGGATGGCTTTCTTTTCTTCAGCAAAGAGAGGCATGAACTGTCGCCCGAACAATTCGACCGGCTTTGCAACTTATTGGACAACATAAAGAAGACTTCAACACTCGTGGCAAATACACATTGCAGCAGACTTCAGAATTCTTCAAAAAAATTGCAGAGTATACAAGGAAAACTTGATGAACTGAAAGAAGAAAGAAGCAACCTGCAGCATGCCCTTGATTCGTTGACAGCTGCCATGAAACAATGGAATCCTGAATTTATAAAGCAAATATAGATATCATGAGCGCAACAGTTTTTGAAAATATAGCCTTAAAAAAACAGAAAATGGCAGAATTTGCAGATTCTGCGTTGGAGAAAAATTGGATTAACAAGGAAACCCGTGACTCCATTCAGGAAAAACTTGATAACGATACCTTGACTATCGGTGTAATCGGACAGATGAAATGCGGTAAGTCCACGTTTCTCAACGCATTCATTTTTGAAGACGAGGTGCTTCCGGCGGCAACGACTCCAATGACGGCTGCCCTGTCGGTCATAACATACGGTGAAAAAGAATCTGTGGAAGCGGAGTTCTACTCACAACAGGAATGGGATGAAATTGTTGCTCAATCCAATATGAATCTTGCGGATGTCGATGATAACTCTCCCATGGCTTCCAAAATAAAAGCTGCAAGAGAACTAGTGGGCAAGTCGTCAAGAATAGCATCTCAAATCTCTGTTTTGCTCGGTACTAAAAAGACGGATTATTTTGCAAACCTGATTGAATATGTAGGAGCAGACGGAAAGTATGTGGCAATAACTAAATCCGTTACAATACATTATCCGAAAGAATATCTCAAAGGTGTCGAGATTGTCGATACTCCGGGATTCAATGACCCTGTAGTATCGAGGGAGGAACGTACCAAAGATTTTCTCAAAAAGGCAGATGTTGTACTCATGATGCTGTATGCAGGCAGGGCATTCGATTCTACGGACAGGTCCATCATATTCAAGAATGTAAGAAATGTGGGCGTGGGCAAGATTCTGATAGGTGTGAACAAATATGACCTGAATTATGCAAGGGGAGAAACATTGGAAGAGATTTCAGGAAATGTCAAGAGTGAAATCAGGAAAGCCTGCAAAGAGGATGGGGATCCTATCATCAAGGAACTTTTGACTGATGCCGAACCGGTGTTGTTTTCCGCAAACATGGCTTTAATGGCCAAAATGCCTTTCAGCAAGGTGCAGTCATCCGAAAATCTGAAATTCCATTGGGAAAGGACTTGTGATGATTTTGAAATTTCCACACAAAAGGAAATGCTTCAGGAAAGCAGAATAGGCAATCTCGAAAGTGCCATCTTGACCACAATCGAAAAGTCCAAGGCGGAGATTTTGTTCAAGAAGCCGTTGAATCTGATCATGCAAAGCGGAATCAACATCAGCGATTCCATAGGCAAGTCGCTCAATGAAAAGAAGGTGTTGTTGGAAAACCTTTCTCGCCCTGATGACGAATTGGATGAACAGATTGAGGGTTTGAATAAGACTCAGAAAAGAGTGGACAAGGCTATCGGCCGATGTGTGGAAAGCCTGAAAGAAAATTATGACGACAAAGCGGAGTCTTGCATTAAAAAAATCGGAGAAATTATTGAGTCCGCAGAACATGATATGTATGATGCGATAGACAATGCGAAAAGAGGTTCAGCACAATATGAATTGGAAAAACGCATAGACAGACTTAACCGGGATCTTCAAAACACAGAATCTTTTTTTGAAAAGGAATTCCGAAAAATGATGCTTGAAGCGGGGGATGAGTTGGCTGCTGAAGTGGAAGAACTCATCGCAAGATATGTACAGGATCCGGAAGACCTTACCGAGGCTTTGAAATGTGCTTTGAGGAAAGTCGAAGAAAATTCTTCTGAAACTTCGGCACAAGATGGGGAAGCCGATGAAAACAATGAAGATTCGCCGTCTTTCTTGGGCTTTATCGGGGAATGCTTTAAGTCTTTTATAAAAGGATTTCTGATTATCCCTATAATTATAGATATGCTTTCATGGCGATCAGAAATGAAGGATAAAGTGCGGGAATTTTTCACTGATGCCACCGGTTATATTGAAGAAATGAAGGAAAAATTTGCTGCGCTGCAAGACTCGTATATAAACAGACTGAATACAGAAGCGGCACAGCAGGTTCTGCAATCCCTGATCAGCAAACTGGAAGAATTCAAAAATTCGAAAGCGGACAGGGAACTTGCTGTCGGACAGTTGAAAAAGGAATGTGAAAAACTTCAGGCTGACAAGACCAAGATTGAAGCGGATATCAATAATATGCAGCAACTTAAAGTTCAATTAGCCATTATATAAAAATATTTAACAATGCTTTACAACTCAACAAAAACAAGTGCGGGGACGGTGATGCCCCTGCTGATGGGATGCACGAAGCCGTCACGGATAGTGGCTGTGGAGGATGAGGACAAAGTCATCTATGACCCGGTGAGTCAGACTTCCGTAATGGATATGAGGACAGTCGGGACTTATAGTCTGAAAACAGCCACAACCAAGAAGAAGACAGGTGTAGGTACGGTAGCAAATGTTCCGGACAGGAAGAATCAGATTGACGATCAGAAGAATGTCTGAAGGATGATTCTTATAATCAGCAATAAGGAAGATGTGCATCCGACTCCTGTCATCGATGTTCTGACCAGAAGAGGTGTGCCGGTATTCAGACTCAATACGGAAGCCTTGCTGACTGACTATGAGTTCGCCTGGTGGGGCGATTCCGCACATTGCGACTTTCACCTCAAGAACATTCGGAATGGCCTGGAAGTGACAGGGTCAGACATAACGGCACTCTGGGACAGAAGACCGGAAAAACCTGAGGAATTGCCTCTGAAGAGCACTCCGGAGATTGACAGTCACAATCTTTCGGAGGCTCTTGGTTTCCTTGTTTTCCTGCGTTATTATCTGAAGGACATACCTTCGATAGGTTGTATCGTGGAAGACAGGGTGGCTGCTTCGAAGATGCTGCAGCATAAAGTGGCACTGGAGGCAGGATTTGCAGTCCCGGAAACATGCTATTCCAATCTAAAGAAGCCGCTTATTGACTTGGCGTCAAAGCACGGGAACATATTGCTGAAATCTATTGAAAACGGCAATGTCTGGCAAGAGGAATCTTCTTTGGATTATGTGTTTTATGCGCAGCGGGTGCCTTCCGGGGCGCTGAGTTCCATTCCCGATGAGGCATTTTCGCAGACGGTCAGTTTTGCACAGGAATATGTCGAAAAGGCGTTTGAACTGAGGGTGACTGTAGTGGGCGACAAACTGTTCGCCTGCAGGATTGATTCTCAGGCCCAGGATGATGATACCGGTAAAATCGACTGGCGGCAGGGCTACGGGCATGGCATAAAATGGTCCAGGTTTGACCTGCCGGATGACATTGCGGAAAAGTGCCTTGTCTTTCTGAAGAAGATGAACCTCAACTTCGGATGTTTCGACTTCATCGTCACTCCTTCCGGAGAATATGTCTTCCTTGAATGCAATCCCAACGGGCAGTGGCTCTGGGTGGAAATCGAAACCGGACTTCCTGTTTCCGAAGCTATTGCGGAGTGGCTGGCAGACAGGATGATTATGAAAACAAATTCATAAAAAGACTTGAAGAGATTGAAAACCATGCGGAGTGAGAGTCATATTCATTTCCTGCCAAGGATAGGGAAGAAATACAACGATGGCATAGAAGGAAAGAAGATACTTGTTCTCGGGGAGAGCCATTATTGTGCAAAGCCGGAGGACGATACTCCATTTGTAACGAGAATGGTCATAGAGAATCTGCTTGATCCTGCGGCAGAACATGAAAATTATAAGAATACCTACACCAAGTTTGAAAGGGCTCTTGCAGGAAAGGTCCTTGATTGGCAGGGAAAGGTGGATTTATGGAATTCCGTGATCTTCTATAATTATGTCCAGATACCGATGACCGGTCCTCGGATTTCTCCTACAGTTGAAGAATTTAAAGATTCAGCCCAGGCATTTTTTGAAGTCTTGGATCGATATTGTCCGGACTGCGTTATCGTATGGGGCAAGCGTCTGTACAACAATCTTCCTCAAGAAGGGTGTCAGGGCCCTGATTTGCAGTTGCCTGACGGCACATTTCAGGAGACATGGATATACACTCTGACTGGAGGCAAACGAGTCCATGTCATGCCTATACTCCACCCGTCATCGGGCTTCTCATGGGATTTCTGGCATGAAGCGCTAAGAGAGGGCCTTGTCCTTAAATGAATGAATATTACAACAAAACAGATTTTTGATATGAAACGTTATCTTATCCCTACCATCCTTACTGAGACCGAATTCGAGGAGTTGAAAAAAAAGGCAGAAGCCGGCGATGCTGCTGCACAACTGCAGGTCGCATTTGCTTATGAACCGACATTGCGCACTCATGCGGAAGAACTTTATGGCGAGCAATTCAGATTCTGGTCAAAAGAAGAAGACAGGCTCAACAGGCGGAAGGGATTGGACTGGTTGTCAAAGGCTAAAAATGATGGGAATACAGATGCCCTGTTATTGTCTGCTTATTTCTGGCAGAAGGAGCTGGACGATCCTAATTATGACGAATTCGGGTTTGACAAGGATTTCGGCATATTGGATTACAGTGATGAATTCAAGGAAAAGAAAAACGAAGAAATCCTCCTTGATCTGCAAAATTCAGCAAAAGGCGGCAATGACATAACTGCATACAGGTATTGGATGGCATGTTTTTCTGAATTATGGTGTGATGATTCGGCCATGGAAGACAATCCGTCGTTTTACTCGAAAAACACTTGCACAGAGGCTTTTGATTGCATGAAAAGGGCATCGGACAACGGAGAAATGAACTCAAGTTGGGAAGCATACCAATTTTTCACACATGTAAGTTATTATAAAGAAAAGATTCAAGATAGTACGACGGATGACGATGAAAGGAAGTCTTGTGAGGGCTTCTTGCTCCTGTTCGGTTTAAACGAAATATCAAATGAGGAAGTCGAAGAAAATATCGTCAAATACTTGAAAGTCGCAGCCTCGCAAGGCCATGCCGAGGCGCAATTTGATTTGGCAAGAGCGTATCACGGTAAGATGATAAGCGACGCAGTGCATTTCCGGCGTGATGACAGTCAATTTGAGCACTGGTTGTCAAAGGCGTTGGAGCAGGATTGGGCAGAGGCGTATCTTTATCTTGGCGACATGTACAGGAACGGGGACGGGAGAGCTAAGGATAACGATGCCGCAAGAAAATGCTATTTCAGAGTCATAGATATTGTGTCTGTTCCGATGGATAAAAGATATCACTTCAACAGAATCAGGACAGATATCGGTAATCTTATTGAAAATGAAGAAGATACCAAAGAAAGAGCATATTGCGCTCTGGGCGACATATTTGACGAAGAAGGAGATTATGCCAAAGCAAAAGCGAATTACGAATATGGCGGAGAAGGTCGGGCGACAAGATATGTTAAGAAACTGAAAAAGAAAGGCATCGACATTCCCGCATGGTCGGACTACAAACCATACAGAGTTGGAGCAAGTGAGCAATATAACGATGACTTTGACTGGGATTAGAGACTTCAAAGTATTAAAACGTAGTGGACATCGATATGCAAAGTATAGATTCTGAACTTGATTTCTTAAGGGAACTCAAGGATGGCCTGAAGAGATTATGGCCAGGAAAAGTAGTGATGGGGAAACATACTGTCTTCGTATCGACGAAATATGGTGACGTCATTGCAGATTGGAAGACAGTTTGCTTCCCGTCGAATCCCTATACATACTATCGAAAAAATAAGACTCCGGAAAAATTCATTTCTTTCATTCTTTCCGGAATCGAAAAATTTTCAAGAATCAGAGAAAATGTCATATCTGAGATATCTCCGTCAGATGCAATAGGGAAAAAGTTTGATGTCATCCATTCCGAATGGCTGCGGCTGATGGATCTTGATATTGCTGCTTTGGGCATGTCGGATATGGAAGTTGCTGAACAGATGGACGCTCTATGCGACACTTTCGCAGAGACAGTCATAAACCAGACAAAAATATATGCCGATATATTCAAAGCGAAGATAGGCGAAATCAATGTTGTAAGGAGACGTATGAATGCATTAGGTATGTGCTATATAAAAGAGAAGCGAATCGACATCAATGTCCGTAATATCGCACTGCCTCCGGCATATGTCAGGGAAACAATCCTCCATGAAATATGTCATCTGTTTATTTCGGGCCACAATTTGAGTTTTTACAGGAAACTGGAAGATATGTGCCATGCGGTGGGGCTTATACGGAATTGCGGTTATGTGGTTACTGAATTGGGCGGCATAAGTCGATATAGTGCGGTCCTGGCAGATGAGAATGATTGGAATAATTACAAAAAAACATCCGCAATCATCTCATCTTGGATCTCAAAAAAGTGAGGATATTTCGGTTGTTCAGGCTCCGGGACTTGAAACCTTCGGAGCCTTTTTGCCGTCAGTACATCAGGCCGAAAGCCCAGAGGGGAATCACATTATTTGAGCCGTACTCTATATCATCCTTTACGATATAGGCATTGTCTGTTCCTGAGATCTGTTTCTGCCCCTTGTTCTTTCCGCCGATTTCGAAAGTATATTTTCCTGCCTTGAAGTCTGCGACTGGCGATGATGTGACATTGTGCCCGGAGGCTCGCATCCATTCAAGAAAGATTGTTTCCCGTATATTTCCGATATCAGGCTCCGAGTCAGACAGGACATAAGCAATATTGGGATTGTTCAGATATATCTTGTTGACTTTCCCGAGCAGACTGATACCTTTTGTATCATCCCTCAATACATTGACAAGACCGGCTTTCTCCAGCCAGACGACAATATCTGCTACATAATTGCGATGCATGTCCAGATCTTTCCCTATTTTCGAGTAGTTCGGCTTGAATGGGACACTTTGAGCTATGATGTATAGCAATGTTTTCAATTTGCCTGCCGTAGACACTGACAGACCGGCGAATTTGGGGATGTCCTGCTCCACGACGCGGTTGATGACATTGCCAAGTCTCAGATAATAATTGCCGTTTTTAAAATATGGATAGAACCCTGTGCGCAGATATTCTTTGAATAGCGCAAGGGGACGATATCCGGAATAAGGAAAATCTATATTGTTGGATATGATCTGTTCCAATGTATGTACCGGAATTTCCAAGTTCCGGCTCAATGCGAGATATTCACGGAAGGAAAGTCCGGGCATCTGATACTCCAACATTCTGCGGCTGAGGTCATAGCCTCCTTTTTGCAGATCGAGGACCGATGAGCCGGTGTACACGACCCGAAGTCCCGGATATGTGTCATAGATATTCTTGATTTCCTGTGACCAGTTTCTGTAGCTGTGGATTTCATCTACATATAAGGCTATGCCTCCGTCTTTATAGAATGAATCCGCCAGTTCAACAAGAGTATGGGCTGAAAACCACATGTCATCAGCCGAAACATAGAGCGATGTATCAATGTTATCGTGGAGTTTAATATGTTGCAGTACAAGAGTTGATTTACCGACACCCCTGGCACCGAGGATGCCGACAAGACGGTCGTTCCAGGATATGGTATCATGTATATTCCGGATATATGCAGTATCTGTCGCGTTGACCAGCATCTTGAATTTTTCCCGTAATGCTTTCATTTTTATATGTTTTCAAGTCTCCGATAAGCAAATATAGCTAAATTGCCTTAAAAAAACAGCAGTTTTACATAAAATTGCTTAAAAAAACAGGCAATGAACTGGGTACGTAACTTTTGGGATTATGAAACAGCATTGTTAGCCAGTTTTGAATTTTTCTAATTTAAGTTTAATATATTGCCCTGTTAACCAATGAGTTAACAGGGCAATATTGCATTGTGGAAAACTTTTTATCACTATTGTCCGACATTGTATGGATAATTGGTTTATCTTTGCTCCCGTTGTCCATGTTAATGACAAATAAAAATTTCTACACTTATTAATATCTCTTATTATGGTCAGATTTGTTATCAAACGTGACGGGCGTATTGTCGATTTCGACAAGAGAAAAATAGTGGATGCCGTACTGAAGGCAATGAACGTTACCGAAGAAGGGGAAGACATAGTACTGGCTGCCGAAATCGCGGCCGCCATAGCCAAGATAGACGTTGAGAGCATGAGTGTGGAGGACATCCAGGACCATGTGGAGATGGAGCTGATGAACAGCCCGAGAAAGGAAGTGGCGAAAAAATACATAGCATACAGGAACCAGAGGAATCTGGCCAGAAAGGCAAAGTCCCGTGAGATATTCAAAGAAATCATCGAAGCCCAGGCGACCGATGTGACCAGGGAGAACGCGAACATGAATGCCGACACCCCTGCCGGCATGATGATGAAATTCGCATCCGAGTCCACGAAGTCCTTCGTGGACGAGTGTCTCCTGTCGGAGGATGTGAAAGAGGCTGTCAGGAACGGCTACATCCACATCCACGACAAAGACTACTACCCTACAAAAAGCCTTACATGCGTGCAGCATCCGCTGGACAAGATTCTGAAAAACGGTTTCTTCGCCGGGCACGGAGAGTCGCGTCCTGCCAAAAGGATAGAGACTGCCAGCATTCTGGGCTGTATTTCCATGGAAACCGTACAGAACGAGATGCATGGAGGCCAGGCCATACCGGCATTCGACTTCTATATGGCTCCGTTCGTCAGGAAGACTTTCCATGAAGAGATAGATAAGATCAGCGACATGGAGGGGAAGGACTACAGCCATCTGAAGGACATAGAGCTCGATGACTATATCAAGAGAGACCTGCTCGGAATCCAGGGAGAGGAAAGGGTGATCCAGCATGCCATAAACATGACCGTAAGCCGCGTACACCAGTCGATGGAGGCATTCGTGCACAATATGAATTCCATTCACTCCAGAGGAGGGAACCAGGTGGTGTTCAGCTCCATAAACTACGGTACCGACACATCAGCCGAAGGCCGCTGCGTCATAAGGGAAATCCTCAACACGACGTATGAAGGCGTGGGGAACGGCTCTACAGCCATCTTCCCTATCCAGATATGGAAGAAGAAAAGAGGAGTCAGCTACCTGCCGGAAGACAGGAACTATGACCTGTACAAGTTTGCCTGCAAGGTGTCAGCCAGGAGATTCTTCCCTAACTTCCTGAATCTGGACGCCACATTCAACCGGCACGAACTCTGGAGGGCCGACGATCCCGAGAGATACAACTACGAAGTCGCTACGATGGGATGCCGCACCAGAGTGTTCGAGAACCGTTTCGGGCCGAAGACTTCCATCGGCCGCGGAAACCTTTCCTTCACCACGATAAATATCGTCCGTCTGGCCATCGAATGCATGGGCGAGCCTGACCACAATAAGCGCATCCAGATGTTCTTCGAAAAGCTTGACTGGGCGCTCAATATCACCGCCAAGCAGCTCTGCGAAAGATACGATTTCCAGAAGACGGCCCTGAAAAAACAGTTCCCTCTTCTGATGGGCGCTTTGTGGCTCGGCAGCGAAAACCTGAAGGAAGACGACACTATCGAATCCGTGATAAACCAGGGCACGCTCGGAATCGGCTTCATCGGTCTGGCGGAAGCGCTCATAGCCCTGATCGGCAAACATCATGGAGAATCAGAAGAAGCCCAGGCACTCGGTCTCAGAATAGTGTCTTACATGAGAGACAAGGTGAACGAATTTTCAGAAAGGTTCCAGCACAATTTCAGCGTGCTCGCCACTCCTGCGGAAGGCCTTGCCGGACGTTTCACGAAGATGGACAAGAAGAAATTCGGAATCATACCGGGCGTGACGGACAAGGAGTATTACACGAATTCGAACCATGTGCCGGTATACTATCACTGCACACCGAAACACAAGGCAGAGGTAGAGGCGCCTTACCATGCCCTGACCGGCGGCGGACACATCTTCTACGTGGAAATCGACGGGGATGCCACCCACAATCCTGAAGCTATCATGGCCATTGTGGATCTGATGGACAAGTACAACATGGGATACGGTTCCGTAAACCACAACAGGAACCGTTGCATGGACTGCGGATTCGAGAATGCCGACGAGGATCTGGAAGAATGCCCTAAATGCCACAGCAGGCATATAGACAAGCTCCAGAGAATCACAGGATATCTGGTCGGGACTACCGAAAGGTGGAACAGTGCGAAACTGGCCGAACTTAAGGACCGCGTCGTCCACAAGTAATTTAACGTGAGTTAGATGAAAAGAACGTAGTGAATTTCAGAGAACTACCTCTTTTAGAGGATTCGTAAAACGAATCCGTGGGTAAGTCCTC
>CALVDR010000013.1 GCA_944326365.1 uncultured Bacteroidales bacterium | reverse complement strand
GGTTGGATGGTAGAGAAGTCCACACCGCTACCCTCCTTGAAGGTGAGCGTAATCTGGCTCATGCAGTGGTGGAAGGAGCAGTCCGTGCCTCCCGTGGACAAGTTGTTGGTGAAGTTCACTTCAGGATTGTGCGTACTGGCAGTGGCGCCGGTAGCATAGAGGAAGTCGATGGCGGGCTGGTTCTGTTGCGCCGTGGCATCAGTGGTGGCAGTCAGTGTCCCACCGTCCGCATCGTAAGGATAGTAGGCGGAGAAGGTGGTCGGGTCGTCATCTTGGAAGAAGATAATGGTTCCTGCCGGTGTGAACTTCCCGCTTTCCCACCGGTAGGGCACGTTGGTGTAGCCGAAGCGGCTTTCGGAGATGCCTATCTCGTCACGTTCTGCCCAGGCGGTTCCGCTGGCGCGGGTGGCTACGGCATCGGAAATTTCGGCATTAATCACTGCGGCCACGGAACCATCGTTCAGGTTCTCTTCGTCGTTGGTGCAGGCGGCAAGCGCGAGTGCCAGTGCTGCGAATGCAAATAACCTGGTGTTAATCATATCTTTTTTTATTTATTATTTCTCTTTTCTGCGTGTATTCCTGTTGTCTGTCCGTCATGCCTTACAGGTCGGCATTCACATCGCCGCCGTCAATCTTCTCCCAACCGGTAATGCCGGCTTCCACTCCGGCTTCCGTCGGGGTATCGGCTATGGTGCCGCCGAGGGTGAGCGGTACGGTCTTGTCGGCGTTGAAGTCCGCGAGGGCTGTTGAGAGATCGCTCTCAAGGCCCGTGTCTGCAGGGTTGCCGTCGGCGTATGTCAATGTGGCGGTCAGTGTCTGTGTGTTTCCGGTGATGCCTAAAAGTCGCACGGTGGCGGTCCACTTGCCGGCATCGCTGCCTTCGGTTATCTTGGTGAAATGCAGGGCGACATCGGAGGCCGCTCCGTAGGTCCAGGCAGCGAAGTCCAGCGTGCCTGCCGCTCCGCTCAGACTTCCCTCGATACTCTCTATCCTGTCTTTAGCATCACCTGTCGGCTCGATGACGAGGGTGAGTTGGCGTACCTGCTGGTGCATGGTCGCCGTCAGCTCATAGTCGGTGTCGGCCTCTATGCTTACTTCCTGCACGGAAGTGAAGAGCCAGCCGGGAGTATTCACGATGCAGCCGCCGTCCGCTGCGGCCACAGCAGCCGTCGTGCCGCTTACCGTAATGCCGTCGGCAGGGTTATACACCGCAAGGGTATAACTGCCCGGACTGAAAAGGTAATCCGGCGCATGGGTCTCTCCGGTCTCCGTGCCGGTATATCCGCCCATTGTCACTGTCCACTCCGCAGGGATGTCCACACCGTCGCCCCGGTCAGTCCAGTCGGCGGTGACGGTGATCTTACCGGTGTCCGGATGGGGCGTGTCGTGAAGCTCGTCCTTCACGCAGGAGGTCGCAAGCAATACTGCGGCCGCTGCGAAGAGCGGGTATTTGTGGTTTCGGTATTTCATATTTTTATGCATTGTATTATTGTTTTTTTGCAGATCCCTCCACTCGCTGCGCCCGGTCGGGATGACAGGAGACTCAATCAGGAAGATAGTACACTCAATCGGGATAGCAGAATATCCGGTCTCAGAATAGTTTCCAGACCAATGTCACGCCGACGTTGATCGGGCCGATCCAGTGTTTCGTCTCGTTGCCGCTGCGCACCCGCACGCCATCAATCACATCGTATCTCTCCGTATCGGCGTTCAGATAGCCCAGTCCGAGGGTGAAGTCCATCGATAGGGCTTCAGTCAGCCGCAGCTGGTAGCCGCCCGTGATGCCGCCGCCCAGAAGATCGCCCTGCCTGCCGGTACCGGAGAACTTGTAGTTGAACTGTCCGGCCTTGAACATCGCGCCCACATACCAGGCTTTCTTCTCACCCAGATACCAGCGCACTTCCGGCATTACTTCCCAGAGGGCGTAGCGGCGGGCATTGTCCTGCCATGTCCACGAGGTCCACGAGCCGTTCACCATGATGCCCACGGACGGGCTGATGCACCACTCGATGCCGAGGTCGGGCGTAAGCGTGGCCCAGCGCAGCAGGTTGGCCCGCAGGGAGAGGGTGTAGCTGTCAGCATCTCCGGCTTTCCCGGCAGACAGGCGTTCCGCACCAGCCTTGCTGTCACCCGCCGGAGTCACGAGGCTGTCTCCACTGGCCTGACCTGAAGCAACAGGCCCAGCACTCCAGTCAAACCCATAGTATTTCGCCAGCCACGGCAGGTCAAAGGCCGCGACAGGTTCAAACACACAGACCGTATCTCTGCGCTCTTGCATGATGGCTCCGGGGTTAGCCTCGGCATGCAGAGATGACACAGGAATTGACAGCAGCGCTGTCAACAGAATTTTAAATATTCTTTTCATAATCATCGGACTCATGTTACATTACACAAAAAATCCGTGGATACTCTCCAAAAAGACAGACTCATGTCTTGAAAAGTATCCACGGACAATATATCTCCTGATATGCGCAGGAGTCGGCATGACAGTCCTGAATTCAGAAACTGGAATATTGCAGTTAAGTCTTTTCCCCCCCCCCTACTGAAATTGTCAGAGAACGGACACCTGCGCATGCAGCGGAATGATATTCAGAACCGTTGTTTCGCAAAACTTTAGAATATTTTTCCTTCTTAGTACAAAAATAGCAAAAAATATATTGAAAATCCTACTGTTCCCGCATAATGCATTCCACGTCACACAATTCCATCAATATCCCGGAGTCTGGACCATACCGGATGAAGGGTTGGACTCGAATTCGGATGTAGATATCGGCATGGCATAGTTCGTTTCTTTCCAGACGATATTGGTTTTCGCGGCCCCCGGCCCGGAAACCGTCTTATAATAGCCGGCTTCTTCCGCACCAAGCCGCAGGCGGCGTACATCCTCCCACCATCTCATCTCCCCGAACAGTTCCGCCCATCTTTCGTACAGCAGAGGATTGTCCGCCAGATGGTCTTCCGGATCCACAGTCTTCGTCCGGTCCTGCAGACTGGCATAATCCACGGGGGAAGCCTGGTCCGGGTCATAGCCGTAGGCACGCCTGTGCACCTTGTTCACATACTCCAGAGCCTCGGCATCGCGTCCTTCGGCAGCCAGAAGTTCGGCATACATCAGATAAATGTCAGGCAGACGGATGAAATAGATATTGTATCCGGCCACGTTCTTTGTTTCATCCAGCAGGTGTCCGTCCAGAAAGTTGTATTTCCGGACAGGCCAGCCGTAAAAAGTCTGCGGGTCGTTTCCGGTAGACGGATCCATCTCCCACCATTTCCCGAACTCCACCTGTGCAACCTTCCTGTATGCCTTCACCCCGTCTATGGTCATCTGTACGGAATCGATGAAAGGCTCCAGAGAGCATACGAAGAGTCTCGGATCGGGCCAGTTCTCATAATCGTATTCAGGAGTACCGAGTTTCTCCCGGTATTCTTCCTGCCGGGCCAGATAAGTCTCCGACAGGGAATATTCCCCGTCTTCCTGTTCAGGAGAAACCAGCACTTCGTCCGAGAGAGGCGCAGGATCAGTGTAGCCGAAACGCGGAAGGTTCCGGTCATGCATGTACTGGTTTCCGTATGACATGGCTATCCTCTCCCCTGCAGGGTTTATGCAGAAAGGCGGATAATACATGGAAAGCGTAGAACCCGTATTCGGTGAACCGTATGCAGCTCCGCCCGTAGGGTCTGCCGTGTTTCCGACCTCGTAGAACGATTCGGAGTTGTATTCATAGGCATCATAGCCGTTGAACATCATCCTGTAGTTTTCGAACGAAACCAGAGACTTCCCGCTGTTCAGGATGCAGTCTTCCAGGTATTTCTTCGCATTGGCGGTATCGCCGGTGAAGAAGTACGCTTTCGCCAGGAAAGCCTTCACGGCCCACAAGGTCACCCTGTGAGGGTCGGTCTGAGTGATGAGCTTTTCGGCGGCCAGCAGGTCTCCGATGATAGCGGCATACCCGTCCCCTGTCGTCTCGCGGGAAACATACATGGATTCGAGATCCTTAGGCACGGCTTTTATGATCGGAATTCCCACTCCATCCATATCCGGCTCAGCATAAAGAGAAAGCATGTGCCACCAGTAGAAGGCACGGAAGAACAGGCATTCGCCCTCATAGTTGTCCAGAGCCTCAGCCTCAGCCGGCTGTGCGTTCTGGCGGTACAGGGAAATCTTCTCCAGTGCCGAATTCGCATAATATACTCCCAGACTGAGTCCTGTCCAAGGATCCGTGACTTTCACGTTACCGGCTTTCACCTCTCCGGCGGAGATATCTATCCACTCCTGGTCATTGTGCCACTGCATGTCAATCGTATGATCCAGACAGTACATCACATAACCGGCCCAGTAATTCCCGAGAAAGTACCAGTGATGCTGGACACCGTACACCGAATTCACGATCAGGCCGATATGGTCGATATTGGTCGGAAAGTTACCGTCGGACAACGACTCCGGGTCTGTAAGGTTCAGATAGTTCTGGCAGGACATCGTCCCGGCCAGAACCAATGCCAGAAACGCACCTTTAATATTATAAAACATTCTTTTCATAATCAGGCAATAAAAACTTTTCGGCTTCACTACGTTCGCCAATGTCGTCAGAAAGAAATATCCACACCGAGAGCGACCATCCTGGTCTGGGGATAAGTACTGCCGTAATAGACCCCATAGGCAGTCTTCGCTGCTCCGGCAAATTCAGGATCCAGACCCGAAAACTTCGTGAATGTCAGCAGATTGCTGCCTGTCACGTATATGCGAAGTCTGTTTATCTTCGCCTTCCGGGTCCATTTGCGCGGGAATGTGTAGCCCAGAGTGACGTTTTTCAGCTTCAGGTATGATCCGTCTTCGATGAAATAGTCTGAATAGGTGCTGTAGTTCTTGTTCGGATCCTTGACTATGGCATTGCCGTTTTCGGCATCCACAGCCGAAATACGCGGACGGTCAGTCATGCCGTTCCCGAGAAAATACGATGCATTGAATATCTCAGGAGTGGTGTTCGAGCTTTGGACCATATTCTGGGTATAGGCCCTGGCGAGATTCATGATATCGTTTCCGGCAACGCCTGTAAAGTCGGCGACGAAGTCTATCCCCTTATAGCCGAGAGTGATGTTGAAACCATACTGGACTTCCGGCCACGGATTTCCTATGAATGTACGGTCATTGTCATCTATGGTGCCGTCTCCGTTCAGGTCCACGAATTTCAAGTCTCCGACTCCGGTCAGACGCTGGTGATAATACTCATGACCTTTGGCCCTGGCCGTGGCATTCAATTCATCGATCTCGGCCTGGGAGGTGATCATCCCGTCTGTCCTGAGTCCCCAGAAGCTGCTTATAGGCATGCCGTTCACAGTCTTGCACGGACTTGTACCGGTGAACGGATGGCCGCCTCCACCGTAAATATAGGCTGTCGGCAGACCGAGGTCCACTACCCTGTTCCTGTTCTGCGACACATTCGCGCTGACTGCGTAATTGAAACCGCCGACATTGTTCCTGTAGCTGACCAGAAGTTCCCATCCGGTGTTGTCGATGCGCCCGAGATTCACAGGCATGGTCGCCATGGTACCCAGTGATGACGGTCTGGTGATTCCGGAGGAATTCGGAACGGAAAGAGCATAGATCATGTCTTTCGTGATCCTCTGATACCAGTCGAACGAGACGGCAAGCCTGTTCTTGAAAAATTCCATGTCCAGACCGACGTCGAGTGTCTGTATGGATTCCCACCTGATATCTTCATTTATGACCTTGGCATTGTTGTAGCCGGCCACGGCCGAACTTCCGTCGAAGGAATGCAGTGTCACGTTGCTGAACGATGCCAGATACGAATAGCTCGCCAGAGCCGTGTCGTTTCCGAGAATACCCCAGCTGACACGCGGTTTCAGTGAACTGAACCAATTCTGTTTCCATTTTTTGAAAAACGGCTCTTCCGAGATCTTCCATCCGGCAGAGAAGGATGGGAAATTTCCCCACCTGTGGGTAGGGCCGAACTTAGGAGAGCCGTCTCTCCTGAAATTGGCTGAAAACAAATAGCGGTTATCGTAGTTGTATGTAAGTCTGGCGAAAAACGACAGGAACCTGTCATAACTGAGGGTACCGGATGCAGTCCTGTCATCGACGGTGGAAAGGGCGAAAGACTGCGGATTGTCTATCGGGAAATCGGTCGCACCGGCACTCAGATACGAATAGTTCGCATTCTTGGCTTCAAAACCTGCCATCACATGGAAATCATGCTTGCCGGCGAACTTTTTCCCGTAGGACAGCGTAGAAGTGAAGGTATATTCCTCCGCATAGTCCAGATATTTGGAATAGCTGTCACTTTCCGGAGTACGGCGCAGATTGCTGGCTTCGCTGTAGTTGTCGTCGAAGCCTCCGCCGAGATGCGCCGAACCTGTAAGATTCAGCGTCAGTCCGTCCCAGATGTTCCAGTCCACATACAGGTCGGCATTGCCTGTCAGATCCGATGACTTGTAGTGATGCTTGGCTATGTCCGCTCGCGGATTCCCGGCATCGGTGTCCACTCCGGAAGGAACTCCGGTCCAGGAACCGTCAGGATTTTTCACGGTGATATAAGGTATGGACACCCACGGGAAAGAAAGGGTGTACGGATTCGTCCTGGTCCTGGCAAAATAAATGCGGGTTCCCACGGTGACAGCCTTGTTCACGGCATAGTCCACATTCAGTCTGGCTGAAATCCTTTCCCAATAGCTTTCCAGCTGGGTACCGTTTTCGCGTTCGTATGCTCCGGCCAGATAGTAGCGGATCTTTCCGCTGCCCCCTGAGAGGGAAAGGTTGTAGCTGTGCTCTATCCCGTCTCTGTATATTTCTTCCGGCCAGTCTGTGTACGGCAGGGAGGCCGGGTCATTGAAGATGGAATTGTTCTCTCCGAGCGCCTGTTTGACCCTTATGAAATCCTGCGTATCGAGAAGAGTGTACATATCGGCCAGAGACCTCATGCCTGCACGCGCCGAGAAGGAAAGACGCGGCGCCGAATTGTATCTTCCCGACTTCGTGGTGACAAGTATCACGCCGCCGGCAGCCCTGGAGCCGTAGATCGCCGCGGCGCTCGCATCCTTGATGACTTCGATGGACTCTATGTCGCTGAGATTGTAATCGGCCGCGTTCCCGACCGCCACCCCGTCTATCACGTAAAGAGGATTGAGTCCGTTTATGGATCCCACTCCCCTGATGACGATATCTGATGTGCTGCCCGGTGTACCGTCGTTCTTGGACACCATCACTCCGGCTACTTTCCCCTGCAGGGCTTCTGCCATAGAACGCGCAGGCAGATTCCTGATATCTTTGGAATCCACGGATGCGATGGAGCCTGTCAGATCCGATTTCTTCTGAGTACCGTAGCCGATGACCACGACATCGTCGAGATACTCGGTATCTTCTTCCATCTCTATGGTGACTTTCTTCCTGTTTCCCATCGGATAGCGCACATCACGGTAGCCGACATAAGATATCATGAGCACCGGCCGAGGAGGGGCCATGATGCTGAACGTTCCGTCCAGATCCGTGATCACGCCTTCCGACACAGGTTGTCCACGGACTATGACTGCTGCCCCGGCGAGCGGATTCCCGAATTCATCCGTGACCAGTCCTGACACTTCATACTTCCCGTCTGTCTCCTGCCTTTCCTGCGCAACCGCATCCTGACTTACCGACAGGAGCATTCCCGTCACAATGAGGGAGACCCCCATCCTGCAAAAAAATTCATTACCGATCATATAAAAACAAATAACCGGATGCAAAATTACCGCTGAATAGTTTGCCGGACAAAAAATAAGTTTGGCATATTGACAATGAACAAACGTTCATTATCAATACATTACAGAAAATAAAAAGAAAAAGTCTTCTTTCCGGCAGAAAAATTATGATATGTGGCGATTATTCCATGCCGCCATGCCCGGAAGTCCCGGAAGATTCTATCCCGGCGGAAAGATTCTTCAGATAGATGTCCAGATTCGTCTCCGTGGGACCCAGGCCGAGCTTCTTCCTGATGGCGCTGCTGATCTTGTAATAACGGCTGGAGCTCAGGATATTCCCTATATCCTTTCCTTTGTAACCCATAAAATAAAGACTGCAATAGCCGATTTCCCATGTGGAAAACTGCCTGCTTCTGAGATAGTCGGACAGTGCCGGATGACGCATCGAGAACATCAGCCCGAGAGAATTCAGATAGGCATCCTGATCCAGGGCTATGGACTCTATCATTTCCATGGCCTTGGCAGGAGAAGAATTCCCGAGCCGTCTCATCGTCAGCACTTCATCCAGGATGGCGAGCCTGTTTTCCAGCACGTTCCGGACAGGTTCGTCGATAAGCACCGAATTCCGTCGCATTTCGGTCAGAGCATCTTTTTCCTGAGAGACATTCCTGTACAGTTCCTCCAGATATGCTGCACGCCTGGTCTGTTTCCAGATTTTCCTCCGGAACTGTATCACTATAAGGATTCCGACAGCAAGAACGGCAGCGAGGGAATACCAGAGGTATCGTTTCACCCTTTCACTGCGGCTCATCTGCACATAGCTGTCATACATGGCGGCGACAAGCTGCACATTTTCCCCTATCTTGTCCATATAGGTGGAATCTTTCAGAGCGACGTGCTTCCTGTAGGCATCAAGAGCCATGCTGTCCTTCCCGAGGGTATCATAGACATTCGACAGCCGCAGATAATAGACCGGACTGGAAGCATAGTCCGGATTTGCCGCCTCGTAACGTTTCAGATAGGTAACGGCCGAGTCAGGAAAACCGGATTTGAGATAAATGTCGGATATGGCCAGCATGTTCCCCGGCTCGTCCACCGCCCCGAAAGACTGCACTACCTTCAGAACGTCTTCCAGAGGAATGTCATGCCTCATGTTCAGAATCAGCCGGAAATATCTCACCTTGTCGGAAACGTCAGCGTATTTCTTGTAAGGCTCCATCCCGTCGAGTATCTTTTCCGCTTCGGCCTCGTCTCCGCGTGAAAAAGAGCATCTCGCAGCCATAATGCCGGCTTCCATATAGTATCTGTATTGTCCGGAGGACAGAAAGCTGTCCATGGCTTTCAGATAATATTCCTCCGCTTTCCGGTAGTCGAAACCGTATTCGAACAGAGATGCCATGGATGCGTACAGACAGCCTCGGAGTTCCGGCCCAGGCACTTCTCCCGAATACTCGTCAGCGCTGACATAGCAGAACATGGCGGACTCTTCCTCTCCCCTGAGCTGATGGATACGGCCTAATATATAATACATGCCGAACTTCTCATCACGGCTGCCATGTTTCCTGTAGTAGCTGAAAACGGCATTCGTCACACTGTCCGCAGCGGACTTGCCGACAGAGAGGATTCCCGCAAGACGCGGCTCCTTTTTCTCCACCAGAACCATGGCGCTGTCAGGCATTTCGTACATGAGCATCGCGGCATCATCCAGAAAATGCGCCCTCTGCATCATCCCGGGACATATGCACGGAATGAACATCAAGGCCGCAACGACAGATATCAGGCAAAAATATTTCTTCACGGTTTTATGCAAATTCTGGGTCCGGACGGAACGGACTGTGCAAATATAGCATTTTTCCTTTTCCGTATACCGGCATCATGGCGGTGATTATCAATTTTTTCCACTGAAATATTGTTTTGTCTGATTTTATGATTAAATTTGCAGCCGCAAAATTTCCAGGTGGAGATTTTGGTCGGTTTTTTATTAATTTTTTAATCTTTTTGCAAATGGCTGAATATTTACAGGCTGAAAAGAAGCAAGAGATTTTCGCGAAGTACGGAAAGTCTAATAAGGACACCGGCTCTCCTGAGAGTCAAGTTGCTCTGTTTTCCTACCGTATCGCTCACCTTACCGAACACCTGAAGAACAACAAGAAAGACCATGTAACCCGTCTTTCCCTGCTGAAGCTGGTCGGTAAGAGACGTCGTGTTCTTGACTACCTCAAGGAAACCGATATCGAGAGATACAGAAATATCGTCAAGGAACTCGGTCTCCGTCGATAAATAGGAAAAGAATGCATGAGGGGTGGCTATGCATGGCCTCCCCTCATTTTTTAGGATGCAATCCACCCTGTACCGGTGAAAAAGATCGGTCTGCAGCCGGCCCAGGTCACGATATGAAAGAAAAGACAATAATATGAATCAACTCCCATAGGGGGAGGCAGACTGAACTGAATTACATGAATATCATCAACAAAAAAATCGAATTGTCCGACGGAAGGATAATCGAAATCGAGACAGGCAAGCTTGCAAAACAGGCTGACGGTTCTGTCGTAGTAAAAATGGGGGGCACGATGCTCCTCGCATGTGTCACCTGCGCAAAAGACGCCAAGCCTGATGTGGATTTCATGCCGCTTCAGGTGGACTACAAGGAGAAGTTCGCTTCTGCAGGAAGATTCCCTGGCGGATTCATGAAACGCGAAGGAAAGGCTTCCGATGCCGAAATCCTCACCGCAAGGCTCGTGGACAGGGCGCTGAGACCTCTGTTTCCTGAAGATTTCCATGCGGAAGTCTTCGTGACCATAAACCTGATTTCCGCAGAAAAAGACATCCAGCCGGATGCTCTCGCAGGTCTGGCGGCTTCATCCGCACTGGCAGTAAGTGACATTCCGTTCGGAGGTCCGATTTCAGAAGTGAGGGTAGCCAGAATCAACGGCGAGTTCAAGATCAACCCGAACTTCAGCGAGATGGAAAACTGCGACCTGGACATCATGGTGGCAGCTACGTACGACAACATCATGATGGTCGAAGGCGAGATGAACGAGGTGAGCGAGGCAGTGATGCTTGATGCCATCAAGTTCGCCCATGCCGAAATCAAGAAGCACTGCAAGGTGCAGATGGAACTTATGGAGGAGACCGGCAAGACTGTCAAGAGAACTTACTGTCACGAAGAGAATGACGAAGAGCTCCGCAAGGCAGTGGAGGCATTCTGCTATGACAGGTGCTATGCCATAGCCAAGTCAGGTCTGCCGAAACATGAAAGAAGCGATGCATTCGACGCGCTGAAAGAAGAGTTCTACCAGACTATTCCGGAAGAGGAGAGAGAGGCGAAGCAGATGATGGTGGAAAGGTATTACCACGCAGTGGAGAAGAATGCCATGAGGAACATGATTCTCGACGAAGGACTTCGTCTTGACGGCCGCAAGAGCACAGAGATACGTCCTATATGGTGCGAGACGGACTATCTTCCGTGCGCCCACGGTTCCGCCATCTTCACCAGAGGCGAGACCCAGTCGCTTTCGACTGTGACCCTCGGCACGAAGCTCGACATGAAAGAGCTTGATGAAGTGCTGGTGCAGAAGACCGAACAGTTCGTGCTCCACTACAATTTCCCTCCTTTCGCCACCGGTGAAGCCAAGGCGCAGAGGGGCGTGGGACGCCGTGAAATCGGCCACGGGAACCTGGCATGGAGGGCTCTCAAGCCTATGGTTCCGCTCGCTCCGGAGAATCCTTATGCGGTACGCGTAGTATCGGACATCCTCGAATCCAACGGCTCGTCATCCATGGCTACGGTGTGCGCAGGCTGCCTGGCCCTCATGGATGCAGGTGTGAAGATCAAGAAACCTGTGGCCGGCATAGCCATGGGACTCATCACCGACGAAAAAGACCCTAACAACAGATATGCTATCCTGAGCGACATCCTCGGCGATGAGGACCACCTCGGAGACATGGACTTCAAGGTGACAGGTACGAAAGACGGTATCACAGCCACCCAGATGGATATCAAGGTGGACGGGCTTTCATACGAAGTTCTCGAAAAGGCTCTCGAACAGGCCCGTCAGGGCAGGATGCACATCATGGGCGAGATGATGAAATGCATCAGCGAGCCTCGTGCGGACTACAAGCCGTTCGTACCTCGTATCGTCCAGATCAGGATACCTGGCGACTTCATCGGAGCCGTCATCGGCAAAGGCGGAGAAGTCATCCAGAAGATCCAGAAAGAGACCGGCACTACCATCACCATCACCGAAGAGAACGGCGAGGGCATCGTGGACATCTTCGGCGAGAGCAAGGAAGCCATGGACAAGGCTCTGGAATGGATCAACGGCATATGCGCCATGCCTGAGGTAGGTGAAGTATACCACGGCAAGGTCGTATCCATCCTCGAATTCGGAGCTTTCGTGGAGATTCTCCCTGGCAAGGAAGGACTTCTGCACATCTCCGAGCTCGACTGGGGCAAGACCGACAAGGTAGAGGATGTCCTCAACATCGGAGACGAAGTGGATGTCAAGCTGCTCGAAATCGATGAGAAGACAGGAAAGATGAGACTTTCCCGCAGAGCGCTTCTCCCGAAGCCTGAAGGCTATGTAGAGCCTGAGCGCAAGCCAAGGCCGCAGGGTGACAGAGGTCCTCGCCGCGACGGGAACAAAGGTCCTCGCCGCAACGGAGGGAACGACCGCAGGAAATAGACGGGAACGACAACGCAAAATCCGCCGTTGACGGTAATCATATATTGGTGAGGCGTACTGAACGCCTCACCAATTTTATTATAAAGGCAATCCGGCGAAATTCATGCTGATTCGAATTTGCATTCAATGATTATTTAAGTATTTTTGCCACTTTCAAAATCAGGAATATGCTTGTCCGGGTCCCGAAAATATGCGATGAGGAAAAACTCGTCTCCGCAGTCAGAAACGGAGACGAGACTGCTTTCGAGACCATATACAACAGATACGCAGACACCCTTATGAGGTATTCGGAAATGATCCTCAAGGATGAAGACGCCGCATATGAAACCGTGCAGGACACCTTCGTGTCAGTATGGATGAACAGGCAGAGACTGGACCCGGGAAAGCCGATACGCAACTATCTGCTGCGCGCGGTCCACAACAATTCGCTGCGGGCAATGCGCAAAGAACATGCAAGGCATATGAGAGAGCAGGAGTGCGCTGATTCCGATCCGGTAATATTCCAGCCTCATGAATACGACTGTCCTGAATATGATACGGAAGGACTCATCCCTGCCGTGGAAAGACTGCCCGAACAGAGCCGAAGGATATTCAGGATGAGCTATTGGGAGAACATGAAAAGCATGGATATAGCCTCCGAACTCTCCATTTCGGTCCGGACTGTGGAGGCGAGTCTATACAAGACACGCAAGAGGCTCAGAAAAGAATTGAAAAAAATCTGAATTTTCCGATAAGTATTTTCACTGTCAGCGAATATATAATAGTGTAAGTCCGGCAAATCCGCCATACCTTGGCAGGGGTGGGGATCATCGGGCTGATACCGATATTTGACTTTCCATCGCAAAACGATCCGAAAAGGCATGCAGAAAATACATTACAGGAAAATAAAGGAGAACGAGGAAGGACTTCTGGACAGCATCTGGAATGGACTGGAAAGACTGCCGGAAGACACACAGGCCGGCAGGGCTGACTTCAGTGATGTCAGAAAAAGGATAAGGGCAGAGGAAAGGAAACGCAGGAATATCCTGAGGACAGCGTATTCAGCCTGCGCAGCCGCTGCACTCTTCTTCATGATATGGCTTCCGTTGAGACATTCCGGGGATACTCGTGACCGGACACCTTTGGCAGTGCTCAAATCCATGGGAGTGGATGTCTCAGAGGCCCAGGTATCGCTGAAGATGGACAATGACATCTCCATCACCCTGTCAGATTCCGCATCGCTGGTAAGCAGGGTGAATAACGGGACGTCTGTCGTCTGCTCTTCAGGCATCGAAGCGGAAGTGGGAAACGACAGGATGCTCAGACTCGAAGTCCCTTCCGGCAGACAGTTTCACCTGAGCCTTTCAGACGGCACATCCGTATGGCTCAACTCCGATTCTTCGATAGAATACCCGGCCTCGTTCGACGGTCTGGAAACCAGAAAAGTAAGACTCAGCGGAGAAGCATTTTTCGATGTAGCCAGAAACGAGGAATGTCCTTTCATAGTGGAATTGCCCGACGGGGAGATGATACGGGTACTCGGGACATCCTTCAATGTAAACGCATACCCTGACAACGAAAGCAACGTCACCACACTGGTCTCCGGCATGATCTCTTACTCACAGAGTGACTCCAGGACAGATCACGTGCTGCAGCCGGCCCAGCAGATAAAGGTGGACAGGACAGACGGTACAGCCGAAATCAGCGATGCCGACACGGATTCGGCCACCAGCTGGAAGGGCCGTATCATCACTTTCAATGACGAAAAGCTCCCGACATTGGCCAAAAGGCTTTCAAGGATGTACGGCATAGAAATCATCGTGGGCGCACATCTTCATGACCAGTCGTTTTCCGGCAGGATCAGCTATGACAGAGGCGTGGAATTCATCACGGAACTGATGCAAGAGACTTCGGGAATAATATGCGAAGTCAGGGACGGAAAAATAATATTGAAGTGACAGACTGATGAAGAAACATATCATAACCATCTTTCTGATACTGGCTGCGGCCATAGGCATGGCAGCACAGAATTCCCGTATAAGGATCAGCAACGCCACTGTATCCGAAGCTCTGCAGGAAATAGGGAGACAGACCGGCTACGAATTCTTCTACAATTCCGGAGAACTGGCCAAGTGCACCAGACTTGTGAATCTGGACACCGAAGGTGATGCTCCAGTGGAAGATATCCTGTATGAAATCCTGGCCGGCACAGGTTTCACATTCAGGATAGACGACAGGACCATCGTCATCCTCCCTTCCGAAGAAGGACATCGGCAGGAATCGATAACGGGAAGAGTATTTTCCGCTTCGGACGGGCTGCCTATACCGGGAGTTTCCGTATATGTGGAGGGAACCATGGCCGGGACTTTCACTGATGCCGACGGCAATTTCACACTCAGCCTCCCTTCCGGGGAATGCGGCGTGACATTCTCGTTCGTAGGTTTCGAGACCAGGACGATGGAATTCACGGGCCGCAACGGGGACGATTTCAGACGTGTGAGCCTGGAAGAGGCAGCCATGACCATAGATGACGTGGTGGTCACAGGTGTATATGAAAGGAAGAAGGAAAGCTTTACAGGAGCCTCCGCCACATACAAGGGCGACGAACTGAAAAAGATAGGTACGACAAGTGTCATCCAGAGCCTCAGGACCCTGGATCCGTCCTTCAAGATCATGGAAAACACCCAGTTCGGTTCAGACCCGAACAGAATGCCCGACATAGAAATCCGCGGGAAGACCAGCGTGGCCGGACTGAAAGAGGAATACGGCACAGACCCGAACCAGCCACTGTTCATTCTCGACGGATTCGAGACGACGCTGGAAACTGTCATGAACCTGAACATGAACAGGGTCGCTTCAGTGACCATTCTGAAGGATGCCGCATCCACGGCAATATATGGTTCAAAGGCGGCAAACGGAGTCGTGGTCATCGAGACGAAGGCTCCGGCCCGCGGCCGCCTGCAAGTGTCATACAAAGGCGACTTCAGTGTCTCCATCGCAGACCTGACCGACTACAATCTGATGAATTCGAGGGAAAAGCTCGAATTCGAACGTCTGGCAGGAGTATACACTGACGGGAACGGGGACAGTTTCAACCAGCTGAGACTTGACGGCCTGTACAACGACAGGCTGAAGAATATAGCTGAGGGAGTGGATACGTATTGGCTCAGCGAGCCGATCAGGACAGGCTTCACGCACAAGCACAATATCTACGCCGAGGGAGGCGAAGAGAAGATACGGTACGGCATCGGTCTGAGCTACGGGAATACCCAGGGCGTGATGAAAGGTTCCGGCCGCCAGACCTTCGAAGGAAACATCGACCTGATATACAGGACAGGGAAGTTCCAGTTCAGCAACAAACTGACCATAAACTACATAGACTCCGAAAATCCGGCAGTTTCCTTCCAGGAGTATGCTGATGCCAATCCGTACTACAAGAAATACAATGCAGACGGAGGTGTGGACAAGTATCTCTACTATCCGGAAGAAGGCTCCGATGACTACCCTGTCAGCAATCCGCTGTGGAACGCTTCGCTGAACAATTATGACGTCTCCGAAAACTTCGGGTTCACGAACAACTTCATCTTCGAATGGTTCATGAAGGACTGGCTGAGATTCAGGGCCAAATTCGGAATCACGAAGACTGACGATGACTCGCAGACCAGACTCTCACCTCTCCATACGCAGTTCGATGACCTGGAAGAGACTGAGAAAGGCCTGTACACCCATACCATGGGCAAAAATCTCAGCTACGAAGGGGACGCGGCCATCACTTTCGGAAAACTGATAGGCGGCAGGCACTCTGTGAACGCTGTCGGAGGCTTCAATTTCAGCCATGACAATACCGAATCTTTCGGCTATTCAGCCAATGGCTTTACCGATGACCAGTTCGGAGCCCCGTCCTTCGCGAACAATTACCCTGACGGCGATACGCCAAGCTATGACCTCGGCACGCAGAGGGCAGCCAGTTTCTATATCAACGGCGGCTACGCCTACGACGAAAGATATCTGCTGGATTTCAACTACAGGCTCGACGGCACTTCCCTCTTCGGCACGGAGAACCGTTTCAGGAACACGTGGTCGGTGGGGCTCGGATGGAACATACACAAGGAAAGTTTCATGGAACAGAACGGATTCTTCTCCATGCTCAAAATCAGGGGGTCCATCGGAAATCCCGGGAACCAGAACTTTTCTTCATACCGGGCCTTCACCACGTATATGTTCAACAGCCCGAGCAACATATTCGGTACCGGAGTGATACTGAACGAACTGGGGAATCCGGGCCTGGGATGGCAGGAGACCATAAACACGGACATCGGTACGGATGTCACGTTCTGGGAGGACAGGATAAACCTCACTTTCGACTATTACTGGAAGAACACCGACCCCCTTCTGGCCATCATCACTACGAAAGGTTCCATGGGAGTGACCAGCATAGCCATGAACGCGGGAGCACAGAAGACCCACGGCTGGGAGGCTACCTTCAAGATTTCCCCGGTATACAGACCGTATGAAGGCATAAACTGGAACATCAGCATCAATGCCACAAGTTCCAGGTCGAGGTATGCAGACATCGGGGACTCGTTCAGCGAACTGAACGAAGAAGGCAAGGCGTCACTTGCAGGGACTACCAGATATTATGACGGAGGAAGCCCTACTGCAATATGGGCCGTCCGCTCCGCCGGAATCGACCCGGCTACCGGACGCGAACTCTTCATAAAAAAGGACGGGACATATTCGTTCACCTACGATGCCGATGACGAAGTCGTGGTAGGAGATACAGAGCCGGATATCGAAGGTATTCTGGGTACGACATTCTATTACAAGGGACTGTCGCTCGGCTGCTACTTCAGGTATCAGATAGGAGGACAGATATTCAACACTTCCCTTTTCCAGAAAGTGGAGAACATAGGCACCGAAGATGTATACAGGAACCAGGACAGACGCGCTCTGTATGACCGCTGGTCCACGACCAACAGGGAGGCATACTTCAAGGGTATCTCATTGGTGCAGACTACGTCCAAATCATCGAGGTTCGTGATGGACGAGAACACTTTCACCGGGGAATCATTCTATATAGGGTACGAATTTCCCGACAGGATAGTCAGAAAGATGAAGATGGGGGCCATGTCAGTCCAGCTGAGCATGAGCGACTTGTTCAGGCTGTCATCTGTCCGGGTGGAACGTGGTACGGACTACCCTTTCGCAAGGACGGTGTCATTGTCCGTAGGACTGACATTCTAGCCGCAGGATGAAACAGATTTGAAGCGTCGGAAGATTATGGCAAGAACGAACATAAAGACAACGATATTGGCGGTGACAGCCGCCATCCTGACCTGCAGCTGCGGGAAATGGCTGGACGTGCAGCCTTATGACGAGATAGCGGAAGACGATCTGATGTCTACGGAAGCCGGATTCAGGCAGCTGCTGAACGGAATCTACATTGAGCTGAACGACGACATGCTCTACGGCGGCGCCCTGTCGGTCGAAATGATCGAAATCATGGGCGGGGCATACGAGATGGGCTCTGACGGCGCAGTGTGGGGAAACTACAGCGACATCGCATCTTACCGGTACGGGACGGAATACTGGAGGACGAGGCTGAACGAGACATGGAACAAGGCATACGAACTGATATTGGACTGCAACCTGCTGCTGGCCGGGATAGACGACAGGAAAGATATATTTTCCGGAGAGGGATACTATATAGTGAAAGGAGAGGCTCTGGCCCTGCGGGCAATGCTGCACTTCGACATGCTGAGACTGTTCGGACCGGTATATTCGAGGAATCCTCATGCTGCGGCAATACCGTACTATACGGAATACGACGGAACACCTCATGCCGTACTGCCTGCATCCGAAGCGGCCGCCCTGGTGATAGCCGACCTCAACGAAGCGAGGGTGCTGCTTTCCGTAGACCCCGTCAGGACTGAAGGGACCAGGATGGAAGGACCGTCCGAAGGGAATACCGATACATTCCTTTGCTACAGGAATCTGCGCCTGAACTATTTCGCGGTATGCGGTCTGCTGGCCCGGGCCTATCTGTGGACTGGAGACAAGGCTGAAGCGCTGAAATATGCCGAGGAAGTGATCAAGGCTGGCAATGAGGGAGTATTTCCTTTCGTGGACAGATCCCTGGTGACAGGATCTCCGGATGACCCGGACAGGATATTTTCATCCGAGGTGATATTCGCCCTCACAGACAGCCAGAGGGAAACGATATTCGATTCGTATTTCGATCCGAGCAGGCTGCCGAACTATGTGTTCACCATGGAAGGCGGTCTCTTCTCCGACCGCATCTTCGGAGGCGTGGATACCGGAGGAAGCAGATATGACTACCGGTATCTGGTGAACTGGAGGACTACAGGCGGGAAGAGCTATTTCTACAAATACTCGGATATGGTGAATACGGGAGACATCCGGAACACCATGGTACCTCTCATCAGGCTCGGCGAGATGTACCTGATAGCTGCCGAATGCCAGTCCGATGATATTTCGGGAGGCCTGTCATACGTGAATACACTGCGTTCGAACAGAGGCGTGGCCATGCTTACGGAACTCACGCGTGATCTTCTGCAGTATGAATACATCCGTGAACTTTATGGAGAAGGGCAGCTCTTCTTCATGTACAAGAGGATGTTCACCAGGGTGCTTTTCTCCGCTGACGGAGAGAATCCTCAGGCAAGCGATGCGATTTTCACAGTGCCGCTGCCTCAGTCAGAAACAGAAAATTGACAGAAATGATGAACTTGAAAAACATATTTCCGGCCCTGGTCCTGACGGCTGCAGTCACAGCCGCCTGCGATGAACGGCACCCGGACTATTTCGATGAAATAGACGCCGTCTATTTCAACAACCGCGGAACCGGGAATGTCCTGACGGACACCACCGATGTCACTTTTGTCTACGAGCCTCTGGAAGAGACGCGTATGGAAGTCCCTGTTTCAGTGCAGCTTCTGGGAAGGGCCGCAGACTTCGACCGGTCTGTGGACATATCAGTGTCTTCTGACAATGCGGCGGAAGGGACCGACTATATTCTGCCTGAAAAGGCCGTGATGCCGGCAGGAGAATATTCTTTCACATACACCGTCACCCTGCTCAGGACAGAAGGACTGAAAAGTGCAGAAAAGGACATCACGCTGGAGCTGCATGCAAACGAATACTTCTCGCTGGCTCTCACCGACATGGTCCAGACAGCAGACACGGCATCCGTCATCCGTCACTGCATAGTGTTTTCGGACATGTTCACGTCAGCTCCGGCAGCATGGGAAGAAAATGTCCTGGGCGAATTCTCCCAGGCGAAATTCAACCTGATATGCAAGGTCCTGGAAATAGATCCCGATGATTTCAACGACGCTGCCGTCATGACCCTGCCGCGGCAGATGTTCATTCTTGAAGAGATCCGGAACTATATAGAAAAGGAGTCGGAGAAAATGGACAGCGGGGACTATGACAAGGATATCATCGACCCTGACACCGGCAATCCTATAGAATTCTGAAGGAAATGAAACTGTTTGGATACATATCTGCATGCGCTGCGGCCGCCCTGGCGATATCTTGCGCCAGAGACCTCGGCAACTATGAATACACGGATCTGGAAGGTCCGCAGGTAGGCGGCATCTCAGAAAGCTATGAGGTGCTCACCTTCAACACACTGACTGTCACGCCAGTGATAGAAGGAGGCCTTCCGGAAGAAGACTACACATATGAATGGAAAGTGATAGACCGGAACAATGACAACGCCGAGACCGTCCTCTCCACAGAGCGTAATCTCGAATACAGGGTGACACTCTCTCCGGGAGCATATTCCATGTACTATACTCTCACGGAAAAGGAAACGGGCATTTTCTGGAGGACTTCCGCTTCGCTGACCGTAAATTCGTCCCTGTCGGAAGGATGGATGGTGCTGTATTCCGATACGGAAGGGGCCGCCAGGCTTGGTTTCGTGTCGGAAGTCACTGGAGAGACCTATACTGACATACTGGAGCAGAACAGGGAAAACGGCATGCCGGCATACCACGGACCGAGGAAAATCCAGTGGCTTTCAAGGATGACCGACGAATCTTCTCCGTATTACCTGCTCACCGATGACGGGGCCACACGGCTGGGGAAGGATTCCTTCGAATGGGCGGAGGAATATTCCCTGTCCTATGAATCGGGGGCCGGAACAGATCTGGTTCCGCACTCCATCGTATGTTCCGGAGTCGGGAAAATGGCGATCAGCGGCTCCGATGCCTACTACTGTGAAGTCCTCGGTGTCAGCGGACTGTACGGCAGTGCCGTAAACGAGGGGTTCAGGGTGGCCCCTGTGATCGGGGCCAATGTCCTCGCCTCCAGCATATATGCCGCGATCTATCTTCTGTATGACACGGACCACGGCAAGTTCATGGCTTACTGTCCGCTTCTGGATGACATAGGAGGTTATGCCCCTCTCCAGGATATGGATGCCATGGGTGAAATAGCGGAAGAACAGACTGCAGGGAAAGACGGAGCCGAAGGAGTAGTGGAAACCGTACAGTTCGAATACCCGCAAGGTTACGGCTATGTCTACATGGAAAACACATGCTACGACCCTGGCAACGCTTCCATGGGCGTGACATATACCATTCTGGCCGACGGGGACAGACGCTATGTCTACGGTATCCAGTGCGGAGACATGCTGGTATATGCGGACTGCACCTACGTGCTCGGGAAAGCGTCATTCACGGATATCTCGGGCTGCGAAGGGATAACGGATGCCGGAAATCTGTATGCATTCAGTTCCTTGAGAAGCTACATGTATCATGCTGCCGGAGGGAAAGTCTACAGGACGGATCTGTCGGAGAATCCTGCTGTGGCACAGCTGCAGTTCGAACTTCCGGGCGAGGATATCACCTGCCTGAAATTCAATCTGTACCAGAATGCCGGCAACAGCCGGAAACGTTACGATCTGGTGGTAGGCAGCGAGACGGCTGAGGGCGAAGGGATATTGAGGATATATGAAGGGTATCTCAGCGAAGGGGATTTCTCCGGTGCAGTACCTTCGGAAGTCTACAGGGGGTTCGGACGTATAGCCGATGCCACATACAAGGAAAGGATATATTGAGGAAGGAATTCATTGACATAAACTTATTGACATGAGAAAGATAGTACCGGTTCTGGCAGCCATGGCCATTGCAGCGGCAAGCTGCTCCCAGAAAAATGATATCAGACTGGTTTTCGAAGTCTCGGATCCGGTTTCCGGAAACGTGGCCGTAGTCTGCCGCAACGAAGTCCATGAAACAGGACTGGACAGCCTCGGACATGGCGAACTGATTCTGGAGGGGATGGATGCCGCCTATGCCAGAGTATTCTACGGCACGGAGATGAAAGTCATATACATGGAAAACGGAGACAGGCCGGTGATCAGCTTCGACGGGAAAGATTTCGCAGGGACATTCAGGTTCGAAGGTGACAAGGCTCCGGCTGTGGAATACCTGAATACCGTCACATTGACAGCCCTTCCGGACGGGGACTATGCCCTGGAATTCGGTGAATTTTACGACAGGATACTCAAGAAGACCGATGAAGCTCTGCAACTGGTCCGCGCCAGAGACCTGAAAGGAACGGGAAATTTCCCTGAAATGGAAGAGGCGAGGATCAGATATTCATACGGGCTGCAACTGCTGATGTACCCGATGGCCCATGTCATCATGGCCGCCGACACCGGATACCGTCCGGATGAAGGATACTATGATGTCATCCGCAGCTATTGGGTCGTGAATCCCATGTATGCAGATATTGACGAATACAGGGAATTCATGTGCGAAGGGGCTCACGTGCTGGACGCCGGAAGCCGTGAAGAGAATGACCTGTATCCGAAGCTGACGGCTGAAATGAGGTACATAGCCGGGAACTGCTCCGACGACAAGGTCAGAGAGGCACTTCTGCATCACATCGCCGTGCCTTATGTAGACAATTTCGGGACTGACGGAATCCAGGATATGGTGAATATATACCGCACATACGTCACAGACCCTGTCATGACTGCGATATTCGATGCCAAATGCGACAAATGGGACAGGAAAAAACCTGGAAAGATGTCCCCGGACTTCTCAGCACAGGATATCGACGGGAAACTCCACAGTCTGGCTGAATTCAGGGGAAAATACGTGTACATCGATGTATGGGCGACATGGTGCCGGCCTTGCATGATGGAGGTACCCTATCTCATGGAACTCGAAAAGAAGTTCGAGGGCCGGGAGATAGCTTTCGTGGGGCTTTCCGTGGATGCAGACAAAGGCAAATGGGAAGAGAAAGTACGCAGCGGGGAGATGCCGGGCATACAGCTGTACCTCGGCGGAGACAGCGATTTCGCGACTGCATACGGAATCAGAAGCATACCACGGTTCATCATGCTGGACAAGGAAGGACGGATCATAAATCCTGAAATGACGAGACCTTCTTCCGAAAATACGGAGAAATTCCTGTCTGAACTGGAAGGGATATAACTCCAGTGAAACTGTTCCAGACAAACCGGATTAAAAGAATTGACAATACAGACCTGAAATGAAGAGAATCCCATACATACTTTCAGTACTGCTTCTGACGGCAGCCGTTTCCTGTGAAAAACAGACGGACGGCACAGGCGCGACAGGTACCGGGAATCCGGAAATAATATTCCCGTCCGGAAACTCCTATATGGCAGGAGAAGATGTCATCATCATCTGTGACGGCATTTCCCCTGATGCCTCGTTCTGGCTTGAGGATGCGTCAGGGAAGCTGATACCGGTGGATAACGTCACTGTCACCGCTTCTGGCTTCTTCTTCACGGTGACAGCGACCGGAGAATATACGATAGTAGTGGAACAGGACGGGAAACGGATAGAAACAGGTAAAATATCCGTAAACATGACCGCTACCGACATTATAATCAGCGATGTCCCGGAATACTGTATTCCAGGAGAAAGTTTCACCATATCCGGTACCGGGCTTTCCGGGTACGCCACAGTATATATCAGTGACGGCCAGGACGGCTCAAAGGCAGAACTTGACTTTGAACATAGCGGGAACAATTATATCACAGTCCATGTCCCGGAAGACGGTCCGCGTGGAAAATTCACGCTTTCCATAGAACAGGGAGGAAAAGAAACCGTCATAAGTGACAGATTTTTCATCACCGCCCATAAACAGTTGATGGGTATACAATATGATATAGCTACCGACATGGCCCTGTACCAGCATTCCTATAATCTGACCATGAGCCGTGATGAAGATGGGAATGTAACGGGATTTGAGGAATATTCCATGAATTCTTCTGAGAAAAGCGATGAAACCGGGGCATATACGGAATATGGTTTCGAACCTGTTTCCGATGAATCAGGTTATTCCTGTTTCAAACTTGCAGAACGGAACGGACAGGTACTGTCTGCATCTTTCGAAACATATCAAGGCGGAATCGAAGGCTGCTATACTTTCGGATGGGAATACGACACGGAAGGCTATCTCTCATACGCCATAAGCAACGGCAGCTCCGGTACCATCGAACTTTCCGTAACTGACGGTAACATATCTCTTGAAGACATGTGGATAGACTGTTCTTACGGAGATCCGGCCCTTGTCAACAATCCATTCGGTGCCGACATCGCAGTCAGCATCATTGCTACTGAAAGCGAAATCCTGAGAGTCGCTTTGACGATGGGATTTACCGGCCGCACTTCAGTCAATCTCCCTACCGTCATCGATGGGAAGGGAATCAGTTATAAATTTGATGAAGACGGATATGTCATCGAAGCGGAATATACCGATCCGATAAGCGGATTCAACAGTAAAATCACATACAAATACGAATGAACACTTTGTATTAACCAAACTAACTTTTATCGTTATGAAAAAAAATCTTATGTTCATGGCGGCTGCGGCTGCCTGCTTCGGTCTTCTGACTATGACCGGATGCGAAAAAGATGTCAATGAAAATCAGGACGGAACTGATGGTTCAGCATCTCTTGTAAAAATCTCCCCTACCCTCACCCGTGTGGGTGACACTTCATTCGATGAAAACGACAAAATAGGAGTTTCCATCTCTATCGCTGACGAAGTCTATGCCGGGAACGAACTTATGAGTTTCTCTCAGGGTACTTTTACAGGAACTCTGACTTGGTATGCAGACAGCGAGACCGCATCAGACATCGTAGCATACTATCCATACAATGAATCCGGTGTTCCTGAAACTTTCTCTGTCGAAGCTGATCAGAGCAAAGGCACCTCTGCTTCCGATTTCATTATAGGCTCTGCTGAAAACGTAAAGCCTAGTGAAGAAGCTGTGGCCATGACATTCAAGCATGTACTCAGCAAAGTGGTCATCGATATCACCAATGATACCGGATCGGAAATCACATCCGTAGTACTGAAAGGCTCCAAAAGGACTGCCGATATCTCAGTTGCAGAGAATACAGTGGCCGTTTCCGCTACAGTTGCCGCCGAAGACATCACGGCATACCCGGCTGCCGCCAATGAAAGCTACTATGCCATACTTGTACCTCAGACCGTAGGTATGACTCTGGAAATCAAGACTGCAGATTCCGAGACATACACTGAAGAACTGGAAGAAATCGCATTGGTAAAGGGCGGACAGCATCCGATAACTGCACGTATCTCCATCGAAAAAGGGCTTCAGGTCAAAGTGGCTGGTGAAGTAGAAGACTGGACTGATGAAGATGAAATCGGCCCGGACGAGCCTGAAGCAAGCATCCTCAAGCAGTGGGTAGCGGACCTGTCGGAAGCGCAGGACGGATCCACCAGAAAATGTTTTGACCTTGCCACCGAAGGTTCGATCCTCATAGGTGACTGGATGCCAGGAATGGAAGCATATATGGATATGTTCGGCATCACAGACTATGATCCTGACAACTCATTCATCGCAATGGTCACCGGCCCCGAGACAATCGTGAGCATAACACCGTCCGATGACACTGCCGGCACTATCATTTACAGCAGCGACACGGACATGGACGGCGTTCCTGACACTGAATACACCCTGAAATACGCCAACCTGACGGACACCACGGTCGACATCACCATGAATGACGTCTACAGCGGACAGGAAGCGACATACAACTGTACCGCAGCCGCCACTACCGTCAAAGTCTACACTTACGCCGATGCCACCGGCATGTAGCCGACGGAGTCCCTCACACAGATAAAGGCAGGATGGAGATGAATGACCCTGAATGGGTTCGGGTATCTCCACCCTGCCTTCATTTCATATTGGCTTACGTGTTCCCGCTACTTCCCCGCAAGATGACACTCCCACTTCCAGGCCGCAGCCAGAGTCTCCTCCACTGACCTCTGGGCCTTCCAGCCGAGCTCCTTGTTCGCCAGCGAAGTATCTGCCCAGATAGCAGTGATGTCTCCGGCACGGCGAGGCGCGAACTTGTAATTCAGCTTCAGGTTGTTCACCTGCTCGAATTTGGTCACAAGTTCGAGCACGGAAACAGGACGGCCGGTACCGATGTTGAAAATCTCGTAATCCTTCTTCATCTTGCCGTCAAGCATCCTGGATACCGCAGCCACATGAGCTTTCGCCAGATCCACCACATCTATATAGTCCCTGAGACAGGTACCGTCTGGAGTAGGATAGTCGTTTCCGAAAATGCTCAGGCACTCTCTCTTGCCGATGGCTGTCTGCGTGATATAAGGAACGAGATTATTAGGCACGCCTCTCGGAAGCTCTCCGATCAATGCAGAAGGATGCGCTCCGATAGGATTGAAATACCTCAGGGCGATTCCCTTCACAGGACCGAGTTCCTTCAATCCGGAACGCACTTCCGTTCCGGATGCTCCGGTAGCCCGCACCACATCCGTCAGGATATCCTCGCAGATCTGTTTTGTCGCTCCATATGAACTTTCCGCAGGCTGGCGTGGAGACTCCTCAGTCACAGGAAGCTTGTCAGTCTCGCCATAGACAGTGGCTGATGATGAAAACAGGACGTTGCATCCTCCGTGATTCTTCGCAGCATCCAGGATGCAGAGGAAAGACATCAGATTGTTCTTGTAGTACTTGATAGGTTCCGCCACGGACTCGCCCACTGCCTTGAAGGCGGCGAAATGAATGACTGCATCGATTCTGTATTTCTCGAATACCATGTCGACAGACTTCTGGTCACAGCAGTCGATCTGCTCGAACGGGAGGTCCTCCTTCCCGGTAATTTTCTTCACGCCGTTGAAGCATGTGAGGTCACAGTTCGAAAGATTGTCAGCGACGACCACGTCATAGCCGGCCTCGATAAGTTCCACGGTAACATGGCTTCCGATATAGCCCGCACCACCGGAAACCAGAACACATTTTTTGTTCTTGTCCATAAGATAAAGCGTTATTAGTTATAGATTCTTTCAGAAAATTTCACTGTATCTTACAAATGTACTAAATTTGAGAGTAAGAACAAACGGCTTATGGGAATGTTTTCTTTTTCTTGTAAAATATTTTCTTTTTTTTCACTTCTGACACTTTCAGCACTGCAATTTCAGGCCGGAGCCATGCCAGAAGACGAGGCAGACTCTGCATCTCATACCAGGACACACTACGCGCAGGACTATATGGACAATGTCGCACGGAACGAACTTGGTCACGCCCTGACAGGAGTGCTGGCACTCACTGCGGCAGGTGACACCATAGTATCATGGAACTCCGGCTCCCTGCTCATGCCGGCTTCGAACATGAAACTGCTGACCACAGGTCTGGCATTGGACGCACTCGGGAGCGACTTCGAATACAGGACCGGCATAGGGTATTCCGGGAAAATATGCGACAGCACATTGGTCGGAGACCTTTATATTACAGGTGGAGGAGACCCGACACTCGCATCGGATGACAGCATTGCGACAGCACTTGGAGAACTTTTCAGGCATTGGACCGGCTTTCTGGAAAAAGCCGGGATCAGGAAAATAGACGGACATATCATCGGTGATGACAGGTATTTCGGTCTTCCGATGCCGGAAGAGCAGACATGGCAGTGGGATGACTGCGGCACATACTACGGGGCAGGCGTGAGCGGACTGACATTTTTCGAGAACATGCAGACTTTCAGCGTGGCTCCGGGAAATGAAGTCGGTGCACCTGTCAGCATACAGGAAAAATTTCCGGAATGCCCGTGGATGGAATACCGTTACAGCTGCACCACAGGGGAGGCAGGGACTGGAGACAGACTGTATTTCTACACTACGGACATGGTTCCGGTCGGGGAAATGCGCGGGACATTCGCTGTGGACAGGGCGCCGAAGACTCTGGAATGCAGCAACAAGTTTCCGGCTTACACATGCGCGGCATATTTCACCGGATGGCTTTCAGACAGAGGGATAAAATGTACGGAAGGGCCTGCTGACACAGGATTTTTCGCCCCGGCCGAAGGATGCGTGCCTCAGGACAGTCTCACCATGCTCGGATGGACTGCATCACCGGCTCTGGGCAGGATAGCTTTCATGACGAATCACGACAGCAACAACGTCTATGCTGAAACGCTGTACCATACGCTCGGGAAAGAGCTGTGGGGGAAAAGCGACTATGTATCTTCCCGTCAGGTCATGCGTAAGCTGCTGCAGGAAAAGGGGCTGGATCCGCGTGGCATCGTAATTCAGGACGGAAGCGGTCTGTCAAGACACAACCTGCTGTCACCTTCGTTCATCTGCGGATTCCTCAAGGCCATGGAAAAAAGTCCTGAATTCGACACTTTCCTATACGGACTGCCTTCTCCCGGCGAAGGTGGCACCATGGAAACCGTCATGACAGGATACAGGACAGAACTGAAATCAAGGGTCAGGCTGAAAAGCGGCTCGATGACAGGGGTAAAATGCTTCAGCGGCTATGTCTTTCCGACACCCGAGGCAGCCGATGCTGCAGGAGACATCACGGGAACAGCTGCAGAAAACTCAGCCGCGACATCAGGACCGGCTGTCTTCTCCATCATGATAAACAACTCGCTCATGTCGCAGTACCGCATGCAGAAAATCATCGACCGCCTCATATTTCTCATCACTGCCGATATGGACAGCAATCCGTCTTAGCCCCAGCACTTATCCCGTCACTGGCCGCTGCGGAAAAGAGTACGGCAAAGGGCCGGCACGTCAGGCACTTTCACCACACGGATATTCTCCGGGATGTGATTCATGGCGCCATAGGAAGACACATAGATGGTGCTGAATCCCAGTCTGGCAGCCTCGGCCACACGGCGTTCCGTCTGTGAAACCGGACGAATCTCACCGCTCAGGCCCACTTCTCCTGCGAAACACACATCGGAAGGTATCGCGAAATCGAAATTCGAAGACAGCACTGCACAGATGACAGCGAGGTCGCAGGCCGTATCGGACACGCGCAGGCCTCCGGCCATGTTCAGGAAGACATCCTTCACGCCAAGCCTGAAACCGGCACGTTTCTCCAGGACCGCAAGCAGCATGTTCAGCCGCCGGACATCGAATCCCGTAGCCGAACGCTGCGGGGTCCCGTAAGCTGCAGAACTCACCAGAGACTGCACCTCTATCAGGAAAGATCGGGTCCCGTCCAGAATAGCTCCCACGGCGATACCGCTCAGTCCCTGCCCGTGCATGGGGATAAGCATCTCGGACGGATTCAGCACCTCTCTCAGCCCCGTGCCCGTCATCTCGAATACCGCCATCTCCGAAGTGGAGCCGAAACGGTTCTTTATGCTCCTGAGCAGACGGTAGGCACCGGTATTGTCGCCCTCGAACTGCAGGACCACATCCACTATATGCTCCAGCACTTTCGGACCGGCGATACTCCCCTCTTTCGTGATATGGCCGATCAGAATGACAGGGATACCTGTCTCCTTAGCCAGACGGAGCAGCATCGACGCGCATTCCTTGATCTGCGACACCGACCCCGGAGAGGACTCCATCGTCTGCGTGTACATCGTCTGTATCGAATCCACTATCATGAGCTCCGGCTCTGTCTTTTTCGCCTCCGCCAATATGTTCTCCATAAGCGTCTCGCTGTATATCAGGCAATCCTCCCCGTCTCCGCCCAGCCTCGCGGCCCTGAGTTTTACCTGCCGGGCGCTCTCCTCCCCTGTCACATACAGGGTCCGCAGCCCCCGGCAATGCAGGGGAATCTGCAGGGACAGTGTCGATTTCCCTATGCCGGGTTCACCGGCAATGAGCACGAGGGACCCCTTCACGATACCGCCGCCCAAAAGCCTGTCCATCTCGGAACTCTGCAGGGTGGTCCGGCTTTCTTCCGTGGAGTCTATTTCCCTGAGAGACAGAGGGCGTGATGAAGTCCCTATCGAATTTTCTTCATGTCTGCGCGATGCCTGGGCGCCGGTCACCACCTTCTCCTCCACCATTGTATTCCACTCGCCGCATGCCGGACAGCGTCCCATCCATTTCGGGCTTTCATTTCCGCATGACGAGCAGAACCAAACCGATTTCGTCTTTAGAGCCATACTGATTTCTGTTTTGCAAATCCCAAAATTAACAATTATCTGAAAAAACGGAAGTCCGTATCCTGAAAAAAGAGTATCTTTGTGTGATTAACCGAATTTCTCCTCCCCCATGCTGATAACCATACTCATACTTGCCGTCTCGGCCGCATTTTTCGTCTCCGGAAAGTTCCGCTCGGACATAGTGGCGCTTTGCGCCCTGCTCGCACTGCTCATATTCCAGATACTCACTCCGGAAGAAGCATTGTCCGGGTTCTCGAACCAGGTCGTCATCATGATGATAGGCCTTTTCGTGGTAGGCGGAGCCATTTTCCAGACAGGTCTGGCGAAAATGATAAGTTCGAAGATCCTGAAACTGGCCGGCAAGAACGAGACTGTACTCTTTCTGCTGGTAATGCTCGTGACCGGAAGCATCGGCGCATTTGTAAGCAACACCGGCACGGTAGCGCTTATGCTCCCTATAGTCGTGAGCCTGGCATACAACGCCGGCATGAGTCCGTCCCGGCTGCTCATGCCGCTGGCTTTCGCCAGCAGCATGGGAGGCATGATGACACTCATCGGTACGCCTCCGAACCTTATCATCCAGGATACTCTGACCAATGCCGGATATGAATCACTGTCATTCTTCTCGTTCCTGCCGGTAGGTCTCATCTGCCTGGTGACAGGCATTCTGGTGCTGATGCCGCTGTCGAAAATCTTCCTGTCTAAGAAAACCGGGAAAAACGACAGGGTGACTTCAGGAAAGACACTGAACCAGTTGGTCAGCGAATACAGTCTTTCCGACAATCTGTACAGGCTCCGCATCAGGGAAAAGTCTCCTGCTGCGGGCAAGACTGTCGTAGACCTGGACCTCAGACGCGAATATAAGGTGAACGTGCTTGAAATAAGAAGAAAGGAGACAGCGCAGCAGAGATTCCTGAAGACCGTGAACCAGGAGCTGGCCTCACCGAAGACAGTGATGTATTCCGGCGATGTCCTGTATGTACGCGGAGAAGCCGAATCCATAAACAGGCTGTCGAAAGACTTCAATATGGAAATACTCGACGACCACACTTCCGAAATAGCTTCTTCTCCGGGAAGGACACTCGCATTCTATGACATAGGCATAGCGGAAATCGTACTGATGCCATCCTCGAACATGGTGAACCAGAGCATCAGGGATGCCGGATTCAGGGAAAAATTCAACGTGAACATACTCGGAATCAGACGCAAGCAGGAATATATCCTCCACGATCTGGGAGAAGTGAAGGTACACAGCGGTGACGTGCTTCTGGTCCAGGGTACATGGCAGGACATAGCCAGGCTGAGCAAGGAAGACACGGAATGGGTGGTACTCGGACAGCCTCTGGCAGAGGCCGCAAAGGTCACGCTGGACTACAAGGCCCCTGTCGCCGCAGTCATCATGATAGCCATGGTGGCGATGATGGTATTCGACTTCATCCCTGTAGCTCCCGTCACGGCTGTGATGATAGCCGGGATACTGATGGTGCTTACCGGCTGTTTCAGGAACGTGGAAGCCGCATACAAGACCATAAACTGGGAGACCATCGTGCTGTTCGCAGCCATGCTCCCGATGTCCCTCGCCCTGGAAAAGACCGGAGTGTCCGGCCTGATTTCAGGCACTCTGGTAAGCTGGCTCGGAGATTTCGGACCGGTAGCCCTGCTGGCCGGAATATATTTCACCGCCTCTCTGATGACCATGTTCATAAGCAACACCGTGACGGCAGTGCTCATGGCTCCCATCGCCCTGCAGAGTGCGATACAGATCGGCGTGAGTCCGGTGCCATTCCTTTTCGCAGTGACCGTGGCAGCCAGCATGTGCTTCGCCTCTCCGTTCTCGACACCGCCCAACGCCCTGGTGATGCCTGCCGGCCAATACACCTTCATGGATTATGTGAAAGTCGGACTGCCGCTCCAGATCATCATGGGCATAGTGATGATCATCGTGCTGCCGCTGCTCTTCCCGTTCTGATCCGGAGGTCTTCCCGGTTATTTTCTGTCCAGTTCGAAGACTTCAAGCCCTCGGATATCGGCACCCTCTATCCTGAAGCGCAGGGCGGTACGGACGATATGGAATCCCTGAATACCTGCCGCACCCGGGTTCATCACCAGCATGTTCCGTTTCACGTCATTCACGACCTTGAGTATGTGCGAATGCCCGCAGACGAACAGATCCGGCCTGAATTCGTCGATCAATGCCCTGGCCCTGGGATCATACCTGCCCGGGTAACCGCCGATATGGGTCATCAGGACTTTCATTCCCTCACAATCAAAAAGCTGATACAGAGGATAATCCAGTCTGACATCATAGCCGTCGCAGTTCCCGTAGACCCCTTTCAGCGGCTTGAACGCCGCAATGGCTTCCGCTGTCTGTATGCCGCCGAAGTCTCCCGCATGCCATATTTCATCCACCGGCTCCAGAAATTGCCGGAACGGCTCGTCAAAAATTCCGTGCGTGTCGGATATCAGTCCTATGAACATAATGGAAAATTTCATTTAAATCCGCAGGAATTTACGTAAGTTTGCCGGATAAACAAAAGGACAATGGAAATTTTTTATACGTCTGACATTGCCGGAGGCATCCTGAATCTGGGGGAAGAAGAGTCACAGCATTGCATCAAAGTGCTCAGGCACAGGGCCGGGGACGAGATTTCGGTGATAGACGGAGAAGGTACGCTTTTCCGGTGCAGGATAATATCAGACTCGGCGAAGGGAGCGTCGGCGGAGATTCTGGAAAGTTTCCCGGACTGGGGAGGGCATCCGTATCGGCTGGAGATGGCAGTCTGCCCGACGAAGAATATGGACCGGTACGAATGGTTCGCGGAAAAAGCCTGCGAAATCGGGCTGGACAGCATCGTCCCTGTCATCGGGGAACATTCGGAACGCAAGGTGCTGAAACCGCAGAGACTGGAGAAGATACTGCTTTCAGCCACGAAACAGTCCCTGAAAGGGAGAATCCCGCAGTTGAAGGAAGCCGTATCGGTGAAAGAATATATCGGAAGCCTCCGGGATGTTCCTGACCGGATGAAACTGATAGCATACTGTTTCGAAGATGACAGCCATCCGAAGATTTCCATCAGACAGGCTCTGGCGGACATGCCGGAAAAATGCCAGGGCATCTCTGTACTCATCGGTCCCGAAGGCGATTTCTCGGCGGAAGAAGCAGCTCTGGCCATGGAGTGCGGTTTCATCCCGGTACATCTGGGCCCGTCACGTCTCAGGACAGAAACCGCCGCCCTGACATCCGTATTCGCGGTTTACTCGCATTTCGTATTGTAATATCATTCGGGACCAGGCTCCTCTGCGGCTATTTTCTGATGATCTCTATGGTGGCGTCCAGACCGACCTTGATGATGGACGATGACTTGCCGGTGGATGTATTTTCCAGTGCAGGGTCCACTATATAGTCCACTCCATCCTTGATGACCTGCGATATTTCCCGGAAATTCTTCGGTGTAGGTTCTCCGGAGATATTCGCCGAAGTCGAGACTATCGGACAGCCGAAACGCCTGACGAGATCCACACAGAAATCCATCATCGGAATCCTGATTCCTACGGTACCATCGGCAGCCACCGTGTTGTAGGCCAGCAGATGCCTGTCTTTCACAGGCTGCTGTCCCGCTTCAGGCCGCACGGAAGCGATCGCTCCCGGGTATATGATAGTCATAGGCTGATCGTTTACCTCCACGAGCTGCACGGCCATTTCCGGAATTTCCTTTATGTACCTGGCCACCATGTCGAGGTCGCTGGCCAGCAGCACGAGAGACTTGCTGTCCTCGCGTTTCTTCAAGGCGAAAATCTTCGCCACGGCTTCAGGATCAGTGGCATCACAGCCCAGTCCCCAGACAGTGTCCGTAGGATACAGAAGCAGGCCGCCGGAACGCAGCACTGCCACAGCCTGATTCATTGTCTCTTTAATATCCATAATCATATATTTGACGATTTGTTCGGAATCTCCTTTCGTTTTACATACCGGCACTGTCCTCAGTCGCGTCCTCCGGACTCTGCGGTTCCGGATACGGAATCCGCTGCGAACCCGGCGATCACAGGATAATGATCAGAGAAAAGGATTCGCGGAGAGGAATGCTCCTCAGCCGTGAAATCTTCCGGGATGAAGACGTAATCAATCCTCAACGCCGGCCAAAGCACCCTGTAAGTGGCTCCGAATCCGTTCCCCGTTTCACGGAAAGTATCCTTATGGCCGCGTATCAGTCTCTGGTAGGTATAGGACATCGGAGTATCGTTGAAATCTCCGCACAAGACAGTCCCGGTCTTGCAGTCCGATATATGCGCCAGCACCTGCTCCACCTGCTTCGGACGCAGGGAAAGGGAATGCCGCATTTTCTCCCCGGTTTCTTTCCAGATGCCGTCCTTCCTGTCTATCACAGCCTTGACGATACCGGGGAAAGAAATGTTATAGCTTTCGAAATGGCAATTGTACAGGCGGAAACGCTGTCCGAGAGCCTCTATGTCAGTGAAAAGCGCCAGATTTGCACTGCGGCTGAATTTCACCACACCCTGGTCCGCGATAGGGAAACGGCTGAGCGTCACATTGCCGAAGCATCCGTACCGGCCTGTAAACACATAAAAATCATAATCATAGCCCGGAAACTCCGCCGAGAGTTCGGCCCGCAGGGTCTCAGGATCGCTGACATAATATTCCTGCAGGCATATGATATCCGCGTCAGTCCTTGTCAGAAATGAGAAAACCGAATCCTTGCACTCATCCCTGAGGACTTTTCCGTTCCGGTCTCTCATGCCCGAGAAACGGCCTACATTGTATGAAACCATCTTCACTGCCGGCATTCCGCCCTCCATGATATCAGCTGTTTTCTCCAACCTGACACTCCGACCCGCAAAGAACAGGGTGGGCAGCAACGCGACCAGAGGTATCACAACCGCCTTCGACCTTCTGAACAAGGCCCACAGGAGCAGGAAAAGATTCAGTACGGCCAGGGGGAAAAAGAAGAGTCCGGGAAGCATCATATACCATGCTTTCGCCGGATTCACGAAAGCGGACGCATATGACAGGACCAGAAGCGATGCCGCCATCAGCATCAGCACCCTGTTCGTAATGCCACCTATAAGACTCCTGCTCATATTTCAGTTTCCAGGCCTTGCCAGGCCAATATTCCCGTCCTCCTAATACATCTTCCTTTTTCGCTTCCAGTACAATATCAGAAGCCAGCCGAAGAGCATTCCGCCCAGATGGGCGAAATGGGCGATGCCGCCGCCGATACTGCTGGCCCCGGCACTGGTAATCCCCGTGACAAGTTCGATGGCAGCGAATATCAGGACGAACCATTTCGCTTTCAGGGACACAGGCGGGAAAATAAGTGTCAGCACCGAATCAGGGAAAAGCATGGCGTACCCTATCAGCACACCGTATATGGCGCCGGAAGCGCCCACGGTAGGAGTGTATTTCAAAGCCTGGTAAGCAGCCGCAGCCTGCTGTGAACCGTCCGCCATCTGGGATATGTAGATCTGCGACTCGATGAACTGGACACCTGTATGCAGAAGTGCGGCACCGATTCCTGTCACGAAATAGAACACCAGGAATTTCTTCGTCCCCCATACCCGTTCGAGCACACACCCGAAAATGAAAAGGGTGTACATATTGAAGAATATATGCCAGAAACCGCCGTGCATGAACATATGCGTGATGATCTGCCATGGCTTGAAGAACGGCGAGGTCGGATAGAACAAGGCGAAATGCGAAATCATGTACTGCTGGTTCAGCGCAGTCATTATCATCACCAGAACATTGATGATGATGATGTTCTTGACAGCAGGCGGTATCGAACTGAGGAAGCCGCCTCCCCTGTTGTATGAATAATAGCTCATTTATCTTTTCTGGTTTCAGTTGAACAATTTCAGTATATCCTCTTCCGGCAGGACGGTCATGATCCTGTGTCCGGAGTTCGTGAATTCAGTATTTCCGCAGGAAAAAAGATCATCGACAAGTCTCTGCGCTTCCGTCTGGGTGCGGACCGGTGCGGAATTCAGGGATCCGAGCCGGGCAAGTCTGTCAGCCATGGCAGAAAGCATGTCCTGTCTGGCGGAAACATGGTCGTCAGAAAGCGCCAGAATCAGATCGGGAAGCATCTTCTCCACATCGGGCTCTTCCGTGGAATAGCCTTCAGGGACTCCCCTTACCACCACGGTATCGGCACTTTCCGGCACTATGTCGAAGCCGAATTTCTCCAGCATGTCACGATACTCCGAAAACAGATACATGTTCTCCACTCCTATCCTGACATGCACCGGAAAAAGCGAAGCCTGCACTGCATTGCGGTCCGACGGGACAGTCTTCATATATGACTCGTAGAGAATCCGCTCCATAGCCCGGCGGATATGGACTATCATGACACCTGACTTGACCGGCATGAAGATATATTTCCCTTTCAGTACCAATATCTGCACTGACGGGAGTATCTTGTCTTCGAAAAGTTTCCCGTAGTCTTCCCTCTTGTCCACGGCAGGGATTCCGGCAGCGCCCGTGAAACTGTTCCTTTCAGCCGCGAACTCATCGGATTCCGCAGCAGGACGAGGTCCGGGATAACCGGACGTTCCGGAATAGCCCAATGTATTGGAATACGGGGATGTTTCGGAAGGAAAGCCGTCATTGCTGAACGGATTGTACCCCGGATCATAGGATATGCCGGGCTCTACCACCGGATGGGTCTCCTGATACTTGCGGCTGAGCACCGGAATTTCCGGTGCACCTTCCCTGTCGAAATCTATGGCGTCCCCGAAAGAATTCTTTCCCAGAGCTTCCCTGATGCATGCATACAGGGTCTGGAATATGACATTGTCCTCTTCGAACTTGACTTCGGTCTTGGTCGGGCTTATGTTCACATCCATGGAACGGGGGTCTACATCCAGATAAAGGAAGTAGGCCGGCGAGGTCCCTTCCGGAATGATGCTGCCGTATGCATTCATCACGGCCTTGTGCAGATAAGGGCTGCGGAAATATCGGCCGTTCACGAAGAAATACTGGTTCCCCTGATTCTTGCGTGCTGAATCCGGACTGCCGATGTAGCCTTTTATGCCTGCCACGGAAGTTTCCGCCGATACGTCCACCAGAGTATTCACCACTGAACCGCCCAGCAGATCCTGGATTCTGAATTTCAGTGAATTCGCTTTCTTCAGCACGTAGACTTCGCGGCCGTTTGATGTCAGCGTGAAATTCAGTGCAGGACGCGTAAGTGCTATCCGTAGGAATTCGCTGACTATGTGTTTCATCTCCACATTGTCGGACTTGATGAATTTCCGGCGTGCCGGAACATTGTAGAAAAGATTCCTCACGGCGAAATTCGCCCCTCTCGGGGCAGAGACCTCCTGCGTGGAAAGATGTCTGGAGTCGGCGAAAAGGACTTCACACCCGACTTCATCCTCTTCACGCCTGGTTCTGAGCGTGACTTCCGAGACTGCCGCTATCGACGCCAGCGCTTCGCCCCTGAATCCGAATGTCTGTATGGCGGAAAGATCCTCCGCCGTAGCTATCTTCGAAGTGGCATGCCGTTCGAAACAGAGGACAGCTTCGTCAGGCGACATTCCGCAGCCGTTGTCCATCACCTGGATGAGAGTGCGTCCGGCATCCTGGACGGCCACGGTGACGGTATCGGCGCCGGCATCCACCGCGTTTTCCATCAGTTCCTTGACGACTGAAGCCGGCCGCTGGACTACTTCGCCGGCGGCTATCATGTTCGCTATGTTGCCCGGAAGAATCCTTATATCCATCTCTTCTTCACTTCTGGTCACGTCGCTGTCTTACCACAGCAAGGTGAAATACTTGGCAAACAGTACCAAGGCTATGAAGAACAGGACAAGTCCTATCACACCCACGATAGCCATGGACTTGCCTGCCTGCTTCGTGCGCTGATAGTTCCCGTTTCTGAAACTGCCCTGAATATATGTTCCGGGAACATATTTTTCCTTTTCCAGACGTCCGTCCACATGGCCGAACTTCTGTTTCAAGGCCTCCTTTTCAGGGTCATAGTACCGGGGCCGGTAATTGAAGACCCTGTGTTCCTGTGCACCGAAAAAACTGAAATTCATAAAATTACGTTTATATTTCCATTGCCCGTCAGGGCAGATTATCATACAAAGATAGCGATTTTCTGGCCTGTTCGAGATTTTAATGCTAACTTTATGGAAAATTTCCGGAAAAATGGACATCAGGACAGGAAACGGCTACGACGTACACGCATTGGCCGAAGGCCTCCCTCTGTGGCTCGGCGGCGTGCGGATTGAAAGCGAAATCGGATGTATAGCGCATTCTGACGGGGATGTGGCGATACATGCGCTTTGCGATGCGCTGCTCGGGGCTCTGGCACTCGGCGATATCGGGAAACATTTCCCGGACACTTCCGACGAATTCAAGGGTATAGACAGCAAAATCCTGCTGCGCAGGACTATGGAACTGGTTGGAAACCATGGTTACAGACTCGGGAATGCAGACATCACCATCGCCATGCAGCGGCCGAAACTGGCGCCATACATCATCAGGATGCGCGAGACTCTGGCGGGCGTGATGGGCGTGCCTGTGACGGCTGTGTCGGTGAAGGCCACCACGACGGAGAAGCTCGGTTTCGTGGGTCGGTCCGAAGGGTGTGAAGTTTTCGCCACCGTACTGCTTTTCAGCAATGAATGATTTTTTCAGAAAAAGTATTGCATTTTCAAAAATCATTCGTACATTTGCAGTCCCAAAACGAAAGGGACTGATTCATTGAGATATGGTGTAATGGTAGCACTACAGATTCTGGCTCTGTCAGTGAGGGTTCGAATCCTTCTATCTCAACCATCCAGACAGCACCGTCATCGGACGGGAAAGTCAAACACGGCAAACGCCATGGCGGGTTAGCTCAGCTGGTTAGAGCGCATGATTCATAATCATGAGGTCCGCAGTTCAATCCTGCGACCCGCTACTCTTAAAACTCACGGAAAATCAAGCACTTGCAGAGAAATGCAGGTGCTTTTTTCGTGTCTATATGTGTCTGGAATCGTGGTGAAAATATGGTTTTGGAGGGTGGTTTGACAGATTCATGTTAGCAGATATGTTAGCAAAATTAATTCGAGGGTCGGTTATCCTATCACAGGCAGAAAACGGGAAAACTCATATCATTCCAGTTACAGCCAATGGCACTTCAAATGGGACCGCCTCTATCAATGGGCCCCGAAAGAGGACCACTCAAGATATAGGGCAGCCGTTCGCGGCTCCTTCCGGAGTTTAAGGTTCACCTTCCGGCCATCGCGCTCCACCACTCGGTACTCGGATTTTTTCTCCTGAAGCACATCCCCCACACGGTACCCGACGAGGTCGGCCGGAAGTCCTTTCCCGACATAGGTCACCCGGAGAAGGTCTTTCGAACCCTCGACCGGTTCACAAAGGAGATTGGCCAGTTCCACGCGGTACGATTCTGTGGCGGGAGAATACGGGAAGCAGGCCCAAGACGCCACGGTCTTGTATTCATCCAGAATACCGAACTGCCGGTCCGTGACATGACGGTTGAATTTCAACTGATAGACGATCGGGGGCACCCGTTGGGCAGAATCCCTCAGCCGTTTGGCATCCAGCAGACTAAGTTCGAGGTACAGATCGGTCAATACCGTTGTTTGGGTATACCCGCCGCTGCGTTCGACATGGGAGTGTTCCCGCGTTTCATAATGATAATCCGTCCGGGTCCAATTATAGACCCGTCGGGTCGTACGACCGTCACTGATCACCGTCGTCGTCGGAGGGACATACGTAGCCTGAAGCGACTCGTCCTTGTCGCGTGCGATCATAACCAGCAGATCGGGATCGTCCGTATCGCGTACCAGATAGGGAAAGAACTGGCGGGCAAAGACCTCCATGATCTCCTTGTCCATCAACGGGTCGTTGCCCATCAGGACAAAATCGTAGGTATGGAACTGTTCCCAGTCGATGTCCGAATCCCAAAAGCGCAATATTTCGCCCTTACCCTGGGAGCGAGACTGCTCAAGTTGTTTCTCCGTCTCCTCCAGCAAGGAGCGGCTCGAGCACTTTTCCGTCATCAGTTGCTGGAACATCCCGGCAAGCTGCGAATCATCGCACCGCGCCGTTGAAGGCCAATGAGCCAGGTCAAGCAACCGGACCCACTCGGGAGCCTGTCGGGTCCGGAAATGGAGGTCGAACGACAAACCCGTTCCCCGACAGCCCAGCACATGATTCTCCGAGCCATCCAACAGCCGGTAGAACTCCTCTTCGGTCATGCCGCGCGTCGACACGCCATCCACCGTAAGGATCACAGTGCCGGGGACCAAGCGATAGGTTTCGGGGTCGCCCGGTTGCGGGATAACCTCAAACCAAAGGGCCTGCTGGTCGGGCATCCCGTTAGCATTGAGCACCGTAACAGGGCTGGCATCACCGGACCGCTTCTTGGCAATATAGAACGACCGCGTCACGGTCAGATACTCGGGGGCCCACCGTTCGAGGCGCTCCACTTCGAACGGACGCGGAGGCTTTGGCAACAAACGGATCGACTGGGCCGAAATTGGGGACAGAGCGGCCACTCCAACGAGCAGCGCTACCATCCTGGAAAGAATACGTAACATCTCGACAAGTATTTAAGGAGTTCCATTTTCCCAAGGAAGAAGCAGGTAAAATCGTAATAAATGTTAAAGCACAGCATACAAATAGAATTATCCCTTATATTATGGGTGCCCAAACTCATATATAGTGAAAGTCCTATGTACACTGTGCTCGACAAAGATACGATAAAAAATGAGATATTGCCTCATCTTTCGAAGGCAAAACGTGGTTATGTCACTCAAAGTCGGGAGTTTGACACTTTGCAATCTCGGGTTGACGGCCTTTTTCTCAATGCCGATGCCGGATTCGATTGCGATGCCTTACGTGGTTTCCTGTGTGAAAAAGAGATCATCGCAAACATCTGCATCAATAAACGGAGAGAAGTACAGAAAAGACTGGGAACTGGCGAAACGCAGAAATCTTCCCATTGAAGAACTCAATGATGTTATCTATAAACTGGCAAACGACATTCCACTACCCAAAGAGAAGAAAGACCATGCCTTGCGAGGAAATTAAGTCGGTTATCGGAAATGTCATATCAAACCGGATTGGCTGTTGATATACAAAAAGACAGATAACAACGAATTGCAGATACTCGAACTTGCCAGAACAGGTACTCATTCCGACTTATTCAAGAAATAGTTTAACAACACGCCCTCTTGCAGGAATGTGAGAGGGTTTGTTGTATATAGAGGATTCTATTCTTTAGATATACCTATGTGGATTACTCCAAAAATTGAGAATGGATATGGTGACACACACTTTTAACTATACCGACACCTCATTAGATATACAGATTTCTCATTCCATTTAAGCAGGCAGATAGAGTTGGAAAAAATCCCTGGGTGGCTATCGACCGAAATACGCAACCTACGACACAATTCCATAAAGGATATATAAATTGAAAAATAGAGAGCCTTTCTTTCTTATCTGTCCTGACTCCAGTAATAGATACCGGCGACATTGGCGATATCGGTAGGCATCTTCTAGAATACGGGCAATGGAGCACCTTCAAACAATCCGAAATTGGCCGACAGGCCATCCAGAACAGATGTGAAGTCATCGAGGACCAGATCGGCGTAGGGAGCGACGGACTCCCTCGTGTTTGTGGTGGCGAGAGCTATGACGTGTCCTCCGGAATCGCGTCCTGCGCGCAACCCGTTAAACGAGTCTTCAAAAATATAAGCATCTTCCGGAGCGGCACCGAAAAGCTCCATTCCCAGCAGATAGCAGTCGGGGTATGGCTTGGATCTGGCAAAATCGTCCCCCGTCAGCACCCGGCACACCATATCCCGGATCTCAGGTCTGGACTTGTAAACCTGCGCCATCTTGTCCCTGTTCGAACTGGTAACAATGGCTGTCGGATAACCTTGTCCTTTCAGATATTCCAGGAATCCGTAAGCACCAGGCACATACTCGAATTTCATCTGCGCCTCGAAATCATAGAGACTGGCCCTGACTTCCTCACGCCTGAGCGGATCATCAGGAAAACATCTCTGCAGAGACTTGGCTATCGTCTCTCCCTTGAGCTTTCCGGACAGTTCCGGATCACCGAGATAGTCACGGCCTATGCCGTCCCAGAATTCCGTATATTGGCCCTCAGTGTCGAAAATGACACCATCCAGATCGAAAAGAAATACCGCTGTCTTCATAAGGATAAAAAAAGGACAGCTCATCAGAACTGTCCTGCTTGGTAGCGGGGGAAGGACTCGAACCTCCGGCCTCCGGGTTATGAGCCCGACGAGCTACCAACTGCTCTACCCCGCGATATTGGACTGCAAAGATAAGGATAATTTTTAAAAAACCAAAAATATTTTAAAAATATCGCTAAATTTCCATCATCCTTCCCGGGGAATCACCGTATGAACTTCAATATCCCCCCAATATCATCTTTGGCGAAGCTTTTCTGCTCGCCCGTGGAAAGATTCTTCAGATTCACCTGATCTTTCGATACTTCATCGCCTCCAGTGATGGAAATGAACGGAATGGCTTTCCTGTCCGCATAGTCGAACTGTTTTTTCAGTTTTGCAGAATCCGGGAAAATCTCGCATGAAACGCCTGATTCGCGAAGCTTGCACACCAGCGGAAGCAGGTATTTCACTTCATCGGCGCCCATATTGGCGAACAATATTCTTGTAGCAGTAGTGACATCTTCCGGAAATTTGTCCAGTCCCTTCAGCACGTCATAAATCCTGTCGGCACCGAAAGAGATGCCCACACCGGACATGCCCGGAAGGCCGAAGATTCCGGTCAGGTTGTCATACCTGCCGCCTCCGCAAATACTTCCGATCTCGAAATCCTTTGCCTTCACCTCGAAAATGGCCCCTGTATAGTAGTTCAGGCCTCTTGCCAGAGACAGGTCTATCTCCACCTCCTGGGAAATTCCTGCCGCATCTATGAGTCCGAACAGTTCATCCAGTTCATCCAGGCCTTTCAACCCGGTCTCCGAAACTATCCCTGAAGCCGACTTGCCTTCCATAAGGCCGCGCATGACGGAAATCTTTTCCGCATAGCCGCCTTTCAGGGTCAGGACAGGTTCTATCACGGAAATCGCAGCCTCCGTCAGACCTCTTTCCCTCATCTCTGCCTCCACGGCCTCCAGTCCGATCTTGTCTATCTTGTCTATGGCCACTGTGATATCCGTCACCTGATCTGGAAAACCTGAAATCTCTGCCAGACCGGCCAGCACCTTCCTGTTGTTTATCTTGATCAGCACATTTATGCCGAACAGAGTGAAGACCCTGTCGACTATCTGCACCAGTTCCAGTTCATTGAGAAGCGATCCGGATCCGATGACATCGGCATCGCACTGGTAAAATTCCCTGTACCTGCCTTTCTGCGGTCTGTCTGCCCTCCACACCGGCTGGATCTGGTATCTTTTGAACGGGAAAGACAGCTCGTTCTGATGCTGGACCACGAAACGTGCAAACGGGACAGTCAGGTCGTATCTGAGCCCTTTTTCACAGACTTTCAGAGACAGGGCCTTGCTGTTGCATTTCCCGTCTTCGAGCATATAGCTGTCGAAATCCACTCCGGAAAAGGCATCTCCGGAATTCAGGATGCGGAAAAGCAGCTTGTCACCTTCATCACCGTATTTTCCGAGAAGAGTGCCGAGATTCTCCATGGACGGAGTCTCGATGGGCATGTAGCCGTAAGTCCTGAACACGGACTTGACCGTATCGAAAATATAATTCCTTCCGGCCATTTCCGCCGGCCCGAAATCCCTGGTTCCCTTGGGTATGGATGGTTTCTGTGCCATAGTCAAATGCAATTCCGGCGTCCGCCGCCGATTTAAATCAAGACTGCAAAGATAGCAAATATTTACACAATGACGGCAGCCTTCCCATGAAATCAGGCCGCCGTCATAGCAATGTATCAAAAGTTGCAGATCGTTCTATGAAAACAGAACAAACGATGAGAGAACGAAAGCTACCACTAGGAAAGCCCCGACTCTCTTCAGTATTTCTATGGCAAGTTCTCTCATGACGTTCATATATTATTAATCAAACACGCCATATAGATGCACCAAGACATGCCGACGTTGCACGGAAAATCATAAAATTTATGAACGGCTCAGTTTCAGCCACACACGGAGACCGTTGATGGAATTTGCCAGATAGAAGATCCACATGATGACCATCAGCTCGGAATGAGGATCACCGTTCGCGACGCATACGGACCACATGATGACACTGACTATGTTCGTGATGATCCAGAGAGCCCACTGTTCCATGAATGCCAGAGCCATAAGGAACTGCGCAATGATGCTCAGGACAGTGGTCACGGAATCTTTCCACGGCTGGGGATCTCCCAGTTTATCCAGGACAAAGGCTCCGAGAACTATGCCTGCAGCACATACAGTCACCAGAACAGCCAGCTGACCGGGAGTCAGCCTTCTGGCATGGACTATGGACGCCTGTCCGTCTTCACCGCGCACGGTGGAAGCCCCGCGTTTCCGCCACTGCCACCATCCGATGAACTGCATCGGAAAATAATACAGGGCATTCAATGCCGCATCGCCATAGAGTCCTGTCTTGAATGAAATCCACGCGTAAAGAGATACATTCACCAGCCCGAACAGGTAATTCCAGATACTGCCTTTCGCCACCAGGACCACGCACAGGACACCGGCTATCCCCGTCAGGGAGCCCAATACATCGACAGAGCCAGAAAAAACGGAATAGAGGATATTGGTCACCCCTATTCCGAGAATCAGACAGATGTCGAAAACGGAAAGTACACCTTTCTTCTGCATCTGCAATGTGTCAAGTACGGATTTACAGTCTCTTCTTCAGTTCTTCGGCCTGAGCCTCATATCCAGGTTTGCCGAGCAGGGCGAACATATTCTTCTTGTACGCCTCCACTCCAGGCTGGTTGAACGGATTCACTCCGAGGATATACGCGCTGATTCCGCAGGCTTTCTCGAAGAAATAGAAGAGAGCCCCGAGATTGTACTCGTTTATCCTCTCGATGGAGACCTGGAGCTGAGGGACTCCTCCGTCAATATGAGCCAGCCTGGTCCCGAGTTCAGCCATGGCGTTGCAGTGCTCAATCTGTTTTCCGGACAGGAAATTCAGTCCGTCCAGATTCTGAGGATCGTTCACTATGGCCATGGAGCGGTTGCTGCTCTCCACAGACACCACTGTCTCCATGAGGATGCGCTCCCCGTCCTGGATATACTGTCCCATGGAATGAAGGTCAGTGGTAAAGTTCACCGATGCAGGGAAAATGCCCTTTCCGTCCTTGCCTTCGGACTCTCCGTAAAGCTGCTTCCACCACTCGCCCAGATACTGGAGCTTAGGGTTGAATGACACGAGAATCTCGATTTTCTTTCCCTGGTCATAAAGCAGGTTCCTCATGGCCGCATACTGTACGGCAGGATTGTCGGCCGAACGTCTGGCAGATGTCTCCTCCATCTCCGCAGCGCCCTTGAGCATCATCCTGATATCGAAACCTGCGAGAACGATAGGCAGGATTCCTACCGGAGTGAGAACCGAGAAACGGCCTCCGACATTGTCCTCGATGACGAATGTCTTGTAACCTTCCTGAGTGGACAGGGATTTCAAGGCGCCTTTCTTCGCGTCTGTGACAGCCACGATTCTCCCGGCTGCCTCCGTCTTCCCGTACTTTTCCTCTATATAGTTCTTGATCTGCCTGAAAGCTACTGCCGGTTCTGTAGTAGTTCCCGATTTCGAAATCACTACAGCAGCCACGTTGCGTTCCTTGGCGAGATCCATCAGTTCGCTGATATATTCCTCGGAAAGATTCTGGCCGGCAAACACCACTTCCATCGAATCTTTGGCTGAAGCCAATTGCTTCGCAAACGAATGGGAAAGGGCCTCGACAGCGCATTTCGCGCCCAGATAGGACCCGCCGATACCGATGACAATGACCAGATTCACCCCTTTAGCCTTCCAGGCATCCCTGATAGCTTCGCAATCCTCTATCAATGATTCCGGAGTAGTGGTAGGAAGATGTTTCCATCCCAGGAAATCATTTCCCGCACCTGTCTCGCTTTCAAGGACATCGAATGCTGCAAGGGCTTTTTCAACATACTGCTTGTAATCTGCATCTTTAACGAAGGAGCTGCAACCTCCCAAATTGACTTTTAGCATAGTATTATTCTTTAGTTAGATACCGTATCCATTGCATGGACCAGGAAAGGCGGCTTTTGCGTCACACTTGAAACACAGCCTTTTCAGCCACACGCATTATGCAAATTTATGTTTTTTTATCGTCATTCCGACTATTTTGAAGATATTTTTGGAACAATAATTTCAGCGACGCGTTCATTTCACTTCTATAACCTCGTCCAGCGATGTGGAATAGCGTCGGGAACAGTGCTCCCTCCTGATGTCTTCCGCATAATGTCCGGACTTCTGGGAAGCCAGTCTGAGCAGGGATGAATCACCGCGTCTGTTTACACTGTCCATGATTCGGGACAGACGGTCGTTCTTCGTCCTGAGCCCGGGATCGAAATCGAAAAGCGAAGCCTGCACGCTGTCTGCAGGTACGATATTGCCCACTATGACCCCGGCTTTCTTGTACCTGTAACCCGGACGGAATATCGTACGCAGCGCCTTGAGAGCGGCGGAGACTATTTCCTGGGTATTGCTGGCCGCCGTCTGCAGACGGATGGTAGCCGACGGGAAATACTGGTCCAGGTCGGCTCTGAATCTGTTCGTATACAGAAATGTCGTAACGTCTTGCGCAGCCGTGCCTTCCTCCCTGAGTTTTCGGGCACACTGGGCCGCGAAATCGGAGACCTTCATCGAGATTTCCTCCTCATCCACGATCATGTCGGCAAAAGATCTGGATGTACATATGGACTTCCGCGCAGCTTCCGTTTCCGCTTCCACACAGACCGTTCCCCGCAGTTCCATCCATGTCCGTACCCCATGAAGCATATAATGTTCCCTGATCCAGCTTTCCGGACGTTCCGTGAAGTCCAAAGCCGTCAGCACTCCGGCCTCTTTCAGTTTCGGGGCCAGCCGTCTGCCCACTCCCCACACCTCTTCTATGGGAGTCAGAGACAGAGCCTTCATCCGCTTCTCCTCAGTATCTATCATGCATACTCCCTTATATCCCGGGAATTTCTTGGCAAAATGGCTGGCTATCTTGGCCAATGTCTTGGTCGGAGCCACACCGATGCTTGCAGGTATTCCTGTCCATCTGCGGATTCTGGCCGCCAGAGAGGAACAGAAGTCCCTGATTTTTTCTTCCGCGATACCGTCAAGCACCAGAAAGGCCTCATCTATGGAATAAATCTCGATTTTCGGCACTGCATCAGCCAGAATAGACATGACACGTGCAGACATGTCCCCGTAAAGCACGTAATTCGACGAACAGACTTCCAGACGGCCCTGGTCGGCGAGATGGCTCACCTGATAGAAAGGCGTACCCATCCTGATGCCCATAGCCTTGCTCTCGTTGCTGCGGGCCACCACACATCCGTCATTGTTCGACAGAACCACGACAGGCCGTCCTTCGAGCCAGGGTCTGAATACCCTCTCGCAGGAAACGAAGAAATTGTTGCAGTCCACAAGCGCGTACATGGCGGCATTTTCCTGACATCAGACTTTCTTTATGATATATGTGACTATCCCCCATATGGTGAAATCAGACAGTTCCCGGACTTTCAGGGGCGGATATTTCCGGTTTGCAGGCACCAGCCAGACACCGTCCTTTTCGCCTGTAGACGGATTTTTCAGTGAAATGTATTTCAATGTAAACTCTCCGTCCAGAAAGCAGACGGCCATTTTCCCTTCCGACGCCTCAAGAGACCTGTCTATCACAAGGATATCCCCTTCCTCCACACCGGCATCAAGCATGGAATCACCCACCACCCTGCCGTAAAACGTCGCTGCGGGATGCCGGACCAGCTCCTTATTAAGATCTATGCAGGGATTCATATAGTCCTGTGCCGGTGAAGGGAAACCGGCATGGATTCCGCTCTCCGCCATCGGGGCCATCCCGGAGTTTTCTTCTTTATTTTTTTCTGTCATTTCTTCTGTCTTTCCAAACCTGATATCAGAAGACAAAATTCATAAATTTATCACCAAAAGAGAAAATTTTTCAAAAGAAAAAGAAAAACTTTGCTAAAATTGCTCCGGATTTCCGTCATGGACAGGGAAAATCCTGAAGAACCAGCACTGAAGATGAAATTTTATCAGGAAATACGCCGCTTCGTGACGCAGGCGGGATTCGCCTGTGAAGAAACAGCCGTGGACGGACTGATGTTCCTGAAGGCCTGGAATGCTGCAGGAGAGACCCTGTACATACTCCCGGCAGCCATCAGCGCCCGCTCGCCTGAAGAAGCCGCTGAAGAATACAGGAAACGGTCGGCTGCCGGAAAACTGCTTCAGGGCGCAGCCATGGCAGGACTGCCGGACAAGACAGGCGGTAATGCGGTCACCTGCGGCCGGAATGACAGCCAGGCAGGAACCTGTGTAGTGACCATCGCGGAAGACCGCTGGAGGAAACAGAACAGCCTGTACAGGGCCAGAGTGCTGTCACACCTGGGAAAATTCCGCAGCATATTCGCCAGGAACTGCTCCGTGGAAAGGATCGACCGCGGCACGGCGAACAGATTCATGGATGCAAACCACACCTACGGGGCGTCTGCATGCCGCCACTGTTACGGACTGACTGACAGGAATTCAGGCATGCTCGTAGCCGCCGCCACTTTTTCAAACTCCAGAAAATGGATCAAGGAAGGCCGGGAAATCAGGTCTTATGAATGGATCAGGTATGCATCCGCCAGCGGAACCAGAATCCCCGGAGGAATGGGAAAAGTCCTGAAAAAATTCATGGAAGACATCAGGCCGGACGATATCATGAGCTATGCGGATCTCGAATGGTCCGACGGGGCCGTGTACAGGCGGCTCGGATTCGTGGAAGACGGGCAGAAAGAGCCTGTGCTCTTCACGATAGATCCGGAAGACTGGTCCAGGAAGGCGTTCAGACAGGGACATGGCACTCCGCAGACAAGACAGCCGGACCGAATCCTCCAGCCGGAAGACTTCCGGACAGACGGCATGCTGTGGTACATGAACGACGGCAGCCTGAAATACCGTCTGCGGCTCCCCGCCCGGCCATAGTTCCCCGGAATCCACCGTGTCAATTCGTCGGACTGCCGTTATCTACCTGGACATCAGATCTGCCATGACTATGGCTGCCATGGCCTCCACCACGACAGGAGTCCTGAGGGCGAAGCACACATCGTGACGCCCCGGTATTTCCAGAATCCCCATGCCTCCGGTCGAGAAATCATATGTCTGCTGTGGTCTTCTGATGCTTGAAGTCGGCTTGAAGGCCACGCGGAACACTATCGGATTTCCGTTCGCCAGTCCGCCGTTCACGCCGCCGGCCCCGTTCTTCCCGCATTCCCCGGAATCCGAAATGATGGGATCATTGTGTTCCGAGCCTTTCATCCTCGTAGCATGGAAGCCGTCACCGAACTCTACCCCGCGCACTCCAGGTATGGAGAAAACAGCATGAGAAACCAGAGATTCCACAGAGTCGAAGAAAGGCTCCCCGACGCCTGTCGGAACTCCGTCTATGGAACATTCCACTATTCCTCCCAATGAATCCCCGTCCTTTATCGCCTGGTCCAGAACATCCCGCCACTGTTCTTCCCCTCCTGACACGCCGCCGACCTCTACCAGCCTGGCGTTCACGCAAACATCCCCGATAATCTTTTTCGCCACTACGCCTGCAGCGACCACCGGAAGTGTCAGTCGGCCTGAGAAATGCCCTCCCCCGCGTGGGTCATTGAAATTGTCCCATTTCACGCCGGCCGCGAAATCCGCATGCCCCGGACGCGGCATCACCTTGAAAATCTCGTAGTCGGAAGATTTGGTGTTGTTGTTCCTGAATACGACCGCCAGCGGCGCCCCCGTAGTCTTTCCTCCGAAAACACCGCTCAGGATTTCAGGCTTGTCGTCTTCTATCCTCGGAGTAGTGCCTTTGGCTCCGCTCTTGCGTCGCAATATGTCTTCTGAAAAGTCCTGCTCGGACAATGGGATTCCAGCAGGTACGCCGTCCATCACTATCCCTATGGCCCTGCCATGGGACTCTCCGAACAATGACACTCTGAATTTCTGGCCAAAACCGTTCATCTTCGTATAGTTTATATCCTTTTATCTGCGTATAAGTACCGTCTTTCCCGAATCCGCCACTATAGGGAGGAAAGACTTACCTGCGGCTCCTGTCCCCGAATTTTCCGAACAGTTCGAAAAAGGTAGGGAAAGATTTGGCGACACAGGCCGTATCGTCTATGGTCACAGGACTGTCGGCCCCGAGCTCCGCCACCTTGAGAGCCATGGCCATCCTATGATCATGGCTGGATGTATAGGAACCGCCTTTCAGCAGATTCCCGTTCAGCAGACGGGACGACAGCGAATGTCCTTCTATGACGAGGACATTGTCATCCACGGAAGCCTTGACCCCCATCTTCAGCAGCATATCCAATATGGCCTTCCCCCTGTCGCTCTCCTTGTGGGCAAGCCTGTCCGTTCCTGAAATGCGGCTGGTCCCCTGACAGAAGGCTGCCAGCACCGAAATGATCGGAAAGAGGTCAGGGCAGTTTGATGCATCTACCTCGAAAGCTGTCAGCGGGGCACGCTGGACTGTCACAGTACCGAGATGATCCCCTGTCTGGGACAGGCTTGCCCCTGCTTCCATCAATATATCCATGATGGAAAGGTCGGCCTGCAGCGACTTCGTATCCAGACCGGAAATCTCCACCTTGCCGAATACGGCCCCGGCCACCAGAAAATTGGCTGCGGAACTCCAGTCTCCCTCAATCGCGAAATCAGCAGCGTGATACCGCTGTCCACCCTTCACCTTGAAGAGCATCTCCGTACAGAATGACCAGTCGCCGCCCGATTCCACGAAGTCTCGTCCGCCGGCCATCTCGTTTCCGACTTTGACTCCGAATTTTTTCATCACATCCAGAGTTATGAACATGTAGGGGATGCTTTTCGGGTCCCGGACCGTGACCTTAGAATATCTGTCAGCCAATGGCAATGCCATCAGCAAGCCGGAAATGAGCTGGGAGCCGTACCTGCCGGAAATTTCAGCCTGTCCGCTGCACAGAGGGCCTGTCACCGTGAGAGGTATCCTGCAGTCTCCAGATTCGCTTTCCATATTCACCCCGAAAGCCGACATCATCTCTTCCGCGCCTTTCAAAGGCCTGTCCAGCAGGGTTTTCTCCCCGGTCATCCTTACCGGAGACTTCGATATCATCGGAAGGAGCGGTATCATGAGCCTGGTCAGAAGTCCGGATTCCCCGGTATGCAGTGTCCTGATATCCACACATTCCGGAGCCGCGGCTATACCTTTGACAGTGAGTTCCGGCCCGTCGGCACTGACCTCGGCACCGAGGGCTTTGGCTACAGCGATGGCAGACTCATTGTCGCCGCAAGGCGAATAACCTGAAAGATGGGAGACTCCGTCCGCCAGGGCGGCCGCTATTATTGCCCTTTGGGCGAAACTTTTCGATGAAGGGATGGTGACGGATGCATTGACCGGCTTCCGGTCTCCGTACAGGGAAGAGGACATCGCCTCGGATGACCATTGGCCGGGAGCGGCCGCATCTTCCTCATTCAGCGCAGCATATGTGTACGGGGCGCCTTTTGCGAGGCATTGCATGCGCGATTCCCGTCCGGCTTCGCCCATGGAAAAGGCGATAAGCCGTCCCGGAGCGAATTCATCGTAAAGTCTCAATACCCTGTCCGCATCTTCAGGATTCTTCGCGGTAGTGACTATTTTAACGATGTCGGCGCCTATGTGGAAACATTTCTCCACCAGAGCCTTCAACGCCTCACAGGAATCAGTTCCCGAGAAGTCATGATACGACTTGATGAAAACGCTTCCGTATTCACCGGCACAGGCGCGGACACGTTTCGACATGTATTTCGGCGCTTCCATCTCGACATCCACATATCTGGCGCCTGCCTTTATGGCCCTGCACAGACGGTCTTCGCAGATGCTGGAAGCCTTGATTTCCGACAAGGACGGATCGACAGCCAAGATTTCGGATACACGGCAGGTAGCCACCAGCGGCACATCGGATTCGAAACATGTGTCTATCTCGTCATCTGTCAGAGAGCATCTGTCCAGCCGGATTTCAGCCATCTCGGCAGTCTGCAGGATCTCCGCTATCTGAGCTGCTGTCTTGTTCTGTATGGTAGTGCAAATCATAATATAACGTCAGTTCGATGAATCACTTTATCCTTTTCACGCGTTCTCATGTCAGGCGAGAAGACTTGCAGCACGGTCCGCGGTCATATCGCGGATTTCCACATGTCCCTGAGAGGAAAGAAGCACGAAATGGATGGTGCCGTTCTCGGCCTTCTTGTCCTTCGACATGGCCTCAGCCAGTTCAGAAACCGGATACGGGCAGTCCACAGGAAGCCCTGCTGAGCGGAAATCCGTATACAGAGCCTCAGAGAAACCGTTTCGGGCAAGCCCAATCTTCACAGACAGCTCCGCAGCCATCACCATACCCATGGAAACAGCTTCCCCGTGGGTGATATCATCTCCGGCCATCCTTGCATTTTTCTCTATGGCATGCGCGAAAGTGTGCCCGAGATTCAGCTTGCGTCTCTCTCCCGTTTCGAACTGGTCACGGGTGACGATGCCTGCCTTCACCGAGGCTGCAGCACGGACCAGCTCCAGCAGTTCATGCCTGTTCCCTTTCAGAAAAGCCGTCTTGTCTGCCGCACCGTGCAGTCCCGCCAGAAAGGTCACCGACCTGCGGTAGAATCCCCGGTCTTCTATCAGGAAAGTCTTCACCAGCTCCGCAGCCCCTGAAAGGAAGTCCCTGAGAGGCAGGGTCTCCAGCACTTCGGGACAGATATACGTGAATTCCGGCTGGCGGATGACTCCGATCATGTTCTTGTACGAATCATAGTTCACACCTGTCTTCCCTCCGATGGCGGCATCCACCTGGGAAAGCAGCGTGGTCGGGACATATGCGAAACGCACTCCCCTTTTATATATCGATGCAGCGAATCCAGCCATATCCGTAGTGATACCGCCGCCGACGGCCAGAACCATGGCATTCCTGTCCGCACCGTTTTCCAGGAGCCAGCCTGCCATGTCCAGCACCGTATCCATGGTCTTGCCTTCCTCCGTCGCCACGACACTGTATTTCCCGCAGAATTCCAGTCCGCCGATTCCCGACACCACCGACTCCACTTCCGAGACAAATTCCTCCACATGAGCGTCATATATCATATACACCGGCAGCGTCCTGCCGCTTCCGGTGCAATCCGCAAGCGCTCCGGCCACTCCGGACAAACCATGCCCGAACACTATCCGGCTGATCACGGCATCCCCGTCATAAATGCAAATATCTTCCATCTGTCCCCGATTTCACGATTATACAAAGATAATGAAATAAACGTGATTTTTCAGCTGAATCTGCGGGGATAGCGGAAAAGGATGGAAAGAATGGCGCACAGGCCCATCAGGAAAGGATAATACATGAAGCCCATGATGGAAATGCCGGACACTCCGGAAAGCCCGGAAGCCATCAGCAGCTGCGCGCCGTAAGGAATCAGGCCCTGCACCAGGCAAGAGAAAGTGTCGAGAATACTTGCAGTCTTCCGCGGATCCAGGCCGTACTTTTCCGAGATATCCTTCGCTATCCGCCCTGTCGTGATGATGGCTATGGTGTTGTTCGCCGTACAGAGATTCGCCATGCTCACCAGGGCCGCTATGCTGAATTCGGCTCCGCGCTTTCCTGAAATGCGCCGTGTAAGTCCCGAGATGATGAAGTCCAGCCCCCCGTTGTGCCTGATGACCTCCAGCATCCCGCCTGCCAGCATCGTCACTATGATCAGTTCTCCCATGGAACCTATGCCGTCACCAATCGATGCCAGCCATTCCACCCACGAGAACGCACCGTACGAAAATCCTATCACGGCATTGGCCACAATACCGACCAGAAGTACTGTCACCACATTGATACCAGCTATCGCCAGCCCTATCACCAGAAGATATGGTATCAGTTTCACCCCGTCTATCTCCCCTGCCTGTACGGCAATATTCTCCGAAAGACCGTAAAAAACATATATTACGGTGACTATCAATGCCGCAGGCGCGACAATACCGATATTTACCCTGAATTTGTCGGACATCGTACACCCTTGTGTACGTGTCGCGGCAATGGTCGTATCGGATATGAAAGAAAGATTGTCGCCGAAAAATGCACCTCCGGTGACAATGGCAGTGACGAATGCGACATCCATCCCGGCCTCGGCCGCTATGCCCGAAGCCATAGGCACAAGAGCCACAACAGTCCCGACACTCGTCCCTATGGCCATGGATATGAAACATGACGCCAGAAAAAGTCCGGCATAAATGAATTTTCCGGGAAGGATACTCAAGGCGAAATTCACTGAAGCGTCTATGGCTCCCATATCCTTCGCCGTTCCGGCAAATGCCCCTGCCAGAACGAATATCCAGATCATCATAAGGACATTCCCGTTTCCTGCACCTTCAGAAAATATGGCGATTTTCTTTTCGGTGCTTCCCGCCCTCGTAATAAGAAGGGCATACGCCGAAGCCAGCAGAAATGCCGCCGCAATAGGCACTTTATAGAAATCAGCCGCCACTACCGACGAAATCAGATATATACATAGAAAAAGAGCCAGCGGACTGAGCGCCAGCCACCCGTTCATCGGCTTGTCTGTATTTATTTTCATTTTTACCGGAAAATAATCCACTGTCGGATAACCGTGCAAAAATACGGAGAATAATCTTCATGTACCATATTCTCATATCGAAATTCCGGGATATTTCATATATTTACGCCATAATTGGACCTATTATCAACAAACTATTTAACATGAGACACATGGCAGCGCATATTTCATGGTACCATGCATTGGCGGCAATCGGGCTTCTGGCCGTTTCATCATGCAGCGTCCTGTCCGGCGACGACGAAGAATTTCCGGAGGCGGAACTTTACCTGTCGGCAGAAAATATCGAATTCGATGAAAGCGACCCCGACCGCAATACATTCATAGTAACATCCAATACATCCTGGAGAGCGGAGTCCGACACTCCGGAACTCAAGTTCGAACCGGAAAGCGGTAAAGAAGGCGACACGGAAGTCAGGATAACCGGAATGGGAGAAAACCAGACAGGGACAATCACTGTCACCACCCAAAGAAGGCATCCGGATGACAAGGTAAAAACAGGAAGCGTCACCGTACACCGCGGGGAACAGCAGGACCAGGAGCCGGACGAAGAAGACCCGGACAATCCCGACATACAGGAGACACTGATATATTATGACGACCTGGACAAGGCATCATACGGCAGTGCAGTCTATCTGGACCAGTGGGACGGCTACATCAACGCCGTCGGACCGGGCTCTGCAAATGTATCCTACAGCGGACAGGGCATCAGCATACGCGACACATACGTTTCCGTGGGATATGAAGGGGCTTCCGGAAGCAATGCCATGAATTTCGGCTATGATGACAGATCGCTGACCATCAGCGGACTCACGCTGGATAACGGCCAGACCACACTGGAATTCACTTTCGGCATCACGCCTCCTTCGGGAAATACCGTAAACCCAGATACGGATGTCAGACTGTATGTAGGCTTCGACGGGATCGCGGGAACAGCAAACGAACTGGAACTGACCGTCACCAAGGGGACCGGTACATGGAATCTGTGCTCGTCGGTTTTCAGGATAGAGGGAGGGACTCCGTCGGAAATGAACTTCGTCATCTGGTCCCGTGCAAAATCCACCAAAATAGATGACTTCCGGCTGACAGAGACCGGCAAGACTCCTGAACAGACTGTAGAGTACACAGTCATGGACATGAATGTACCATGGCCGGAACTTCCGGAAACCGTGATGGAGAATCCGGACTACAAATACGTCACCCATTGGGCTGAAACAGTAAGGAGCAGAAAGCGTGTCAGAAACTATTCGGCATGCTATGATACCGGAAGGCATAATCCTGTATGGGTAGCCTACCCTATGCACAGCTGCTATCAGGAAGGAGGCTATGGCAGGACGTCCCCTGATCCGTGGAGACCTGATCCTGAATTCAGCCAGTCCGAGCAGTCCGTCATCTACGGTTCCGACTGGGCAGACTGGCCGTGGAACGGAGAAGACAGCGCGACAGATCTGTATCAGTACTGGAGCCCGCTGGATAACGGTCCGTTCTTCGGCCGGGGGCACATCCTGCGCTCTGCAGACAGGGGCGGGCACAATACGCTTCTGAACATACAGACTTTCTACCCGACCAACATAGCTCCGGAAAGATTCCTCTACCCGGACATCCATCAGGAACTGGAAAACAAACTGTCCGACGAGTGGACATGCAGCGACACCACGTACGTAGTGGCCGGATGCCACTATGAAGATGACGGATATTATGTGTATGATGCCTGCTCATACGATAACCTGTCGTCCATCTCCAAGGAATGTGATCTGCCTGCCGCGCAGTTCAAGATTTATCTGAGGACCAAGAATGGCGATACAGGCAAACGCATCTGCGACTGCTCTGCAGCAGAATTGCAGGCCATCGGATTCTGGCTTCCCCAGGATCTGGCAAATGAAGGCGAAAGGTCCGGAGGAAACCTCAGGGACTTCGCATACAGCGTATCTGAAATAGAAGAAAAACTCGGAAACATCTTCAATTTCTTCCCTGGAATTCCGGAAGAAGTCAAAGATGAATGCAATCCGTCCGACTGGGGAATCCGGTAACCGGCATTTGCGTGAACGTCAATAACCGGCGAATCGATCCGGGGCTCAGTTATTTCCGTCAGGATTCTGAGTCCCGGATTCGTTCCATCCTCCTCCCAGAGCCTTGTAAAGCTCGACGAGAACCTTGTATTCCTGCATGATGGCATTGCTCAGTTCCACCTGCGAGCTGAAATAAGAACGCTGTGCATCCAGCACGTCCATATAGCTGATGGCTCCGTTTATATACTGGAGATTCGCCAGCGACACATACTGTTTCGAAGCTTCCTGCAGGTCAAACTTCAGGCTGGTGTTCTCTACAGCGGAATTGTAGCTGACTATGGCGTCATAGACTTCCTTGAACGCCTGGAGAACATCCTTTTCGTAACTGTACCGCGCCTGATTGTACGTAGCTATGGCAGCCTTGAAGTTCGCCTTCCGCTTCCCGAATTCGAATATCGGAGCGGTCAGATTCCCGAGGATGTAATAATAAGGTGCCTTGATGATATTCTCCAGGGTACTGGTCTCTGTACCGCCGTTGAAAGAAATCTCGAATGTCGGAAATCTCTCGGCCTGGGCTACACCGACAGCAGCTTCAGCCGCACGCAATTCCTGCTCTGCCTGTCTCAGATCTGGTCTGCGGGTCAGCAACTGTGAAGGTACGCCTACCGGAATCTCCTTTCTGTATGACAGTTCCAGCGGAATACGCGCCCTGTCTATATGCTTGGGATAAGAACCTGTCAGAAAAGCCAGTTCGCTCTCTTTCATGGCTATTTCCCTCTCCAGTTCAGGGACCAGTGCCGCCGTCGTGGCCCTCTCCACCAACGCCTGCTGATACGGGATGTCGGAAGTCAGACCTCCGTCAAGCCTGATTTTGGCCTTCTGGACACCCTCATCCCTGGTCTGCAATGTTCTCTTGACGATAAGCAGTTCATTGTCAAGAGACTGAAGATCAAAATACGTATCGGCCACCTCAGCTATCAGCGATATCTTCAGCGCACGCTGGGCTTCGACACTTGCGAAATACTCGGCCAGTTTCTCCCTGCTGGCCCACCTGAGATGACCCCACAGGTCTATTTCCCACGAAAATCTGCCAAGAACGCTGGCTACAGGATCATCTTCCCCGTCATGTCCCGAGTAGTTCGTATATTCGTTCTCTCCGTACACTCTCGCGGAAATCGACGGCCAGAGCTCCGAGCGCTGGATCTTGTAGCGGTATTCCATCTCCCTGAGCCGTTCGGCAGCGACAAGCATGTCCCTGTTGTATTCCAGAGCATCCTTTATAAGCTGATGCAATGTCGTGTCAGGATAAATCTTCCACCATTCCACATCCGCCCAGGTGAGGGTGTCCGCATTTTCAGACGCCATGAATGTTTCCGGCAGATCCAACTCAGGCGCAGCGCAATGTTTCGCCGGAGAGCATGAAACGCCCAGTCCCCCGGCAAGTATCAATGCGGCTATCGCCAATGCCGCTCCGGAATGTTTTTTCTTTCTTTTTTCAGACATTTTCTCTCTCAGCTTGTAAATCTGGACAAAGAAGAACGGCACGAAGACTATACCCACCGTGATCGCCACTATCATTCCGAAGAACACACCTGTACCGATGTCCTGGCGGCTTGCGGAACCTGGTCCGGTGGCGAACACAAGAGGGAGCATACCCAGGATGAAAGCCAGGGATGTCATGACGATAGGCCTGAATCTCAGATGTGCGGCAGTGACGGCAGCCTCCTCCAGAGGCTTTCCTTTCTCGACTTCCTCTTTCGCGAATTCCACGATGAGGATGGCGTTCTTCGCCACAAGTCCCACGAGCATCACCAGACCGATAAGGAAGTAAACGTTGCTTTCATATCCCAGCACCCATACCCCGAGGTAAGCTCCGGCTATGGCTATAGGGAGCGACAGCAGGACTGCCACAGGGATAGACCAGCTCTCGTACTGGGCTGCAAGGAAAAGGAAGACAAATAGCAGGGCCAGCCCGAGGACCACGCCTGTCTGTCCGCCCTCTTTCTTCTCCTGATAGGAAAGTCCGCTCCATTCTATGCCGATATTGTCAGGAAGATGCTCTCTGGCGAGACTCTCCAGCAGATCCATCGCCTGTCCGGAACTGTATCCATGGGCCGCTTCACCGTTGACCGTGATGGCATAGTACATATTGAACCTGTTTATGGTTCCCGGACCGGTAGTGTACTCGGTGCTGCCGAGGGCATTGACAGGGACCATGGTCCCGTTCGAACTTTTCACGAAGAAGAGGTTCAGATTGTCCTTGTGCGCCCTGTACGGTGCGTCAGCCTGGATGTATACACGGTAGACACGGTTGAACATGTTGAAGTCGTTCACATAGATCGAACCTGTAAAGGCCTTCAGAGTGGAGAACACGTCGGCAAGAGGAACTCCGATCATCTGGATCTTGTCTCGGTCGGCATCGAAAAAGAGCTGTGGTATGTCCCTGGTGACATTGGTCGACAGACCGGTGAACTCCTTGCGCTGGGAGGCATAGAACATAAGGGTGTCGGCAGCCTGCTGGAGCTGCTCGTAAGTCGCGTCTCCCCTGGCTTCAAGCACCATGGAGAAACCGCCTGAAGTTCCAAGTCCCGGGATGACGGCCGGAGTACTCAGATAGACCTTGCTTTCAGGATATACGGACAGGGAATCGCGCACTGTCTCCATGGTCTTGTTGATGTCGGTCTCCTTCCTGTCTTTCCATGGTTTGAGAATCACGGTGAGCTGGCTGTTCGACTGGTTGCTGCCCACACGCGGGCTGGATCCCGTGACATTCAGCACATACTGCACGTCCGGCTGTCTCATCAGGAAATCCATCGCCCTCTCAGTGATGACTCTCGTCCTTTCCAATGTGGCGCCTACAGGAAGTTCAAGTTCGACAGTGAAATATCCCTGGTCTTCCTTCGGCATGAAGCTGCTCGGAACCAGGCTGGAGAATACCCAGATACTGATGATGGTGATACCGAAGAAGGCTGCCATTCTCCTCCTGTGGTGCAGGCTGGCACGGATCATCTTCTCATAGAATCTGTTTCCTGATGCCAGACCTTCGTTTATCTTTCTGAATATGAAGTTTTTCTTCTCGTCAGGCTGCGGCGGCTTGAGGAAGAGGGAACACATCACAGGACTCAGCGTAAGCGCGACGATGGTAGAGATGATGACAGATACTGCGATGGTGATGGTGAACTGCCGGAAAAGCTGTCCGGTGATGCCTGACAGGAAGCTGACAGGCACGAATACGGCACAGAGCACAAGCGACATCGCGATCAGCGCGCCTCCGATTCCCTGCATGGCCTTTTTCGTGGCCTCGTACGGGGACAGATGTTCCTCACGCATGATCCTGTCCACATTCTCGACCACGACTATGGCATCATCGACCACAATACCGATGGCCAGGATGAGTCCCAGCAATGTCATCATGTTCAGTGAGAACCCGAATATGAGCATGATGCCGAAAGTACCGATGAGGGATATAGGCACCGCTATGGCCGGGATAAGCGTGGCTCTCCAGCTCTGCAGGGAGAGGAATACGACCAGAATCACCAGCAGAAGGGCTTCGAAGAGAGTTCTATAGACATGATGTATGGACTCGGATATATAGGTGGTCATGTCGAAAGGTATGTCGTATGTAATACCTTCCGGGAAGGATTTGGAAATTTCCTCCATCTCCTTCTTCACATTTTCCGCCACTTCCAGCGCATTCGCCCCAGGCAGCATGTAGACATCCATCACGGCCGCATTGCCGCCGTTGATACCGCTCTCGGTGTTGTATGACTGGGCCTCCAGGGAGACTCTGGCCACATCTTTCAGTCTGATGATGGAACCGTCCTGCCCTGCCCTGATGACTATGTTCTCGAACTGGCTCACCGACGAGAGCCTTCCTGTGGCCGTGATAGGTATGGTCACATCCACATTTTCGATAGGCTGCTGGCCCAGGACACCTGCGGCCGATTCACGGTTCTGGTCTTTCAGGGCCTTCTGAAGATCCTGCACCGTCAGGCCGAGACTTGCCAGCTTGTCAGGCTGCACCCATATCTGCATGGCATAGTAACGGCTTCCGACATTGGACACACGCCCGACTCCCGGCACTCGTCTGAGCATGTCGAGGACGTTCAAAGTCGCATAATTGCTCAGATATATCTCGTCGAATTTCGGGTCATCGGTGAGCAGGGTAACTGTCACGAGCTTGTTTGCCGCCACTTTCTCCACGGAGATACCGTTCTGCACCACTTCCACCGGAAGCCTGGCTTCGGCCTGCTTCACCCTGTTCTGGACTTCGACTGCCGCCAGATCAGGATTGCTGGATATGTCGAATGTGATGTTGGCCGTGAAGCTTCCCGAATTCGTGTTCTTGGACTCCATGTAGAGCATCCCCGGAGTACCGTTCAGCTCCTGTTCGATAGGCGTAGCCACTGCCTGGGCCACTGTCTGCGCACTCGCTCCCGGATAAGAAGCGGTGACACGGACTACAGGAGGGACGATGTCAGGATACTGGTCCACCGGAAGCAGCGTAAGTCCGATAAAGCCTACCAGCACTATGATGACGGAAATGACGGTCGAGAAGACCGGTCTGTCTATAAAAAAGTCTGATTTCATTTTATGTCAGTTTTGACTGCCCCTGTCCGGAAGTCCGTCGCAGGATTCTGCTCCGGACAATGGCAGTCAGATGTCAAATTCACATCAATTGGTCTCCCCTGAAACCGGAGTATCGGCCGTACGGGCTTTCTGCCCGTGGGTGAGTTTGTGATATCCTTCGACCACTATCTGTTCTCCCGGAAGAAGTCCGCGTTCCACCACGGTCTTGTTTCCTGTCTCGGGACCGAGCTCTATGAACCGTTTTTCAGCGATGCCGTCGCTCCGGAGAACGAAGATATAGGCTGCGCTCTTCTCGGTGATGATGGCTTTGGTCGGAACGACCACGGCGTCTTCCCTGACATCAAGCAGAAGGGTGACATTCGTGAACTGGCCCGGAAGAAGGTCATGGTCAGGGTTCGGCATCTCCGCACGGACCGAGAATGTACCTGAGCGGGAATCTACCTGAGGATCGGCGAAATCGACCAGACCTTTATATTTGTACACCGACTTGTCCGCCATGGTGATGGTGACATACGGATCCCATTTTCTGGTGGAATCCTTCTGTCCGATATTCACGTTCCTGTCCTTGCTGATCTGATAGTCGAGGTCCGTCATCTTGAATTCCACATCGACTGTATCGCTTTTGACGACATTGGCCAGCAGGGACTGGCCTCCCGGACCGACAAGAGTGCCTATATCGACATATCTCTCGCTGATATAGCCGCTTATCGGAGAGCGGACAGTGGTATAGCTGAGGGCGAGTTCGTCCTGTTTCAGGTCAGCTTCGCTCATGAGCACTTCGGCTTTCGCACTTTCGTAGGCGGCGATGGCATTGTCCAGATCAAGCTGGCTGGCGGCATTCTGTTCGAAAAGCGGCCGGATACGGTTCAGGTCACGCTCGGCTTTCTGCGCGAGGGCCTTGTTCTTTTCCAGAAGAGCTTCCGCCCTGTCCGCCTGGGCCTGATACTGGCGCGGGTCGATGATGAAAAGAACCTGGTTCTTCTCGACGTATGTACCCTCTTCGAACAGCATGTTCTCGAGATAGCCCTCGACACGCGCCCGGACTTCCACGAACTGCTGTGCCCGTATGGTGCCAGGGTATTCGCCGTAAAGTTCGACATCCTGGGTAGAGACGGTCTCGGTCATGACTATCGGGATTTCTTCCTGCGGAGGCTCCGGCCTCGTCAGCCAGACTATCAACGCTATGAGTACGACGACTGTCGCCGCTATGACTGCCCAGAATTTCCAGCTGGACTTCCTTATCTTGAATACAACATATTTCGACTTGTTGTCAAGGCTGCTGTATGTTTCCTTCAGAAATTCAGATCCTTTCATAATAATTTTCAATATAATGGCCGCGGCAAATTTACAAAAAATATACCTTTGACTGACACCTGCGGCCCTAAAAATCTTTTTTCTCAGTCAGAAAAGCATCTCCGATGCTGACTGCAAACGGGTTGCAAACCGCAGCCGGACGCGACATATCGCAATTAATGGGGATAGCGGAGAAGCTATTTTTGCGTATCTTTGCGGCGGAATCAGGGTGATCACCCTGTCAAAACAACTCGATATGAAATTGTCTGAATTGAAAACCGGAGAACGCGGCGTAGTGGTCAGAGTCAGCGGCCACGGAAGTTTCCGGAAAAGGATACTGGAACTGGGATTCATAAAGGGGAATGTCGTGAAAGTCATACTGAACGCCCCATTGAAAGATCCCATAGAATATGAAATCATCGGCTACAAAATCTCGCTGAGGCGCGAAGAGGCCGACATGATAGAAGTCATCAGCGAATCGGAGGCCAAGGAAAGCCTCGGGAAACCGGCTACGTCAGCCACAGTGATTGCCGAGTCTTGTGACGAGGCGGAAATCCTGTCACAGAGGATGAAGGATCTGGCAGAGCAGCGCAGGCATGTGATCAGGGTGGCCCTGGTCGGGAATCCGAACTGCGGCAAGACTTCGCTTTTCAACATCGCTTCGGGGAGCCATGAACATGTGGGGAACTACAGCGGGGTGACGGTGGATGCCAAGGAAGGGAATTTCGAATACGGCGGGTATAAATTCGTGATAGTCGACCTGCCTGGTACGTATTCAATCTCCGGCTTCAGCCCCGAAGAGCTGTACGTCCGCAAAAATCTGGTGGAAGAAACCCCTGATATAATCATCAACGTGGTGGATTCATCGAATCTGGAGCGCAACCTGTATCTGACGACACAGATCATCGACATGAACCTGCGCGTAATCATGGCCCTGAACATGTACGACGAACTGAAGGCGAAGGGGGACGAACTGGATATCAGGACGCTGGGACAGCTGCTCGGCATGCCGCTGGTACCGACGGTAAGCAAGACGGGGGAAGGCATCCATGAGCTTTTCGACAAGGTGATAGAGCTGTATGAAAACCCTGATCCGCAGATAGCCAGGCACATACATATCAACCACGGCATCGAGCTGGAACAGTCCATCGACAGGGTGAAACTGGCCATCCAGAAAAACGCCGATATCAGATACAAGTACTCGACCCGATACCTGGCCATCAAGTTCCTGGAAAACGACAGGGAGACAGCAGGCATCATCGACTCACTTCCCAACAAGGACGAAATCATCGCCATCAGGTTCGAAGAGCAGAAACGGTTCGAGCAGCTGATGGGGACATCCACCGAGTCAGCCATCATCGACGCCAAGTATGCATTCGTGAAAGGCGCCCTGGCAGAGACTTACAAGCCGGGGAAAATACAGAAGAAGCACAGATCTGTCACTGACAGGATAGATGCCGTCGTGACCGACAGATGGCTGGCATTCCCTGTTTTCTTCCTGATACTCTATATAGTGTTTTTCGGGACATTCACTCTGGGCGAATATCCGATGCAGTGGATAGACTGGCTGGTGTCCGGATTCGGGGACTTCGTATCTTCAGTCATGCCGGACGGGATGGTGAAAGACCTGGTTGTGGACGGAATCATAGGCGGCGTGGGCAGCGTGCTGGTGTTCCTGCCGAACATCGTCCTGCTGTATTTCTTCATTTCCCTGCTGGAAGATTCAGGCTACATGGCCAGGGCGGCCTTCATCATGGACCGGCTGATGCACAAGATGGGGCTGCACGGGAAGTCTTTCATCCCGATGGTCATGGGATTCGGCTGCAATGTACCGGCCATCATGGCGACCAGAACCATCGAAAGTCCGAAAAGCCGGCTGATCACCACCCTCATAGTGCCGTTCATGTCCTGTTCAGGCCGTCTCCCGGTGTATATTCTTATCGTGGGGGCTTTCTTTCCGGAATATGGCAGCCTGGCCCTCCTGGGGGTATATGCTTTCGGCATATTCATGGCGATCCTGTCCGCAAAGATCCTCAGCAGATTCTTCAAGGATGACGACCTGCCGTTCGTGATGGAGCTGCCTCCGTACCGGGTACCTACCTCGAAATCCATCCTCCGCCATACGTGGGAAAAGGGGAAGCAGTATCTGCACAAAATCACGGGAATCATTCTCATAAGCTCGGTCATAATCTGGTTCCTGGGGTATTTCCCTCATCACAACGACTATCCCGACAAGGTGACACAGCAGGAAAATTCATATCTCGGCTATATCGGGAAGGCCATAGAGCCTGTTCTTGAGCCTCTCGGATTCGACTGGCAGATGGGAGTGGGACTGCTTTCCGGCGTAGCCGCCAAAGAACTGGTGGTCAGCTCCATGGGCGTGATGTACAGTATCGACGAGGATGTGGAGTCCGGTTCCGGGGAGACCAAACTGCAACAGGCCCTGCAGAACAGCATCACCCCTGCCGCAGCCCTGGCATTCATGGTTTTCGTGCTGCTATACTTCCCTTGCATAGCCACTTTCGGGGCCATGATGACGGAAACAGGAGGCTGGAAATGGCCGCTGTTCTCGGCTGTCTACACCATAGTCATAGCATGGGTGATGGCATTCATTGTCTACAGGGCCGCCCTGCTTTTCTGATCCGTGACAGATCCGACAGGGTTCAGCATTTCCGCTGCAGAAAATCCGGCAGAATACCTACAAATGGTGATTGCGGCGTATTCACGGAGTACGTATCTTTGCATCAGAAATTAATTTTTCGAGCCATAAACTGATAATGTATTGGCCGACGGCGGACTTTCCGCCGGACAGGCACAGAAAATTCAGATCCTTTTAATTGTTGTTTTAATCGTTGATTGTCCCGATGTGATATCGGGACAATTTCATTATGGAATTGACGCAGTCCGTACCGGCTCCTGATTCCGATTAATCGGCAAAAGCATTGGATTTCGGAGAAATCCGACTAAATTTATCAGGTTTCCGGTGAGTACCGGGGTATCGGCAATTTTAATTTTATTTTTATGAAGACGAAAAAGGAAACAAGTTTTTTTTCTCCCGAAATGAAAATGTCCGACCTGGTCGAGATAAATTACAGGCTGCTGACGGTACTGTCAAGGCTGGGCATGCTCGCAGGGTTCGGAGAAAAGACTGTGGCTCAAGTATGTACGGAAACGGGCATCGATGCAGGCGCGTTCATACTGATCTGCGAGATGTATTCATATCAGGGGTACATGCCTACGGATGAAGCGCTGAAATCCGCTGATCCGCTTTCAGTGCTCAGGTATCTGCACATCTCGCATTCTTTCTATATCGAGGACGGTTTCAAGGCTCTGGAGCAGCTGATGGATGCCCTGGTGGCTCCTTGTGCAGACAGCCAGAAGAAAATCATTCTGGACTTTCTGGACGGCTACCGCAGTGAAGTGGAAAAACATTTCGAGTATGAGGAGACGGTGTTCTTCCCGTATGTGGAATCTGTCGTGAAAGGATGTCATTCACGGGATTACTCGGTTTCCACTTTCGAAGAGAACCACAGCAACATCGAGGAGAAGCTCAGCGACCTGAAAAACATCGTGCTGAAGTATCTGCCTGCAGCATGCAGTCCCCAGCTGGCCAACGATGTGCTGTATGCCCTGTTCTCGCTGTCGGAGGATCTGGAGAAGCATACGAACATAGAGAACCATGTGCTGGTGCCCATGGTGAACAGGCTCGAAATGAAAAAGGAGTGCAGATGAAAGCGTTTCTGATCATGCCGTCGAAAGTGATGGCGCGGGGTATTGAAGGGGTCTTCAACGATCTCGGAGAGTTCAAGGTGGAAGGTATCGTGTCCGACATTTCGGCACGCGAGGAAGTCATGCTTAAAAACATGGCTGCCGATGTGGTCATCGTGGATCCGGCCGTTTTTTCCCATTCGTCCCGCGCCATGGCCAGACAGCAGATTTCCGAATTCACAGATGCTGCCGTCGTGGCTTTCCCGAGCTGTTTCATGGATGACGAAACTGCGCGGCAATATGATGCGGTACTGAGTCTGTACGACAGTCCGGCCGATATCATCCACAAGCTCAGGTCTGCTGTCTCCGCTCCGCGGGACAATGCTTCCGCCGATGGCTCCGAACTGTCTTCCAGAGAGAGGGACATACTCGTGTGCGTAGCCAAAGGCATGATAAACAAGGAAATCGCGGATCTGTACAATATTTCTATCCATACCGTGATCACCCATCGGAGAAACATAACGCGCAAGACCGGCATCAAGACTGTCGCGGGCCTGACGGTTTATGCCCTGCTGAACAACCTCATAGACCCGGCTTCGGTAGAGTGATGTGGATTAATGATGATGGTGCCGGCGATGAAAACTCAGATACATTCCTTTCTTCCCATATTGTTTTTTAAAACAAATTATAATACCTTTGCAATTCATTTTCCAGCAGGGCTGCCGCCCGCTGCCAGCATGCCCGGATGGCGGAATCGGTAGACGCGTTGGTCTCAAACACCAATGTCCGAAAGGATGTGCCGGTTCGACCCCGGCTCCGGGTACGAAGATAGCCTCATAATCGCTTGATTATGAGGCTTTTAATTTTTAGCAAGGTGTACTAAAGGAGTACTATTCCGCGAAAAATCGCAAAGGAAAGTCAAAAATATTGCTATTCTGAAAATTATCATTACATTTGTAATGTCATATTGGAGTGACTATAGCAAAATAAGGCAGGCATCTATCCCTAAATGGATGTCTGCTTTTTTGAACTCTACCGAGGGGAGGTAATTATGCGAGGAGCCAATTGTTCTACAGCTATAGTCTATTTAGGGACTGTCGTTAAATTCCGTCATTATGAGTCAATCGGCAGACTGTCCCTGTAATTTTTCCGATCGAACT
>CALVDR010000012.1 GCA_944326365.1 uncultured Bacteroidales bacterium | reverse complement strand
CGGATTCGTTCCACGAATCCTCTAAAAGAGGTAGTTCTCTGAAATTCACTGCGTTCTTTTCATCGAACTCACGTTATAATATGTTCAGGCTCTGCTCCTTGATCTTTTCCAGTTCGTCTTTCATGCGGACCACGATTTTCTGGATTTCGCTGTGATTGGCCTTGGAGCCGGTCGTGTTGATTTCGCGACCCATTTCCTGGGCTATGAATCCTAATTTCTTTCCCGGGTACGGATCGTTGTCTATGGTTTCCATGAAATATTTGCAGTGTTGGCGGAGTCTGACTTTCTCTTCGTTGATGTCAAGCTTCTCGATATAGTATATCATCTCCTGTTCGAGCCTGTTCTGGTCTGCCGCAGCGGAGAGTTCTGCCAGTCTGGACATGAGTCTTTCCCTGACAGCCGAGACCCTTTCAGTTTCGAATGCCTCTATCTGAGGTATGAACTCCTGGATGTTCCTTACCTTCGCGGTAATATCCGCGTACAGGGATTTTCCTTCTGCTGCACGGTAGTCGCAGATCCTGTCCAATGCCTCGTTGATACATGAGAGGACCTGTTCCCAGTTCCCGTCATTGATGACATCCTGTTTCTTCTGCTCGATGACATCAGGGAATCTTATTATTGAGCCCAGAAGGTGTGCGGCGTCGGCATTGTCAGTGAACGGATATTCCTGGCCGACACGCGTATTTATGGCCATTATCTGCCTGTAATATGACATGACGAGGTCGGCATTGATTTCCTTTGCGCTTTCAGCGGCATTGGCTTCAAAAGTGATGAAGAAGTCGATGTTTCCTCTTTGCAGTCTCTGGGCTATAAGCTGACGCACTGCAAGTTCCTTGTCTTTGGGAAGAAGTGCTGTCTTGATGCTGATGTCAGCGTTTTTGCCGTTCAGGGATTTGATTTCTATAGTTAGTTTTCCTGCTTCGAGGATGGTTTCGGCCTTGCCGTAGCCTGTCATTGACTGTATCATAGCATTTTTTCTTTTTCTGTCGCAAAAATAGCAAATTTATCCTTATCTTCGCAGATTAATCGGCTTTTTGGGATTGGGACGAAGTCCTGGTCCGGCCTTATCAGCGAGTGAAAATTTTATGGAAATGGAAGAAAAGAATATTGAGACTCCAGAGTCCCGGAACCTGAACTTTCTGGAGGAAATCATCGAGTCAGACCTGGCATCCGGAAAGTGCGAATCAGTCATGACGAGGTTCCCGCCGGAGCCTAACGGCTATCTGCATATCGGCCATGCGAAAAGCATCTGCCTGAATTTCGGACTGGCGAAGAAATACGGAGGAAAGACGAATCTGCGCTTTGACGATACGAATCCGGTGAAGGAGGATACTGAGTATGTGGACTCCATCAAGGAGGATATAAAGTGGCTCGGTTTCGAGTGGGAGAATGAAAGATATGCGTCTGATTACTTCGACCAGCTGTACGAATGGGCTGAGGACCTGATAAGGAAAGGGCTGGCCTATGTCGATGACCAGACTCAGGAAGAAATAAGGGCGAACCGCGGGACGGTCCAGACCCCGGGAGTGGAAAGTCCGTGGAGGAACCGGTCCGTAGAAGAGAACCTGAAGCTTTTCAGGGAAATGCGTGACGGGAAGTATGCGGACGGAGAGAAAGTCCTGAGGGCGAAGATAGACATGGCCCATCCGAACATGCTGTTCCGTGACCCGCTGATGTACAGGATCATCCATGCGCATCATCACCGTACCGGAGACAAATGGTGCATATATCCGATGTATGATTTCGCGCACGGCCAGTGCGACAGTATCGAGCATATCACACATTCCATATGTACCCTTGAGTTCGATGTCCACCGTCCTCTGTATGACTGGTTCATCGAGAAACTTGGCATTTTCCCGTCTCATCAGTACGAGTTCGCGCGTCTGAATCTCACCTATACGGTGATGAGCAAGAGAAAGCTTCTGGAACTGGTGAAGAATCATTATGTAAGCGGATGGGATGATCCGCGTATGCCTACCATCTGCGGAATCAGAAGACGAGGCTATACCCCTGAATCGATAAGGATGTTTGCCGAAAAGGTCGGCGTGGCCAAGCGCGAGCAGCTTATCGACCTGCAGCTCATGGAATGGTGTGTACGCCAGGATCTGAATGAGAGGTCAAACCGTTATATGGTCGTGCAGGACCCTGTGAAGCTGGTGATTACGAACTGGGAGTCTGGAAAGGTGGAGTGGTTCGATGCCCCTATGAATCCTGCCAGTCCTGAAGGTCCTTTCCGCAAGGTGCCTTTTACCGGGGAAATCCTGATAGAAAGAACGGATTTCATGGAAGAGCCGCCTAAGAAATATTTCCGTCTGAAGCCTGATGGCGAGGTGCGTCTGAAATATTCCTATATAGTCAAGTGTCAGGAAGTCATTAAGGATGCCGATGGCAATATCACTGAAATCCGCTGTACCTATGACCCGACTTCGAAACCGGGGGCAGGGGAGTGGCGTTCCGTAAAAGGCACCATTCACTGGGTTTCCGCATCCCATGCGAAAAATGTGGAGCTCAGAATTTACGACAAGCTTTTCACCGAAGCGCAGATGGGTTCCATTCCTGAAGGTGAGGATTACAAGAACTATCTGAATTCTGATTCCCTGATAGTCTCAGACGGTTACGCCGAACCTGCTCTTCTCGAAGACAATTCCGGCATAGCAGTCCAGTTCGAGCGTACCGGATACTTCTTCAAGGATCCGGACTCGACGGCGGAGAGGTTTGTTTTCAATAAGACTACTTCGTTGAAGGATTCGTTCAAATTCTGACCGAGGGACTCAAAAGGGTGCTTTCTGCGTTACGCTTGATTCGAAAATCCTCATGTACGACAGTACACTGCGGTTTTCTCATCTTCGCAAGCCTTGAAATCCCACCTTTTGAGTTACCCTCGCCAATGTTTGTGTGAACGGCGGTCTGCGGCGTTGTCATCGGGATTCCGGCTCAGTCATTTACGGAAGTAAACTCCTGTCGCCGTCACCCTCGACGCCTTGCATCCATTATAGATTTTCCAGCACCGTTTCCATTCTGGTTCCTCTGGAGCCTTTGATGAGGACGGTGCTGTCTTTCAGCGGATGCTCCGACAGGTATGACGCCAGGTCGCTGGATGTGAGGAAGAATCCGGTTTCGTATCCGTTCCCGTCTTTAAGTACGGTGGATGAACAGATGATTTTCTCAGTCTGGGCTTCGTTCAGGTCAGGGACTCTGGCATATATGGCGGAAGCGGCTTTCCAGAATTCCTCTCCGACGAAATATTTTTTCCATGCTCCGACAGTGTCCGCCTTTTCCAGGATTTTCTTATGTTCTGTCAGTGAATCGTCCCCCAGTTCGAGCATGTCACCGAGCATAAGCACCTTGTGTGCGGCTTCGATATGGTCGAAGTTGCCGATAGCTGCATCCATGCTGCTCGGGTTTGCATTATAGGCGTCTATTATCAAGGTGTTCTTTCCGCTGCGGACCATTTGGGAACGGTTGTTTGTCGGGATATATTCTTCTATCGCCTTTGCCGCCTCAGCGTGCGTCACTCCGAAATATTGGCCTACTGCCAGGGCGGCCATCACGTTGTCGGCGTTATAGTCCCCAATCAGGTGAGTGTTTATCACAGTCCCTTCTTCTTTCAGTGCAATCCTCAGATACGGATGGCTTTCGTCTGGTGGCAGTATTTCCGCTCCCTGATAGCGCAGTCCGTACGGGATCAGCTGCAGGTCAGGACGTTCTTCCGCCATCCTGCACAGGTCGGGATTGTCGGCGTTGATGAAAGCCTTGTCGGCTGTCCTCTGTATGTAGTCGTACAGTTCGCCTTTTGCCTTCTTCACTCCTTCGAAACTGCCGAAGCCGAGCAGATGGGCTTTGCCGACATTGGTGATCAGACCGAAATTCGGAAGGCACACCGATACCAGTTCCTTTATGTCACCGGGATGACTGGCTCCCATTTCGATGATAGCTATCTCTGTCCTGTCGTTTATTTTCAGGAGTGAAAGCGGGACGCCTATGCTGTTGTTCAGATTCCCTTCTGTGGCAGTGACATTGTATCTGACTGACAGCACGGTCTTTATGAGTTCTTTGGTAGTGGTTTTGCCGTTCGTTCCTGTCAGTCCTATGACAGGCAACGGCTTGCCGTTCACGAAAGTCATTGACCTGTGCCATCTGGCCAGGTCCTGAAGAGTCTTCAGCGTATTTTCGACAGGAATCAGCCTTGACGAAATTTCGGGGGAGAGATTCTGCATATGTATGGCCGTATCGGAATCGCAGTCTATGACGGCATGTCCGGCCCCTTCTTCCAGTGCCTTGACAGCATATGCGTTGCCGTCGAAGTTCTCTCCTTTCAGGGCGAAGAACAGTTCCCCGCCGTGGATTTTCCGGCTGTCGGTAGTCACTCCGGTGCAGCCCTTGAATATCTTGTACAGTTCAGGTATTGTCATTTTCTGTCTGATTTGTTTTCTGCATGTGCAGGAAAGTTTTCTGCATTCACCCGCTTTCCTGCATCTGCGTATTTCCTTACTGTCGGCCTGTGCTGCCGAAACCGCCTTCTCCGCGACTGGTCTCGTCGAGGGCTTCTACTTCTTCCCACTCCACATGCTCGTGGCGGGCTATGACCATCTGGGCTATTCTTTCACCTGGATTTATGGTAAAAGCCTCATCCGAAAGATTTACCAGTATCACCTTGATTTCGCCTCTGTAGTCCGCATCGATCGTCCCCGGAGTGTTGAGTACCGTGATTCCGTATTTGGCTGCCAATCCGCTGCGTGGCCGTACCTGTGCCTCAAAGCCTGCCGGCAATGCTATCGAGAGTCCTGTAGGTATCATGGCCCTTTTCAGAGGGGCCAATATCACCGGTTCCTGAATGTCCGCCTTCAGGTCCATGCCTGCCGACAGTTCCGTGGCGTATGCCGGAGCCGGATATGCTGACTTGTTCAATATCTTCACTTTCATGCCTGTACGTTTGAAATGATTTTCATTTTACGGATTTGTCCTGCGGGTCCATCCCTTGGAAATCATACAAAAATATGAAAAAAACTTGCACTTTGAAAGAAAATTCCTACCTTTGCAATCCCGAAACAAATGGGGGTTCTTTGACGCGTAAACGCTCAAAGGCGGATATTGAAATTTTGAAGTTTATTTTGAAGCGGATTCAAGGCGGACAAGCGAGAAGGAAGGGAGTTTACTTCTGTAAATGACCGACCGCCGATGCGCAGTCCAACGCCGAAGATGCTCAAAATTTTGAAGTTTATTTTGAGATGAGAACAAGGAAGACGAGCGCCGACCGACGCAGCAACCTTATGGTTGTGAGGAGGGAGAATGAGAAGTCTGACGCAGAATACGCATCAAAGCGATTTTTGAAATTTTGAAGTTTATTTTGAGATGAGAACAAGGAAGACGAGCGCCGACCGACGCAGCAACCTTATGGTTGTGAGGAGGGAGAATGAGAAGTCTGACGCAGTTATCGCTCAAAAGAAACGAAAAAAGGGGGTATAGCTCAGTTGGCTAGAGCATCTGCTTTGCAAGCAGAGGGTCGTCGGTTCGACTCCGACTATCTCCACCAATCAGACCGGCACTGTTCAGTGTCGGTCTTTTTTTGTATATTAGCAGAATAGTTGTACGCAGTATCATGACGGCAGACATGCCGTAAAAGATATGGATTCCGACCGCTGAATTCTTAATGAATAGTATGACAGATTTCGACAAATATATAAGGCAGGGCGAACCTGAAAGCAAAGAAAAGGCTCAGGCATGGCAGACTGCAATCGGTTTGCAAGACGTTGATGGTCTTAAACCGTCGGAGTATTTGTTGCAAACAGCGAGCAGACACATCGAAGGAGATATAACCATCGGCGAAGTAAAGCATCTGATTGACAGTTATTTCATAAGCGGCTGTTTGAGGGTTTGTACAAATTTGCAGGAAGATTGCGCGATTATGACATAACCAAGAAAGAATGGGTGCTTGATGGAGATACCGTTTTGTATTCGAACCATGAGTTAATCCGTCAAACGCTCGAATATGATTTCAGACAAGAAAAGGATGTCGATTATCCATCACTTGATGCAAACCAAGCATTAAGGCATTTATGCAAGTTCGTTTCGGATATTTGGCAAATCCATCCTTTTGGAGAAGGGAACACACGCACCACAGCCGTGTTCACCATGAAATACCTGCACACTTTCGGATTTACATTCGACAACAGTGTATTCCAAGAACACTCATGGTATTTTAACGTCAGTTCGACGAATTATTCTACTCAGTACCAGAGATTTCGTCGAACTGACGTTACGATTTCTTCGAAATCTCTCATTTATCTACGTGTCACCCCTCTTAAATTCTCCCCTATCGAGGGGAGAACTTACTGCCGGATTCGTAAAACGAATCCTCTATAGAGGTAGTTCTCTGAAATTCACTACGTTCTTTTCATCGAACTCACGTTATTTTAGGAACGCATTGGTCAGAGCCAATTACAACAATTATTCAAAAGGAATATCCGCCACCGCATCCTTCTTGGAACTGTTTTTCAGGAACTTGTTGTTTGGCGAGAAAAACGAGTTACATAACCGGGCACTTCATATCGCTGCACTCCAAAGTGCCAATAACGATGATTCAAAGAGCCAAAATGACACTTTGAGCTGCACTTTGGAAGAGATTGCCTTATTGAAATTCCTCAAAGACAATCCCAATGCCACACAAACTGAGATTGCCGTGCATATCGGCAAATCTCCCCGAACCGTCAAGCGAATGACTCCATCTTTGATAGAGCGTGGTTTGCTGGAACGGGAAAACGGAAAAAGAAACGGGAAATGGGTCGTTAAAAATATAAACTTGAACCGCTAAATTCTCATTTTATCATCAGATCAGATTTTCTCAAGGGTATCTCCGTCGGTCCTGTAGGTGCGGCCGCATGAGCATTTCAGATCATCTCCGAGTTTCCTGCCGCATTCACAGACCCAACCGATATGTCGGGCAGGCACACCGGCCATTAAAGCATAGTCTTTCACATCTGAAGTCACGACAGCTCCGGCGGCGATCATGGCACATTTTCCTATGGTATGGCCGCAGACTATGGTGCAGTTCGCTCCAAGAGACGCACCTTCTTTCACCAAAGTTCCCGTATAGACACCATGGACGGGAAAATGAGCACGAGGAGTCAGTACGTTCGTAAATACGCAAGACGGACCGCAGAATACGTTGTCTTCCAGTTCTACACCTTCGTAAACGGATACATTGTTCTGGATTCTGACCCCGTTCCCGATCTTCACATTGCAGCCGATATTCACGTTTTGTCCCAGCGAGCAGTCTCTGCCTATGACAGCACCTTTCTGAATATGGCAGAAATGCCAGATCTTGCTGCCTTCTCCGATGATGACATCATCATCGATGAAACTTGATTCGTGTATGAAATATCCGTTTTTTTCCATGACTTCTATGTCCGCGTTTTTTAAAGCTCGAAATAATCCCTGATTCCTGCTATGACAGCATCCTGGATTTCATGCGTCAGTTCGGTATGCATGGGCAGTGACAGGACAGAATATGCGCATTCTCTGGCATTGGACAGATCTTCCGCCGCCCTGGCCACTCCGAGGAACGCTTCCTGCTCCTGTAATGGCAGTGGATAATATATCATGGAAGGTATGCCGCGTTCCGCCAGAAAAGCTTTCAACCCGTCCCGCCGGCCATTGCGGATTTTCAGTGTATATTGGTGCCATACATGAGTGCTGTTCTTCTGCCTGACCGGAATCTGAAAATACCTGCCGTCAGGATCTAGTTCAGTCAGCCTGCCGTCATAATATGCGGCTGCATCACTCCGTGCCCTGGAATATTCGTCCAGATGCCTTAGTTTCACATCCAGCACAGCAGCCTGTATGGTATCCAGACGGGAATTGCACCCTATAATGGAGTGATGGTACTTCACTTTCTGCCCGTGGTTCGCTATCATTGCTATCTTTTCTGCCAGAACGTCATCGGAGCAGAAGATCGCGCCACCGTCTCCATAGCAACCGAGATTTTTCGAAGGGAAGAATGAAGTGCATCCGATAGTTCCCATGGTTCCGGTCCTGGCCCTGCGTCCGTCGCTGAATGTGTATTCGGCCCCTAAAGCTTGGGCATTGTCCTCTATGACATACAGTCCGCACTCTTCGGCGAGAGCCAGTATCGGCTCCATATCGCAGCTCTGACCGAACAAATGGACCGGAATCACGGCTTTTGATGCCGGAGTCAGTGCCTTGCGGATATTTTCCGCAGTCACATTGAACGTGTCCGGATCCACATCCACCATCACTGGAGTAAGCCCGAGCAGGGCTATCACCTCAGCGGAGGACACATACGTGAATGCCGGAACTATCACCTCGTCACCCGGCTTGAGTCCCAAGGCCATCAAGGCGATCTGGAGGGCGTCCGTTCCGTTTGCGCATGTAATCACGTTGAGTCCGCCCATATATTGGCTCAGATGGTGTCTGAACTCATTGACCGCAGGTCCGTTTATGAAAGCGGAACTGTCGATCACGGCCTGGATTCCGGCATCTATTTCATCTTTTATTTTAAGATATTGACCTTTCAGGTCAACCATATTGATTTTCATTGCTGCCTCAATAATATCACCCCTACCCATAAAATCAATATTTAACATCCATCCAGCCGAACGGATGCACTGCCGGCGGTCTCAACGCCAGCGGATGAAAGTCTCCGGTCAGCCCGACAGGTATCGCATTTCTGATGTCTTCCACTATCTGTATGCAGTTCCTGGACTCGGCGATACGGAACCCCTCTCCGCACAGAATCTTTTCATAGCTCCTGGTGTGCAGCTCCGTAAAACCCTGGCTGAACTCGAATTCATCCCCGTCGATATTAAGTGTCCTGTAAGTCCGTTTTTCTCCTTGTACGGCATTCGGCGGAAGGCACTCTCCGTTTATGCTCAGAAAATACTTCACGGAAGCCTTTTCCAGCTCCAGCCTTCCGGCTACACGGTCGAAGCTGGAAATATGCACTGTATTTTCCCTGACCGGACCGAAAATCCACTGCAGCATATCGTAGAAATGCACTCCGATATTCGTCGCTATTCCTCCGCTCTTGTGATTGTCTCCCTTCCAGGAGGCATAGTACCATTTGCCTCTCGAAGTGATGTAAGTAAGCTCGATATTGTATTTTTTGTCCGCCGGACCTGCATCGACCTTCCTCTTGAGAGCGGCTATGCTGTCATGAAGACGCAGCTGAAGGATATTGTACACCTTGTGTCCGGTTTCCTTTTCCAGTTTCACCAGTTCGTCTATTTCTGACGGGTGAAGGGTCGCCGGCTTTTCGCATATGACATCCATCCCGTTCTTCAGACCATAGCGGCAGAATGCGGCATGGGTGTGGTTCGGCGTGCAAACCGTAAGCCAATCCACCTGGTTTTCAGTGCCTTTGAGCCGGTCAACGTATTCTTCGAACTGTTCCTGCTCCGTGAAGAAGGCACAGTCGGGAAAAGAGCTGTCCAGCCTTCCCACACTGTCGAACCTGTCGTATGCCGCCACTACCTTGTTGCCGGTATCGGCAATGGCTTTCAGGTGTCTCGGAGCGATGTATCCGGCCACTCCGACTATCGCAAAATTCGCCATTCTTTTATAAGTTATAAGTGCCCTTATCCAGGGCAATACCTTTGTTGTTTCCAATATAACTCTGCACTCCGTGCAATGCCCTCGTCGTCCGGGGTGCCGTTGTCTGCCGCTTCTGGTTATGCCAGACCGCCTACAGCCGTCCGTCAATGATTTCCCGAGGCAATATGCCTTTCACGTCGTAGATGACATGCACCGGATTCAGAAGGGCACTGAAATCCACTTCATGCCTTCTGAACTGGCCGTGCGCCACCGCGACAATGGCTGCATCGAATCTTTCAGCGGGGAGTTCGTTCACGATGTCTATGCCATAGACATTCTTTACTGTTTCGCGGCTTGCCCACGGGTCATAGACGGTAAGATCCACATTGTATTCTTCGAGGGATCTGTAAATGTCGATGATCTTCGTATTCCTCACGTCAGGACAGTTTTCCTTGAAAGTGAAGCCCATGATGATGACTTTCGACTTGAGCACCTGTATGCCTTTCTTGAGCATCAGCTTGATGGTCTGGTTCGCCACGTAGGCCCCCATGCTGTCATTTACCCTGCGGCCGGCAAGGATGATTTCGGGATTGTAACCGTGTCTCTGGGCACATTGTGCCAGATAGTACGGGTCTACGGAAATGCAGTGTCCTCCAACCAGGCCAGGATTCATCTTGATGAAATTCCATTTGGTGGCAGCTGCATCCAGTACTTCGAGAGTATCTATTCCCATGAGGGAGAAAATCTTGGACAGCTCGTTCACGAAAGCTATGTTTATGTCTCTCTGGCTGTTTTCTATCACTTTGGCAGCCTCGGCTACCTTTATGGACGATGCCTTGTATGTTCCGTTTTCCAGGACTTCGCTGTAAACCCTGTCCACAAGATCGGCTGTCTCTGGTGTGGAGCCGGAAGTGATTTTCCTGATATTCTCCACCGTATGCTGCTTGTCTCCGGGGTTTACACGCTCGGGTGAGTAGCCCGCAAAGAAATCGGTGTTAAGTCTGAGACCGGACACTCTTTCTATGCATGGAATGCATTCTTCTTCAGTGACTCCTGGATATACCGTGGATTCATATACGACCGTATCCCCCTTGCTGATGACGGCGCCTACAGTTTCGCTTGCACCGATGAGAGGGGAGAGGTCGGGATTGTGGTTTATGTCCACCGGAGTAGGGACAGCCACCACGTAGAAGTTGCAGTCCCTGATATCCTCCATGTCGGCGGTACATACGAGACGGCCGCCCGCAAGTGCCTCCTGCAGTTTCATGTCATCGACTTCCAGAGTCGAGTCATGGCCTTTGTTCAGACTTTCCACCCTGGCCGGATTCATGTCATATCCTACGGTCATGAATCTGGTGGAGAACAGTCTTGCCAGAGGCAGTCCGACATAGCCAAGTCCTATGACGGCTATCTTGATTTTATCCGTAATATTTTCAGTCATTGTATTCCGATTTCTTCTGAATCTCCTTACTTTCTTCGTCCGGACCTGCTTCGTCCTGACTGTCCGCAGATGCCATGCCTGCCGGTTTCCTGTCAGGAAGTCTTGACATGATCCATCTGGCCGCAAATCCGCATGCCAGTCCGATCAATGTCCCGGCTACGATACCTGCAGTCACATCTCCTGCGTAGTGTTTCCCTACGAATATCCTGCTGAGGCTGACCATTGCGGCCCAGAAGAATATCCATGCCGCATATCCTTTGTATTTCAGTCTCTTGTCGTTCCGGAAGGCCATATATGAACTTACCGCGAAGCCGAAAGCATTGGCCGCATGGCCGGAAAAGAATCCGTACAGGCCCCCTTTCTTTTCGAGTATGCGCAGTCCTTCACCGACCATGAAGTCATCATGACAAGGTCTGAGTCTGGCTATCCCGTCCTTGAACAGGTTCGCTATCTGGTCACACAGCAGGAAGGTAAGGACGATGGACAGCAGGGCTATCAGCGCCCTTTTCCAGTCCAGTCTCAGGAACAGGAATACTGCTACTATGACATACATGGGTATCCATACCGGAATTTTCGAGAAGAATACCATTATTGAATCCGTAAAACCGCAGTGCAGACTGTTCAATGCCAGTGTCACCTGCTGGTCTATTTCGTGAATTTGCTGCCAGAACAGAACCATGCTTGTCTCCTCCTAAATGTTGGCTTCGTGAAGGGTTTCCCAGATCATGTCCTTGAGCTGGGGTATGTTTTCTCCTGACAGCGAGGAAAAGAAGATGTGCTGTACGTCGCCAGGAAGCTTCGCCTCCATCTCAGATCTTGCTTTCCCGTCCAGAATGTCAGACTTGGATATTCCGAGTATCCGGCTTTTTACCAGCAGTTCCGGATTGTACTCTTTTAGTTCATTCAGAAGTATTTCATAGTCATGGCCCGGATCAGTACTGTCGGCAGGTATCAGGAAGAGGAGTATGGAATTCCTTTCGATGTGCCTGAGGAATCTCAGTCCTATGCCTTTGCCCAGGTGTGCCCCCTCGATGATGCCCGGTATGTCTGCCATCACGAAAGACTGGTCATCGTAGTAGCTCACTATTCCGAGATTCGGCTCCATCGTGGTGAACGGGTAGTCCGCTATTTTCGGCTTCGCCGCGGAAACCGCGGCGAGCAATGTCGATTTGCCGGCATTCGGAAATCCCACCAGCCCGACATCGGCGAGCACTTTCAGTTCGAGAATGAACCAGCCTTCTTCACCAGGTTCTCCAGGCTGCGAATATCGCGGAGTCTGGTTTGTAGCGGATTTGAAGTTGTTGTTTCCAAGTCCTCCGCGTCCTCCTTTTACCAGTATCCTTTCTTCGCCCGGTTCGAGAAGTTCGAACAGCACTTCTCCGGTTTCCGCATTTTTCGCTACCGTACCTACAGGGACATCCAGGTAAACGTCCTCTCCGTTTTTACCCTTGCGCAACTGTCCGCTTCCTGCACCTCCATGTTCAGCCTTGATGTGCTTGCGGTATTTCAGATGGATAAGAGTCCAGAACTGTGGATTCGCCCTGAGGATGATATGTCCTCCTCGTCCACCGTCACCTCCGTCCGGTCCTCCCTTCGGTACATATTTGGCTCTGTGCAGATGTGTAGAACCTGCACCTCCGTTTCCGGAAGCACAGTATATCTTCACATAGTCTATGAAATTGCTGTCTGGCATATGTCCTTGTCAATTAATATTTTAAGCATTTCTTCGGTGTCCATGATAGGGTGAAAGCAACAAACGGGTAACAAAATTTACGTGTGTTTTGGCTGAGAACCGTGTAACTTCAAAGCAGACATCAAAGAACTTTCAGTTTAAATGCTCACTTTCCACGGTGGGAAGCATCATAACATCTTGCAAAGATAGAGATTCTTTTGATGTGCCGTTATGGTATTGATGAAATATTTGAAATCCTGTCTTTGGAATTGATGCAGGGCGGGATAGGATAAGTTAAGTTCAGGTTACCGGTGGCCTATGGGGAGCATCGGTTGATAGGGATTTGAGAAATGAAACCGAGGGTGACCCACAGCCTTTTGGGGTCGCTTACTGCCTGTGGCAGCTGCTCGAATGTAATTTTTTCTGTAGAGTCCATTGTCTTAAAGGTTCATTAGTTAAACAATGGCTTCTTTCTCCGTGCGCACAGAAAAAATAGCCGTGACTCGGTCATCGAATCACGGCACAAATATCTATGGTTTTTTCGGGTGGGTTCTTAGACTCTAATTGGAGTCTATGTTGTTTTTTTTTGGGGGGGGGTGGGGATTATTTTTTCTTGCTGAGTTGTTCTTCAAGCAGCCTGATGCGTTTGGTCAGTTCTTCGACTGATGGCAACTGGTCCTGAATTTCTTTAATTTGGACATTGGTGTAGGAGGCTACGCCCATGGGAGTCTGAATGCCTTGGAAGGCGTACTGGACATCTGTTTCGTCCTTGTTGCTGCATATCAGCAGGCCGATGGTGGGATTGTCATCCGGACCTTTTATCAGGTCGTTGACGGCATTGACATAGTAGTTGAGTTTGCCGGCATACTCGGGCTGGAAAGGTGTGGCTTTGAGTTCGATGACTATGTAGCAGCGCAGGTGGATATGGTAGAAGAGCATGTCCAGTTTACGGGGTCTTCCTGCGATGATGATCTGTTTCTGTCTGCCGAGATATGCAAAACCTGTCCCGAGTTCAAGAAGAAAGCGGGTGAGGTGTTTTTCGAGTTCGGTTTCGAGGGCTTCTTCTTTGTATCCTTCTTCGAGGGTGAGGAAGCCGAAGTCGTAGGTGTCTTTGGTGATGGCCTGTGCAAGTTCGCTCTGCGGGGACGGGAGTTTGTCGGCGAAGTTTGATATGGCTCCGCCGGATGTGTGATAGTAGTCTGCTTTGATGCAGTTTATCAAAGTGTTGCGGCTCCACCCTCCGGATATGGTCTTCAGAATATAGAAGATCGACTCATCGATATTTTTGCATTTGGCGATGATTTCAATATGATGACCCCATGGAACGCAGGCGAGGATATCTGGAAAATCAGTTCCCTCTTTCTGTATGTTGTCGGCATGGAGATTTTCTCGCGCAGCCTGTGCGAGTTTTCTTACATTTTGATAATCATGAGGATGCCGCCCAAATTGCGAGCAGCGATGTGATGAGTTCCGGAGACCTGAGTTCTTTCCCGATATTTCCGATATTGATCATGATTCTTTCTGTTTTCTGGAAGAAAAACGTTTGAGAGTGACCCGAAATTATTTCTGGATACCCTCAAACGTCTTTTTAAAGTCCGGCCGGAACAGTTTTCTGATGTCAGAACTTGTCCATGAGGTCGCAGATCTTCGCCCTTACTTCGTCAATAGTGCCTGTCCCGTCGATCTCGTGGTATTTGCCGTTTTCTTTATAATAGCCTACCAGCGGTTCCGTCTTGTCATGATAGGTCCTGATTCTGTTGGCAATGGTCTCGTCATTTGCATCATCGGCCCTGCCTTCGATGGATGCCCTGTGTTTGATACGTTCCTTGATCATTTCATCAGGGATCATGATGGAAACCACAGCAGTGACTTCTTCGGAAGTCTTGGCGAGCATCTTGTCCAGAGAGGCGGCCTGTGCCGTAGTGCGGGGGAATCCGTCGAGAAGGAAGCCGTCCACGTCCTTGACCGTCTTGAACTCTGATTCTATCATGCCTTCCACTATTTCATCCGGAACAAGCGCTCCTGCATCGATGAGGGATTTGGCTTTGAGACCAAGTTCGCTTCCGGCGGCGATTTCCTTGCGGAGAAGTTCGCCTGTGGAGATATGGCGAAGATTGTATTTTTCAACCATTGCTGTAGCCTGGGTGCCTTTACCTGCTCCCGGAGGCCCGAAAAGAATAAAGTATTTCATTGTCTGATTTGGTTTTATATTGCCGCTTCCGGCGGCCCGTTCTGAAATTTATCTGATATTCAGGTAATGGTTGTGACCCTTCATGCTTCCGGGTCAAGAATATAAATGTCCTTGAAGTTCCTGCCGAGCTCGTTGTAGTCCAGACCGAAACCTACGATAAAGTCGTTCGGTATCTCCATGGCCACATATTCCGGATGCAGGTCTTTCCTGCAGGCGTCAGGTTTCAGTAGCATGGTGCAGATGCAGGATGATGCAGCCCCTTTTTCGGCAAGGTGCTTCTGAAGTTCCATGATGGTGTTTCCCGAGTCCACTATGTCTTCCACTATGATGACTCTTCTGCCCGTGATATCGGCGGTCAGTCCCATAACCTGACGCACATGGCCCGTGCTGCTGGTCCCGCTGTAGGAAGAAAGCTTGATGGACACCACTTCACAGTTGAACCCGAGCCTTTTCATGAGTTCGGCAGTGAACATGATGGATCCGTTGAGTACGCAGAGCAGGACAGGTATGTCTGTGCAGCCTTCAAAATCAGCATTGACCTTGTCTGCAACAGTATCTATGGCTTTCTCGATCTTTTCATACGGGATGAAAGTCTTGAAAGTCTTGTCGAAAAGTTTGATACGCTCCATTGTCGCTGTTTTTACAAATATTTGCAAAAGTAGTAAAATACTCCGTAGCATCTTTCAATATTCCGAAATTTATTCCGTGATGCCGTCATTTGAATGTCCAGGACATCAGTGGAAGGATAAAAAAAAGAAAAAACATAAATAAAAAGAAAAATCTGCGTGCGACAACACGTAAAACAACGCCGGCAGACAATGGAAAGCATAGATTTGCAACCGGACGATTCATGACGGAGAATATGTGGAGGATGATGATATTGGCAGTCATGCTGGCAGCGGGACCGACTATGTCGGCCCGGGATGACGGTGAATTCATGAAGGCAGTACTCGGACTGACCGGCTGCCTGAGTGTGGAGGAGCTGGATGAAAACGATGTGGAGAGGTATTCGGATTTTTTCGAGAGACCGGTGTGCCTGAACTATGCGTCAAGGTCCGCACTGCTTTCCAGCGGGCTGTTTTCCGCATATCAGGTGGCCGTACTGGTGGACCACAGGGAGATATCAGGAGACATACTGTCATATGAAGAATTGTCGGCTCTGGACGGTTTCGGTTATGATTTCGTGTCGGCTCTACGTTATTTCATAAGTCTGGACTCTTCGTCTGCTCCAGGGCAGTCTTCATCATCTCCTTCCGGTATGCGCAATACTGTGACATTCAGGTCCGGTGTCAGGAATTCCGGTGAGGACCCAGCCACGGAGGGAATGTATGCAATGAAATACAGGGTGTCCACAGGAGAATATTTCGAAGCGGGGATATCTGCAAGGAGTTCATGGCAGGAGGCGCATTTTCCTCCCGGGAATTATTCTTTTTTTGCCGCATATTACGGCCGGAGGTTTCCCGGGAAGGTGGTTGTCGGGGATTTCAGTCTGAAATTCGGCCAGGGACTGGCCTTGTGGCCCGGATTTACGATGAACGGAGTCTCTTCTCCGGAAGCATTTTCCAGGAGACCTGCCGGTATTGTCCCGTACAATTCCTATTCCGGTGCTGGTGCATTCAGGGGAGTGGCTGCTGATTTCGGCGGCCGGCATTTGAATGTTTCGGTCTTTGCTGCCGGACTCGGTTTGCGGGAAATGATGTACGGACAGGAGGATTTCAGGAAGGATATCCTGTACGGTATAAATCTCGGGTGGTACGGGATGCCGGGACAGGTGTCGGTGACCTGTTTTGCCGTCTCTCCCATGGTGGTGGAAGTTCCGGCAGCACAGGAGGATGAACCGCTGACGGCCGATGTCATTTTTCATGTCGCAAAACTGTCTGCCGATGCCAGATTTTCAATCCGTGGCACTGATGTTTTCGCAGAGGCGGCATATGATATTTCGGGAGACCGGCCAGCGGTATTGGCAGGTATCAGGAAAGGTGTATCGGATGCTGTCAAGGTGGCTGTCCTGGCCAGATATTATGCCCCCGGATATTCATCCGAATATTCCGGCGCAATCAGAAGCGGAACGAAATGTACGAATGAGCATGGATTTTCCGTTTCTCTATCACATTCGGCAGGGAAATGGGTGGATATAGCCGGAAAAACAGGGTTCGGATCATCCGAAAAACGTTTCCAGGGAGTATTCTCGGCCGATGCATCCTATTCTCCGGAGCCGAAATTCGGAGTGGATACTTCATCACTCCAGCTTAAGTGTCTGGTGACTGAAAACGTCAGGATTTCACCGGCGTTCAGCATAGGTTTCCGTATCTCAGAGCGGTACAGGACTTACGGACAGCCGTTCAGGACTGACGTCCGGGCCGATTTCAGAAGCAGTTTCCCGGGCTGGAATATCAATATGAGACTGAATATCCTCCACTGCCAGTGCTTTTCCTTCCTGTCCTATCTGGAAGGCGGTTACAGAACGGATATTCTCACTGTATGGCTGAGGTCTGGCCTTTTCCGGGTGGATAACTGGGATGACAGGATTTACGCCTATGAAAGGGATGCGCCGGGAAGTTTCTCCGTCCCGGCCTATTATGGACGGGGATATTGGCTTGCCCTGACCGGAGGATGGAAGTTTGCGCGCGGAATAAGACTCTATTTCCGAGCCTCGTTCCAGGACTATCCCTGGCTCAGACCGGAAGAAACAGAAAAAAAACCAGCCAAAGCGGAAATACGGCTTCAGCTGGCTGTGGATTTATGGAAGTCACGGAGCTATCGGCGGAACTCGTAGCGTCCTGCCGGTGCCGTGAAGTACAGCAGTCCTTCTTCCGGTCTGACATCTGCGGCAGGGATGAATATCTTCCCGTCTTTGAGCACCTGCCAGTTTCCAGGTTTCAGATCCGTAACAAGTATTTTGAAATCGCCTTCACCGTCAATATCGAAACTGAAACTGTTGTACAGTATTTCGCTGTCCCGGCTGAAAGTCACGACACGGTCAGCTATTTTGACCCCTGTCACTTGATCACCGTCGATTTTTTCAGCGGAATACAGAGATGTGCAGGTGTTGTCGGAGATTTGCATTACATTCAGGAAGCAGTCTTCGGCTGAAGGGGAGGCAGGGGAGAGCTCGATCCTCCATGCGCCTCTTTCGTTGGCAGGGTCAGGCCTTCGTGGGGAATTCGGATAGTTGGCTCCAGCTACCCAGAATTCTTTTCCCGGGCCACCGATCTTTTCGATGGAGGCATTGCCGTTCTCCGGAAGGAGGACGGTATCTGTCAGCATGCCGCTGTCGCCGTTCAGGGTTCTGGATACAGTGATGGTATTCCCGTTTACGACAGGCTCTTCGATGCTGTGAAGAAGCCATGTCTTCTTGAAGTCCGGGGAGGATGATACTATCCTGTCGAAGACTATGAGGGCCGCCGGAACGGATTCGGAGAAAAAGTTGAGGAAGACGAAAGACCTCTTTACATCCTTGACTTTGGAAGAATAAGCCTTGGTGATGTCTCCTTTCAGATATGAATACTCGGGAGTATCAATGTCGGGGCCGAAACCGTGAGCCGTGGCTTCTCCTACAGTGTAGCTGTCACTGAGGAGGCTTTCGAACGAGCGGCAGGTGTCCCATCTGTCTCCCGGCATCCGTTGTCCTCCGTCATTGGCGGCGAATTCCGTCTTGCCTGCACCTCCGTAGTTCCAGCATGCGAATTTTTCTTCAGGATCGTAGATCAGAAGCGAGTTGTGCGCTACCGTACGCTTCGTATAGTTCTTGTTGTGATCGCTGTTATATCCGCCGGCTGTTCCCTGATATGTTCCTGAATCGATGGCAAGAGGACCTTTGTAGTATATCTGGAATGCCCCTGCATCCAGATGCTGGTGGTTTCCTACATAGTTTTCGTTTACTTTCATCTCCGCGATGACGCTGTCATCACCCCATCCTGTTCTGGCGATCATCCATCCGAACGGTGAACCGCTGTATCGTGTGAGCGGAAGCGTTTCAGGGGAGGCCGGCTCTATATCCAGATCTCTCCAGAGAATATCGAATATCATGCAGTGATTCTCGACTCTTGGCTTGCGGTAGTATTCACCTGCAAGATAAGGGTCCTTGTAATAGCTGTAAGCCAGCATGGCAGGAAGCGAATAGGAAGGTGAAGCTCCTCTCTGCGGATTCACGTCTCCTGCAGGCAGCACCTGGCCGTCAGGTCTTCTCCTGTACAGGAAATCGTATAGGACATATTGCTGTGAACTGTCATAAATAGGGCCTGCCCCCATCCTGTCCAGTATCCACAGAGAGAACAGATCATTTGAAAACCTCACGTTGACATACCCTGTCCCCTGATGATAGTTGTGTCCGGAGTAGATGAAGTTCCTGACAGGGATGTAATCCTTGAAAATCATGGAGACTGCATGTTCGTACATGTCAGGGTATTCATCGTATATGGCGATTCCGCATGACAGCATGTCCCTGAGAACCATCCATTCGGAAGTATGTCCGGCTATGGGTTCGGTGTCTTTGGGCGGATAGCCGCATTCCATGGTACCGGCGATTCTTATGAATTCGTCGATGAACATCTGTTTCTCATTTTCTTTCAGCTGGTCGTAGCACCAGTCATATACTATGGCTCCGCACATCATCATTACTCCGCTGGCCCTGGACAGGTCGCTTCCGTGTCCGAAGTTGGTGCGTTTGAGCGTGTCGAGCATGGAGGTTATGGCCTGTCTGGCAGATTTCCTGTTCCCGTTCACCAGATAGTCGAGAGCCTGGAGCTGTGCCCTGGTAGTGACGCCGCGCATCACGAAATAGTATCTGAATCCGCGGTCAGTGACTTCGGCCTCTTCCTCGGGAGTCCTGTCTTTCCCGAGTTTCTCCATGGTGGCTATTGTTTTCCTGATCTGAGGATTTTCCAGACGTTCCCTGAGTTCCGGTATATCCTTTTCCTGGACATAAAGGCGCGGGTGTACATCCGGAGGTACAGGAATGCTGATTCCGTCCACCTCTTTCCATGTCACTTCAGGACTTTCCTGCGAGAATGCTGTCAGTGGCAGCATGAACACCGCGCATGCGAGTGATAATATGAATCTGGTCTTCATTTTTGTGTTATTTTCCGACAAATGTAGTCAATAACCGCCGTCTCAGATTTATATTATGTCCAACCGACTCTTAATTTTGTTCAATTATAGTTTGAAATTGTCCAATTTTCCCTATAAACGACGGATTCCGGCTGTAAATATTCCCAGAAGAAAAAATTGGCGGAGACTTGAAATATCTTATTCAAGTCTCCGCCAATGATGATATTGATCTGGAATCCGTTTCCGTCATCAGATCATAAGGGCTCCGACCAGCGCGAGAATCGCGTAGAACTCAGGAAGTGCGGCGTAAATCATCGTGTTCGTCATGACATCGTGTCCCTGTGAGATACCTGTGATACCGTTTGCACAGACCTGACCCTGGCGGATGGCCGAGATGAGAAGCACCAGGCCGATGCCGAGTCCCATGCCGAACAGCATGAGCCCGTCAGCGGCGAAATCTCTGGAAAGCCACATGAGGAAAGCCACGAATCCGTAAAGACCCTGGGTAGCCGGCATCGCCGACAATATCATGTAACTGGCTGATTTGTCCGGATTCCTTTTCAATGCGCCTTCGGCTGCGTTGCCGGTAATAGTCGTTCCGATACTGCTTCCGACTCCTGAAAGTCCCAGCATGAGGCCGAGACCCAGATAACCAAGAATTAAATTGACCATAATCGATTATTTTTGTTTTTAACTGTTAATATCCCAGATAATATAATTGCCGTTTCACGGCATATTATTCTGCCTGTCCGGTCAGCGGACGGTACGCCGTGCCGCGTCCTTCATATCCTGAATTCTTGAAGTATTCGACGAATGTGAGTCGCAGCGGGTGTACGAATGCTCCCAGACATGACATGGCGAGATTCAGGGCATGTCCCAGGAGGACGATGACAGCGAATCCGAGCCAGTCCAGACCGGGTACCGGAATACCGTCATGCACCATCATTCCCAGATTGTTGAATGCTCCTCCCAACATGCCTCCTGCCAGCCCGAGTGCATAGAGCCGGATATAGCTGAGTACGTCACCGAGAAGTCCGGTAGCCATGTTGTAGGTATCCCAAAGTCCTGCACCGACATTTATGAGCGGATTCCTGCCCGGGGTATTGAAAATGTAGATTCCCAGTCCGGAAACTATGCCGAGGACTATGACCGTCCATTTGGTTACAGGTTCTGATATCACGCCGAGCAGAGCCATTCCTGCTGTGATGATACCTCCGATGATGAGGATGAGCCATGCCCATGTGCTTATGTTTTCCTTGAACCCGAACCTTTTCGTGTAGCAGATGGCTTTGATGGTCATGGCCAGGCATATGTGGAATATGCCTATGCCGACGGCCAGAACCATCTGGGCGGAATATCCTGCCACTTCTCCGGTGATCATGCATTTTTTCAGCCACTCCGGAACCCACGGGGTTTCAGCGATATTGATGCCGAAGAATGTACCGAGTATGATGCCGACAAAGATGCATCCTGTCCCGAGGATGGTCACCAGCGGTCCGAGCTTCGCCATGCTGCCCTGCGACTTTTTCAGGAACTGTCCGATAAGTATCAGGAGTATGCCGTAGCCGGCATCGCCCATGCAGAGTGCGAAAAATAGCAGGAAGAACGGTCCCAATATCGGTGTGGGGTCGAATTCGCTGTATACGGGCATGCCGTACATGCCTGTCAGGACTTCGAACTGTCTGGTGAACCAGTTGTTTTTCAGTTTGATAGGCGGATTGTCTTCCTCCACTGCCGTTTCCTTCACGTAAGCCATGTCCATGGCATCGAATTCCCTGCACAGCCTTTCGTCATCTTCCGTCGGGGCGAATCCGGTGAAAACGGTCACCATGTTCTCTGCCGCCAGTTCTTTCGATGCATCTGCCAGATACAGGTCGAGATCGCACAGTTCCCTGTCATATGCTTTCTGAAGCTGTGGAATGCAGTCCTTCATCTTCAGAAGTTGCCCTTTCTCCTGGATGATCAGCTTTTCTATCCTCTCGGTTTCCGCCTTGGATTCTTTCCAGTTCCCTTCAGGTGCGGACATTTCAGGAACAGGAAAAGAATAATCCTCGTCTTTCCCGGCTACGGTGACGAACCAGACATTCGAGCCGTCATCTTCCACTACTTGCAATGCATGGTCTTCAGCCCATTCTTTCCTGAATTTTTTCCGTGCGGTCTTGTACCATCTTACGACATAACCGGAATCTTCCAGTTTCCTGATGTCGGCCGGATTGAAATCTCCCCACGGCAGCCTTTCTCCTGTTTCTTTCGACATCTGGTCAAGTCTGAGCTTCAGTTTTTCAAGTTCTGCTACCGTGGCTATGGATGCACTGACGGCGTCTTCTGGAATCCTGGCGGATTCTGCCGCTTCCATGATGGCCTGGCAGTCGTCATCTTTCGAGTAGTCCGTCTTTTTCAGGAGGGATATGGCTTTTTTTATCTCTCCGGCCTTTTCAAGCATGGCTGACGATGCTGCATCCACAGGTTTCTTTGACCTGGTGATGTCCACAACACCTGTCTCCTGCAGTTTCTTGAGAAACGTCTCTTCTTCACCGCTCAGCAGGATGAAGGAGTATTTCGTCATTTTCGTGATCATAATTCTGCCTCCTCTTCCGCTTCATGTCTGCTTTTGACTATCTTCGAAGAAGCCTTGGAAAGGTTTTCCTCATCTTCCATGAATCTCTTGATTTTCCTGATGGCCTCCTGGTATCCCGGAATCTGTACCTTTTCGTACAAGTTCACTTTCTGTGTCGTCTTTTTTCTCTGGAAATCCAGAATCCTGCTTTTTTCCTTGTATACTTCGGACTCTATGCCAAGCCTGGAAAGCTCTTTCAATATCGACACTCCGTCCGCATACCATGCCGGTTTGGCGAAGGCGTTGAAATCATGTATCTCATAATGTATATCCTTCAGCTCCGGCGTTTTCACTCCTGCCACCTTGACTGTTGCCAAATCTACATCCGTAATCGATATCAGTCCAGGCTCGAACTCGTTCCACAATGCAGCCAGATAATCATATCTTTTCATGGTTGCATCCAGATCGTCCATGAGCTGTACCGACTTCGCCTTCGCCTTCCTCACCTCAAGCCGCAGCGCCGATTCCTTGTTCTTCAACGTCGGAAGCGCGTTCTGCCTGACCTTGAGCTGTTTGCCCATGTCGTTCAGAGAAGTCTTGTTGTATTGAAATTTGATTGCCATGATTATTTAGGCCAATATTTGTTGATCAAAGCCTCCTTGATTCCCGTTTCCGCCTTCGAGAAATACTTCGCGAACAGTTCCCACGCCGTATCGAGCATTTCATCTATCTTGATGTTGACATCTATAGCCAGCAGTCTGGTGGCATACTCCTTCGCGTAATCCAGACAGCGCAGATCGTAGTCACTCAGGTCGAAACCGTTTTCCAGTTTGGTCTTTGCATTCTGGGCATCAGCGTAGAGCCGCACTCCGGCGTTCATGACCTGATTGTGGTCCTCCCGGGTCTGTTTGCCAATGACCAGCTGTTTCAGACGGGAGAGCGAACGGAACGGGTCGATGATGATCTTTCCGGAATCCGGATCCGCACGCAGATAAAGCTGTCCCTCGGTGATGTATCCCGTGTTGTCCGGAATGGCGTGCGTGATGTCCCCGTCATTCAGGGTAGTCACGGCGATGATGGTGATGGACCCGCCTGCAGGAAGCTGTACGGCCTTCTCGTAAATCTTCGCAAGATCGGAATACAGGGAACCAGGCATGGAGTCCTTGGACGGAATCTGATCCATACGGTTGCTCACGATACTCAGGGCATCGGCGTACAGGGTCATGTCCGTCAGCAGGACCAGCACCTTTTCATTCTTGTCCACTGCGAAATATTCCGCAGCTGTCAGGGCCATGTCAGGAATCAGAAGCCTTTCCACAGGCGGCTCTTCCGTAGTGTTCACAAAACTTATGATCTTCTCCAGGGCTCCCGCATTCTCGAATTCATGTCGGAAGTAGAGATAGTCATCGTTCGTCAGCCCCATTCCTCCGAGGATGATCTTGTCCACATCGGCCCTCAGGGCCACCTGGGCCATCACGTTGTTGTACGGCTGGTCAGGGTCTGCGAAAAACGGAATCTTCTGGCCGGAGACCAGGGTATTGTTCAGGTCGATTCCGGCAATGCCGGTAGGGATGAGCTGTGACGGCTGGCGCCTCTTGTAAGGATTGACCGAAGGTCCTCCGGTCTCCCTCTTTTCCCCTTCTATGTCCGGACCTCCGTCTATAGGCTGGCCGTATGCGTTGAAGAAACGTCCTGCGAGCTGGTCGCTGACCTTGAGTGTAGGCGGTTCTCCGAGGAAGGCTACTTCGGCATTTGTCGGTATACCTTCCGTTCCCGCGAAAATCTGGAGCGTGACGAGATCTCCCTTGGTCTTCACTACCTGGGCGAGCCTTCCCTCCACGGTGGCGAGTTCGTCATTCGAAACGCCCTTGGCCCTCAGGGATACCGTGGCCTTGGTGATGGACTCCAGCTGTGTATATACTTTCTGAAATGCCTTATTTGCCATTGTTCAAAAGATTATTGAGTTGTTCCTGATATTTGTTGAAATTCCCGCTCCTGAATTCAGAGTAGTTCATCTGTTTCAGCAGATTGATCATCTCCTTGAAGTAATTCCGGCATTGTTCGAAGTCTTCGAACCCGAAACTGCGGTCGCATATGTCCAGGACCAGGTTCAGCATGTATTCCTGCCTCTCCATGGGTGTGAGGCTGTCCACAGGGTCGAACGCGTCCTGCTGGAGGATGATGAAGTCCACCAGTTCGGATTTCCAGAAAAGCTCGTGGTAGCTCATAGGCACGCCGTCATCTCCGAGGATGTTGATCTGGTCGTTCGCTTCTTTTCCCCTGCGGATGATATATTTGGTCTTTTCCACTTTCTCGGCCCAGCCTTTTCCGACCTTTTCGGAGAGATATTCCCGGATTTCAGGGTATTCCAGATATTTCGAATAGGAATCGATCGGATTCACTGCAGGATACCTTTTCTGGTCAGCCCTCTTCTGCTCCAGCGCATAGAAACAGCGTGCGGCCTTCTTCGTGGATTCGGTTACAGGTTCCTTCAGGTTTCCTCCGGCAGGGGAGACCGTACCGATGAATGTCACCGAGCCTGTCTGTCCGTTGTTCAGGACCACCATCCCCGCACGTGCGTAGAAACTGGAAATGATGGCTGAAAGGTCCACAGGGAAGGCGTCTGCACCGGGCAGTTCCTCCATTCTGTTACTCATCTCACGGAGCGCCTGTGCCCAGCGGGAGGTGGAGTCTGCCAGCAGAAGGACTTTCAGTCCCATGGCCCTGTAATACTCGCAGATGGTCATAGCGGTGTACACCGACGCTTCACGGGCGGCTACAGGCATGTTCGAGGTATTGCATATGATAGTGGTACGCTCCATCAGGTGGCGTCCGGTATGCGGGTCTATCAGTTCCGGGAATTCCGTGAAGATTTCCACGACCTCGTTCGCACGTTCTCCACAGGCGGCCATCACTATCACGTCGGCATCCCCCTGCTTGGCTATTGCGTGCTGGAGCACTGTCTTTCCGCAGCCGAAAGGTCCCGGGATAAAGCCTGTACCTCCTTCTGCGATAGGGTCGAGAGTGTCTATCACACGTACTCCCGTCTCCATGATCCTGTTCGGCCTCGGCTTTTCCCTGTACGCCTTTATGGCCACTTTCACAGGCCACTTCTGGGTCATGGTGACATCCACATCCTCTCCCTCCTCATTTGTCAGGACTGCAATAGTCTGATTTATGTTGTATTGCCCGGAAGGAACCACTGATTTTACCGAATATTCCCCCTTGAAAGAGAACGGAACCATGATCTTGTGGGGCAGCCAGCCCTCCATGACCTCTCCCAGCCAGTCGGCGGCCACGACCTTGTCACCCGGTTTCGCCAGGGGAGTGAAGTCCCACAGCTTCTCTTCGTCCAGAGGCCTGGTATACTCGCCTTTTTTCAGAAATACGCCTGTCATGGTCGTCAGGTCGTTCTGCAGACCGTCATAGCTGCTGGACAGAAGCCCCGGGCCGAGCGTAGCTTCAAGCATCTTCCCTTCGAATTCGACATCGTTACCGTTTTTCAGCCCGCGGGTGCTTTCGAACACCTGGATGGCGGCATACCTGCCGTTCACCTTGATGACTTCTGCCATCAGTTTCGTGTCCCCGGAAGTCACATAGCATAGCTCGTTCTGTGACACCGGGCCGTTTGTCTCTACCGTGACGAGATTGGAAACGATACCCGTAACCTTTCCTGTACTTTTCATATGTTGATTTTTATTGATTGTCAAATTCAATCCCTCTGATTCATCCGGCGTATTCCACACCCTTGAAAGTCCCGCGCACTTCATCCACCAGTTCCCTGAACATTTCGCGTCCCGTCTTCTCGTCGAGCTTCAGCCACCTGTCTATGATTTTCAGTTTCGCTATGAAACTGAGGATGACCGTCAGATCGAAATAGTGGAACAGCGCCAGTTCATCGGCTTTCGCCCAATACAGGTCGTCGATTCCCTTTTCCCTGGCCAGAATGTCGCTGCCGTCGAGAATCTGTCCCAGCCTGCCTTCTTCTTCAAATTCCAGAGAGCCCTCACGGGCAATGCCGTCGTCTCCGCCAAGCCCGATGACATCTTTCCCGCTCTCTCTTCCGAGTTCCCTGTTCAGATATCTGACCTTCGTGTTCCTGACACACAGGTCGAATCTGAACCATTCGCGGATAAAGCCGTTTCCGGATGCAAGAGCCTCGGCATAGAAATCCGGAGTGAGGTTTTCTGCCGAATACCCTTTCATCAGAAAGTCTATGACAGACCTGTCCCGGGATGAACACTGTTCCCGGATTTCCTCCAGCATAATGTCCGCATCCTTATCTCCGCAGACCCAGTCCCTGGAAAGCTCCGGCAGGCCCGCTATGATATAATAATAGTTGTTCATTCCTGATAATCCGCCTGGGATCCGGTCCCTGTTCCGTCATTCTCCGAAGAGTATCTTTTTAGTGGCAGGCCTCAGATATGCCGAAATCAGCTTCCTGAATGTCTCGTCCGTGAAACTGACGAACCAGCCTTCGCCTTTCGGCCCTATGGTGAATCCGCCGGAAATCTTCTTGGAGAACGAGACTTCGATTTCCGAACCCAGTGCAGAGGCGAGTTCCTTGCGGAGGAAAGGCTCCACTTCCTTTTTCAGTGATTCCGGAAGTACGACGGACAGGTCTGCAGGTTCTGAAGAAGCCGGGTCGAAAGCCTTTGCCACCACAGTGATGATCTGCTTTACGAAATCTGCGGATGAGAGGGCGGCATCTATATCCTTGTCCGCGACTTTCCCGATAAGCAGGTTCTCGATTTCCTGTCTGGCGGCGGAGATGCTCTGGGCAGCGGCCATCTTCAGGTCTCCCGTGACCTTGGACTTCATTTCTTCGGCCTCCTTTCCTGCATCGGAGAGGATTTTCGCCGCTTCGGCTTTCGCCTGTGCGATGATTTCTCCGGCCTTTGCCTTGGCTTCGTTCAGGATGGCTTCCCCTTCCTGCTTCCCTTTCGACAGACCTTCATTGTAGAGTTTGTCTGTCAGCTCCTGCAATTTGTTCTGCATAATATTAATTGATCTTTAGTTATAATCGTGTCAGTGCGGTCAAGCAAAAAATAATCCAAACAAAGTTAGCAATTGTTTTCAGATTAAAAAGAGTTTGTCCGGAAATAAGACAAGGGTGGCTGAAAATCCCTTTTCGACCACCCTCGTCTTATATTCATCCTGTCCTTATTCTCCGGCCTCGTCAGCAACCCGCGTAGGCTGGGGACCGAGATACGAGCGTTTCATCCCGCCGAAGTCGATGACCACCTTCTGGAGCACCGTTCCGGCATCTCCGCAGAGTATCTTCAGGGTATGTTTCCCCGGTTTCCCGATGTGGAGGGTCGTCTTGTTCACCCTGCAGTTCATCAGTACGCTTTCATACCATATCTGCGCATACTCTATGGAAGATGTGGACGGATTCATCACAGGCACCTCATCTATGCAGACACCGTACTGTGTCTCGAGATTCGTGGCCTCATGTCCGGCATATCCCCTGTCTGCATTCAGGACGAATGTTGGCAGCACATAAGTGTACACATCCACGGAACCCTGTTCGAAGGTATAGAAGTCGTATTCCACGAGAGGGCAGTTCCGGCTTCTCGTATTCTGCTTCGGTTCCTTGGGATCCCCGAGCTGTATCGCCGTATTCTCCACACCGAGGTTAGGGATGGTGATGATCTTTATCCTGTCATTCTCCCTTTTCCTGTGGTAGCCTGCGGCATCGATGGAGATATAGCCGTTGTCCTGCACATACATGCCGCGGACATCCCCGACAGCAGGCGATTCCGGGTTGAATACCGATACCAGTACCTCTTCACTGTTCCCGTTGCCGTCCATAATGGTGACAGAGCCTTTCACCTTATCTCCGGAAGGGACGCTGTCCCAGTCGACGGACACTTCGATCCTGTCCTCGGTGTCTGTCTTGCCGGATTTCCTGTCGAGGACTATCCATTCCTGATCGGCGGACGCAGTCCATGACAGTTCCCTTTTGCCCTTGTTGAACACATCTATGAAATAGCTCTTCCCGGGGAAGAACTTGCTGAATGACGGCAGGAGATGATAGCTGCTGACACCGTTCAGAGAGCCCTCGTTTTCGACCATTATTCCCATTTCCGGACCTGGAGCGAGTTCCGTCGTTCTCAGCTCCGGCATCTTGAAGTACGATGAAGCGAATCCCTGGCCCATGGTCATGACATGGTCCCACTTCCCGTCCAGAAGCTTGTTGTAGCCGTCGGTTATGGTCCTCAGACTGTCGTAGCACTCCCTGACGGAAGCTGCCAGCCCGTCCGTTGCTGCACGCTGCTGTATCGAGTACCATCTGTTCTTCTGTCCGAGAAGCACCTGCCTGTTCAGCAGTTCACAGGCCTTGACAGGGTAGTAGACGGCCTCGTAGAAGCAGGCCTTGTGGCTTTCGGGCATCTCGTCCAGAAGCTTGCCTGCGTCGGCCGCTATCTTTCCGTAAGCATCCAGACGTCTTTCAGCCTCGCGATAGTTCGCGAACGAGAAGTCAGTGTCCGAATTCCTCTCATTCCCTATCTTGTCGGTAGTCCACTGGTAGCCCCAGCCCATAAATTCCGGTTTGCGGACGAAAGCCTGATGGTAGAATTCATCGAAAACAGGACGGAGAGCGCTGCAATATTCGTCTCCGAGCATGTCCCCGAGCCATTCCACCCTGTAGCCGGCAGCCCTCTGATAGTCGAAGGAATCTATGTCGTATGCCATCGTGAGGAAGAAGTCCACGGCGAATTCGCAAGACTTGATGTCACCGGAATTGAGAAGCCAGTATCTGTCGGCCGTGGCATCATATGCCTTCCGAAGCTCCTCGTACATCATCGCCGGGGAAGTGGTGTTCATCCACAGATAGTCATGTGGACGGCCGAGATATGAAGAATGGTAGTACACTCCGGAACGGCCTGAACGCAGCTGTTCCTTAGGACTGCTCAGACGTTTCATGTAGCCGTAGTTGTCATCCGGCCATATTATCGTCACATCGTCCGGCAGTTCCAGACCGCGGTTGAACACATCCAGAACCTCCTTGTAAGGCGTGAAAGCCTGTGGAATATCCTCTGCAGGCAGTCCTGTCACCTCCTCCAGAATCTTTCTCTGCGATTCGAGCGCCCTCTGCATGGTCTCCTTTCTGGCATCCATATCCTCGTTTCCGCTCATGGCCTTGTCATGCAGACCCCTCAGAGCCAGTGTATATACATTCTCATAAGGTGCCGCTTCCATGACGCGAGCCTTCAGGACACTGTCCACCCTTTCGGAATTCGTGTTGTAGTTCCACTCCCCGTATCTGTCCGAAAACCATTCGCTGGCAGTGTTCAGCAGGAGAGGCTCGCAGTGCGAAGTCGTGATGATCACGGCATAACGGTCGGCGATCTCCTTGTTCTCCGGAATACGGTAGAACGCGGTGGACGCTTCATGCATTGCAGGTGCGAGCATGTTCCCTTTCAGACGCAGGATCAGTTCGCAGACCTTGTCATAAGTCTTGGGACCGATGTTCCCGCGCTCCTTCTCAAAGTTGTTTTTGGCCCAGCGCAGTATGCCCCAGTCCTCATCATTTATGAAGATTCCGCGGTACTTCACGGACGGAGTCTTCGAATCGAAATCATGCACGTTCACGTAAATCCGGTCGCGATGGCTTACAGGGGCATCCAGCCACCAGTACCACGGATTGACTCCGATCTCCCGGCATATGCTCATGAGCCCGTAGGCTGTCCCCCTGCGGTCGCTTCCCGCTATTACGATGGCTTTTCGGATACCCTTCACCGGATTCTCCACGAGACGGACGGCATAGCGCTCCCATCCCCCTTCGATTCCGGAAATGTCTATCCGGCCGTTTCCGGCCAATGCGTCTATCCACGATGATTGTCCTGCAGTACCTGCAATGATGGCGAATTCCGCCTTGACGGGAGACACTGACGAGTCAATCACCGTCAATTCCCGACCGGTAACCTTCTGCACGTCCGAGGCCAGAAGGCCGATTGCCGTTTCCACGACAGCTGCATCCTCCCTGTCATAGCACAACACGGCGGATGACTTCCCGTCAATGATGGCAAATCCGTTTTTCCCTCCCTTTCCTTCGCTCAGTGTGACCTGTGCATAGGCTCCGCAGGCAAGGAAAAACAATGCTGCCAGAACTGTTGCTGACTTGTATATTTTCATATGAATCGAATAATCGGATTTTAAAAGAGGGTGTGTCGAAATGCTGAATTCCGGTCACACCCTCCAATGTGAATATTCTTATGGTTCAATTATTCAGCCTGGTAGCCGAGATAGAATTCTTCGATCTGGGCAGAGCCGCCTGTCTTGCCGAGCGGACCATAGCAGGTCGTTCCGAGCATGCAGAACTTGAGATAACGGTAATTTGACTCCTTTATGCTGATATTTGCCGTTTCCCTGTTATAAGTAGTTCCATTGTCTTCCGTGATGGCATTCTCGAATGTGACATTTTCAGCTATGACAGTGAAAGTCTCTCCGTCATTGCTTCCGAGGATTTTGGCGAATCCCTTATACCTTACGAGTACATCATCTTTGTGGGTGCTGATGTTGCTGATACGGAAATAGTTCACTTTCTGGGCTTTCCCCATGTCTATCATGAACCAGCTTTCATAGTCGGTCGTACTTTCGTCCTCGAGATTGACTCCTCCCGTTTCTCTTCCAGGACAGCAGAGACAGAATGCGGTACCGTTGGAAAGATCGGCATCATTTTTCCCGCTTCTGTTTTCGATGGCCCTGCCGTCGATCATTCCTGTCAGACTGTTGTTGCGTCCGCCTACGTTTGGCAGCGGATCCTGTGAAGCCGTCATCGTCCAGTACCAGTTTTCACCTTCGAGGGCAGCCTGTTCTTCATCTGCATCACCTTCGAAACGAGGATAGTCACCTGTGTACTGATTTACAGTGACGGTGATTTCAGCTTTTGTTTCAGGGTTGCTCTTGGCTGAAACTGTGACAGTGGCTTTGCCTGGAGCCACTACCGTGAGTTTGCCGTCGGCAGCTACAGTGACTACTTCCACGTCAGATGAAGAGAATACGAGTTCGTCCTCATATTCTGCCGGCTCGACAGTGATCTTCTCATTCAGGTCGATGGCTGCGCGGATTTCTGACGTGTAGGTCAGAGATGCCTCGGCGGCCGTTATGGATGTGATGGTACCTGCGGCAGCTCCGGCATTTACAGTGATGGTGAAGCTTGCCGATGCTTCTGCATCGCTGGCGGAAGTGACAGTGATCTCTGCAGTACCTTCAGCTACGGCAGTGATGAGCCCTGTCTCTGATACCATGGCACATTCTTCATTTGAAGAAGAATATTTCACGCTCTTGTCGGTAGCGTTTTCAGGAAGGACTGTGACGAGTTCCGCGATGCTGAATGTCTCGCCGGTCTTCATGGCATAACCCTCTGCAATGCTTTCATCCAGAGTGACGGATTCCACGGCGACAGTGCCTGCCGGTTTCGCATTTACCTTGACCGGGAGTTCTGCCGTCTTTTCTCCGGCAGTCACGGTGATGACGGCGTCACCTTCAGCCACGGCCGTGATGATACCTTTTTCAGAGACTTCAGCCACTGAAGCCTTGTCTGACGAGTAGGTGACGGTCTTGTCATCGGCGTTTTCAGGGAGGACGGTCACCAGACCGGAGATATCCTTGGTCTCGCCTTCAGTCAGGGTGATACCTTTTGCGATGCTTTCATCCAGAGTGACGGATTCCACAGCGACAGGCTGGATCTCTGTCTCAGGTTTTTCGCAGGCTGCGGCCGCCAGGCCTGCAGCTGCGAGGAGAATGAATAATTTTGTTGTTTTCATTGTATTGATTGTTAAGGTTTTGTGTTATTCCGTGACATGTTTGTCATATCCTATGTACATTTCCTTGATCTGGGCGGTGTTACCTTTGTCTCCGCCGCTCGGGTCGTAACAGTCCGTACCTACCATCACGAACTTGATATAGCGGCAGGTCGTTTCCGGTATTCCGATATGCTCGGTCTCGGTATTTTCCAGGACATTCGCATGCTCGGCGAACTTCACGTTCTTCACTATCGTGGTGAACTCTGTCCCGTCCTCGCTTCCGAGAATTTCGGTATAGCCGGCCATACGTGTGCCGAGATCGGATGACTTGTTGCTCAGATGGACGAGTTTGAAGTAGTTCACGGTCTGCGATACTCCCATATCTATGGTATAGCTGATCTCGTAAGATGCGGCATCCACATTCCTGAGGTCTATCCCGCCTGAATTCTTGCCCGGACGCGTGATGCAGAATACTGTATTGTCCGTGCCGTCGAGCATGGCTGTCAGGCTGTTGTTCCTTCCCGAGACATTAGGAAGCGGATCCTGGGAGCATGTCATACTCCAGCCTGTCCTGTCATATTCGGTGTTCTCGATACGGTAGACCGTTATCAGGATCTCGTCAGTCAGGGCGCTGTTTTCCGCAGCGGTGGCTGTGACTGTAGTCGTACCCAGCTTGTGGATGGTCAGCATACCGTTTTCGGAGATGGATGCGACATCAGGGGCTGATGACGTGAACTTGATCTTCTCCGTATGGTCTGTCGGAAGCGCGATGAGATATTCACCTGCCGAGAGATCCACTGTCTGTCCGTCTTTCTCGAATTCGAAATCAGCCTCATCGTTCCTGAATGATAGGGAAGTCATGCTTACAGGAGGTACATCATCGACAGTGACATCGAAACTTTCATAGAGTCCTTTCGAGCCGACGTACACGTCTATCGTACAATTTCCTTTGGCCAGAGCGGAAAGCACGCCCTGCGGCGATACCGATGCTATGTCTTCATCGGAAGAGAGATATGTCTGCATCCTGTCCGTAGCATTCTCCGGCAGTACCGAGATGCTGTCTTCAAGTTCTACTGTCTGGCCGACATATATTTTGAGTCCGGAGCGCAGGACGTCTGAAAGGATGATCTGCTCCACATCTATATCCATGGTCCCGGCTTCCGGGATATTGGATTCGCAGGCGGCAGCCGCCATGATGGCGGCTATGCCTGCTATAAGGTATTTGATTTTCATTTTTTTCATAATAATCAGATTCGACATTTCTGTCCGTTACCACCCCGGATTCTGTACGAGGACTTCGCTGCGTTTTATTTCATCGAGAGGGAGAGGGTAGAGATAGTATTTTTCCCCGAACCATCTGGTAGTGAAAGTCACGCGGTTGAAGAATCCTCCGTCGCCGATGCTTTCAGTTCCGGAAGGGTTCATTCCGTGGAATACGCCTCCCTGGCGGCCGGATTCCTTTTCTGCTATCAGCCAGCGGCGCACGTCGAAGTAGCGCTGTCCTTCAGTGGCGAGTTCGATACGGCTTTCCCTCTGGATTACTGCGCGCAGTTCATCCTGGTTTCCGAGGATATCAGTATTCAGTTCTTCTATATCTGGAATGCCGGCACGTTCGCGTACCTTGTTCAGGTATGTGAGGATTTCAGGATTGCTCGGATCCTGCTCGTTCAGCATTTCCGCATAGAGAAGGTAGAATTCGGCCAGGCGGAAGATGATGGACGGCCTGTAGTCGGTAAGTACCTGGTTCGATCCGCCCTCTGCGAAAAGTTCTCTGGAATAGCGCTTGAAAAGCAGATATCCGGTGTACGGACGTCCGTCCACTATGGTCATGTCGGATTTTCCTCCATAGTAGAACTGTATCTCGTCGTTGTTTACCTGCCATACTTTTCCCGAGAATGTCACAGTGTTGTAGAAACGCGGTTCGCGGTTCACGTACATGTTGAAGACTTCGATGTCCTTTACCGGACCTGTTTCATCGCTTGAGCCGTCTATATCCTCCATGCCCGGGAATGCGCCCCATCTGGCAGCATCCTCGGCGTACATCCTGGTGAATCCCGTTTCGTTGTAGCCAGGAGACTTGGTCAGACCGAGTTCCGGTTCGTCCTCGATAGGGAGTCCGTCGGCACAGTAGAAGTCATCTATGAATTCCTGGAGAAGTTCCATTCCTCCGAGACCGTTCACCTGGCGAGGGGTGCAGTGGAGGTCGAAGTTTTCCGACGAGCCTACTCCGCCCCACATCTGTGCGGAATTTGCCCAGATTATTTCCTTGTTGTCACCCATGAAGACATTGTAAAGGTCTGCATCCGGGGTGCCGTTATTTACAAGTTCGTAGCGTCCTGCATCGGCGTAGTCGATGAATTCCTTGAGTTTCGTGACTGCCGTATTGATTTTCCTTTTCTGTTCTGCAGGGTCATTGGCCGGGAAGAGGGCTTTTCCGTCCTTGTTCACCAGGCCGGCCCCCGGAGTCCAGCTGCCGTTGAAGAGCGGACTTGCAGCATATACCCAGAGTTTTGCCCTGAGCGCGAGAGCCGCACCTTTTGTAGGTACTGCATTGTAGTTCTCGTTCCCGGTGTACGGCTCCTGTGCCATGCCTTCCATGCATTCGGTCAGTTCCTGGTCGATCCAGTTCACCACCTCGTCCACGGAACTGCGCGGAATGTCCAGATCGTCTTCGAGAGTGAAGGATTGCTTGATGATAGGGATAGGTCCGTATTGCTCGAAGAGCCAGTAGTGGTAGGCGGCACGCATGAAACGGGCATTGGCCTTGTATGTGTTTATTTCTGCCTCGGTGAGCCTGTCTGCTCCGGAACCGGTATCGTTCGTGATGGCGTGGGCCTGTTCGAGGAAGATATTGCACTGACGGATGGATTCATAGAGTTCATACCAGCGGTGCGAAGTGGTGCTGGCCGAGTTCCATTCGTTGTATTTCCCGGATGTGGTACCGACGCGGCACCAGACTTCATCCGTGTAGAATGACCAGCAGTTACCCATCGAAGCTGTGCTCCACATGCGGGAAGACTGTGGCAGATTGTCATATATCTGTCCGTACCACCTTTTGGTCCGGTCGACATTGTTGAAGACATCTTCGAAACTTGTGATACCTCCGGCAAGTTCATCGGAAACGTCGAGATAGTCGCATGAGACTATGGTTCCTGCTGCCATTGCCGCGGCGATTATTGTCTTGATTATATTATTTTTCATATCGTTCATGGTTTAGAAGTCGATTTGAACTCCGAATGTGAATGTGCGTGAACGCGGATATGACATGCCTCCGTTCTCGTTGCCCATTTCAGGATCCCAGTATTTGATGTGGTCCCAGACGCAGAGGTTTTCTCCGAGAATGTAGAAACGTACCCCGTCCAGACGGATGGCGTCCAGCGCTTTCTTAGGCAGTTCGTAGCCTATTTCCACGTTTTTCAGCCTGAGGAAGCTGCCGTCGCGGAGCCACCATGTATTCGGCTCCTTGTTCACGTTGTAGTTGTAGTGCGAGTGGATTCTCGGCATGGTGACATCCTGGCTCGGATTGTCGGCTGTCCATCTGTCGAGGAACTGTGTGCGGTAGTTTCCTTTGTCCACACCCCAGTTGAACGGCCAGAAGTGGTTGTTCCCGCTGGCGAGAAGGACGGAGGAGTTCGCTACTCCGGTGAAGAACACGCTGGCATAAATGCCTTTCCATTCCACGTTGAATCCGAAACCGTAGTTGATTTCAGGAGTGTACGGATGGCCTACGCCGCGGACCTTGTCGTTCGAGTCGATGATTCCGTCGTTGTTCATGTCCTTGTACTTGATATCGCCCGGGCCGAGGCTTCCGTTGAGGGCGACGTCAGGGAGTCCCGGCTTGAGTTCGTAGGAGAATGTGCCGTTCGAGTTCTCGGTCACGATGAAGTCATCCTGGGTATAGAGCCTTTCCGCTATGTAGACTTCCTGTTCGTTCACCCTCGTTCCGGTGATTCTCTGGTAGTCGTACAGAGGGGTGAGTTCGTCGTATTCGAGAATCTTGTTCCTTGCGAACGTGAATGTTCCGCGGGCGCTTACCGTCCAGTCGCCGAACTTCTTGTAAAGTTCGAGGCTGGCATCCACACCCCAGTTGTTCACTATACCGTAGTTCTGCCATGGTTTCTCGTGGAAGCCGGCTACTCCCGGGATGGTGTTCCTCTGGAGGAGGATTCCGCTACGTGTATTGTTGAAGTAGTCGAGGGACAGCTGTATGTTCCTGGTGAAGAAGCCGAGGTCGATACCGACGTTCCTCTTGGTCTCGATTTCCCAGCCGAGGGTGAGGTTTTCGAAGAGTTCGTCGTATATGCCGTCTCCGAGCTTGCTGGAGCTTGTGCCTCCGTTAGAGCCGTAGCCCTGGTAGAATTCGAATCCTTCTCCGCTGAAGAACTGGGCCCTGTACAGGAAACGGTCTCCGCCGGTGTCGTCGTTACCCGTACGTCCGTATGAAAGCCTGATCTTGGCATTGCTGAGGACCCTTTTCAGATCTTCGGGATAGAAGCTTTCGTTTGAAATCAGGTAGCTGACTCCGACAGCAGGGAAGAAACCGAAACGGCGTCCCTTTGCGAATGTTTCGGACCCGGTATAACCGAAGTTGGCCTCGATGAAGTAGCGGTTGTCATACCCGTAGGTGACACGGCCGACCAGGCCCTGCTTCCTGTATGGGAGGACAGGCTTGTTGAGCTGTCTTTCCTTCATGTTGTAGAGGAGCATTGCTCCTACGGCATGTTTGTTCGCGAACACTCTCGAATAGTTCAGGGAGCCTTCGATGTAGATTTTCCTGGTATATGTGTTCGATGCGAATACAGGGTCTTCGAGGTTCGGAGAACCGGAAGAAACGGTCGAGAATTCGAGGTTCCCGTTCTCGTCCCTGCCGGTAGCGTGATAGAGTGACGGCCAGTAGTCCCTGAGGGTCTGTGCTTCGGCATCGTAGTCGAAGCTGACTATACCTTTGGCGCTCAGTCCGTCGGTGATGAAGTTCAGATCCTGGTTTATCGTGACCTTCGACTGTATCTGGGTGGTGTAGAACTTACGGTAGCCCTGGTTGTAGAGCATGTTGTAAGGGTTCCTGTTGTTGGCGTCACCTTCGGTAGGGTAGGTGGCAAGCGTACCGTCGCTGTACACAGGCGGGAAGAGGTAAGGCGGCGTATGCAGCATGTAGCCGAAAATCTCGTCCGAAGTCCTGTTCGATCTGCGCTTGTTCACGTACTGGCCTGCGAGGTCGATGGAGATGTTCGTGGTCTTGCTTACTTTCAGGTCGATGTTGCTGCGGAGGCTGTAACGCTCGTAGCTGAAGTTGCTGTTGTATCTTGTGTCCGGGTTTTTCTTCCAGATACCGTCTGTCTGGTAATATCCTCCGGATACGAAGTATTTGGCATTTTCGGCACCGCCCCTGAAGTTTATGGTGTATCTCTGGCTGTGGACAGCCTTGTTTACGAGTTCGTCCATCCAGTCCACGTTCGGATAGAGGTCAGGGTCGACTCCCTGACGGTACAGGTCGATTTCCTGCGGTGTCCACTGAGGATCGAAGCCGTCGTTCGTGAGGGCTTCGTTCGCAAGCTCCATGTAGGTCCATGAATCCACGAATTCGGGAAGCCTGTATGGCGATGATACGGATTCTTCGACTCTCAGGGTGATCTGCGGCTTGGAGATGAGTCCTCGTTTGGTGGTGATGAGTATCACACCGTTCGCACCTTCCGCACCGTAGACGGCAGTCGCTGCCGCATCCTTGAGAAGGCTGTATGAATCGATTTCATCCGGTTCTATGTCTCCGAGGTCACGCGGAATTCCGTCCACGAGGACCAGAGGCGTGCTTCCTCCCTTGAAGGTGGAGACACCGCGGATCCAGAACTCGGCATCATCCCTGCCAGGCTCTGCGGAACGCTGTACCGAAATCAGTCCGGGCAGTTTTCCCTGAAGTCCGGAGGTGACGTTGCTGCTGGAAACCCTGATGTCATCCGTGGTGATGGTGGACACGGAGCTGACGAGAGCTTCCCTTTTCTGGGCTCCGTAGGCGATGACCACGGCTTCTTCCGCCATCAGTGCATCAGCCTCAAGCTTGACGTTCAGTGTGTTGCTGGACGGTCTCGGCTTCACTGTCTTCTCGAGGAAACCGACGAAACTGAATGTCAGTTCGTCATTCGGATCGATATCGATCACGTAGATACCGTCAAGGTTCGTGGTAGTTCCTACCTGCGTGTCCTTGATGTAGACATAGGCACCCGTCAAAGGTTCGCCATTTTCGTCCGTGACGGTTCCGGAGATTCTCCTTTTCCCGTCATCCTGGGCATATGCACTGCCGATACCTGCCGATATGAACAGTGCGACAGCCAGGAAGAATTTGTACAAATCTTTCATTAGAAGGTTATTTTGAGTTATTAATCAGTAACTGCCGCGCCTTTTTCTCCGGCTGCGGCATCGTTCGCGATTTCTGTCAGACCCCATGCGCACCACATCATGGCTGCCTGTCCATGGGTGTCTCCAGTGTAGCATTTCCTTTTGTAGTAATGGTCGGCAGTGCTTCCGGTCCCTGTACCTTCGCAGACTTCCCTGATGTCATAGTTCGGGTTCAGGTATTCCATGAGGGATGTCCAGGCCTTCCTGGCTGCCGCTCCGTAGGTCTTTTCATCCAGCCATCCGTTTCTCACCCCCGTGATGAAGGCGTAGGCGAACATGGCGCTGCCTGACGTTTCGGGCCAGTAGTTCGACTTGTCTACAAGCTGTGCCCACATGCCGGTAGGAAGCTGGTATTTCAGAAGCGAAGCCATCATGGTTTCATATTCCTTTCTGAGCAGTCCGGCTTCGGCAGCGTATTCCGGTATATCCTCGATGAGCCTGAGCATAAGCGGCATTCCTACAGCCATCCAGCCGTTTCCGCGAGCCCAGAAGAAAGGGGCTTCAGGGGAGTGCCAGTACAGTCCGTCTTCGCCCTGGAGTTCTTCTATGTAGAGCTTCATTTCCCTGACCGCACGGTCGAGGTAGCGGTTCTGGCTGTTGTTTATGTTCGACGATGCGTCTGCATAGCTGAAATTGTCACCGATGTATGACGGATCATCCTTTGTGGCCTCGTATGCCTGCATCTGGAGTGCGGTGATCATGAACATGTCATCTATCCAGAGCCTGGTCTGCCATGAATAGCCTTGGTCCATGTAGCCTTTCCATCTGTTGTAGTCATCTGTACTCATCTTGAAAAGGGTGTTCGTCTTGTTGTACTCCGGACTGTTGAATCTGGCATCGAATTCATCCCGGGTGTACGGATGGAACTGGTTGTCGGCGTATTCGAGACCGAATTCCAGATATTCCTCCCTGGTCTGTTTCCAGTCGATTCCGCTGTAGGCGGGATTCTCCATGATGGAAGCGATGTGAAGGGAGATGGCTCCGAAAATGTAGTAGTCCACGCGGTTGCTTTCATGCCTCCACAGCAGGTCTGTGATGACAGGCAGGACTTCTCCAGACGAGGTAGTGTAGGTCGTGCGGCCGTCGATGACGTCATCGTATTTGTCCACCATGCCCTGCATGAGGTCCATGGCTTTCTGCCTGGCTTCCTCATCGCCGGTCAGGTCCGCGTTCTCTATGGCAGCCTCCAGGAACCAGAAAGCCCCGAGGTAGGTACATACGTCAGGGTAAGTGACGAAGGAACTCGGCTGCTTCCCGGCATCGATCCTGCCCCAGTTCGACTGTGGAATCTCTATGAACCTTTTCACGAGATTCCTTCCGCATTCGAGCGGTTCCGCCTTTCCTTCGAACTCCAGCAGGTCATAGTTGGTTTCTGCAGGGGTCTCCGGTGTAGTATTCTCCTTCTCTTCGCATGAGGAGAGAAGGAGAAACGCCGTCAGCAGAGATGACAGTATGGTCATGGATTTCATCATTTCGACTTGTCGATCTTATACGGTTTTACATCACCTGTGAGAGCCTGGCAGCACCATATCAGGGCAGCCTGTCCGTGAAGGTCGCCTGTCAGACGGCGGCGGTTCTGGTACCATGACATGCTGTTTTTCGCTCCAGTCCCTTCGCATACATTGCGCAGGTCGTAGTTTTCATCCAGGTAGGAGAGGAGGCGGAGGTAGCCCTTGCGTGCCGCTTCTCCGTAGACTTTCTTGTCCAGCCATCCGTTTTTCACTCCTACTATGAAGGCATAGGTGAACATGGCTGTGGACGAGGTTTCTTTCCAGGTGTCGGGATTGTCGATGATCTGATGCCACATTCCGTCAGCATCCTGATAGCGGAGCAGGGTGGACATCATGAGCTTGTATGCCTGTTCTATACGCGGACGGTACTCGCTGTCCTTCGGCATGAGCCTGAGCATTTCGGCCATTCCTACAGCCATCCAGCCGTCACCGCGGCCCCAGAAATAAGGTGTGCCGGTGTGGTGGTAGAACAGTCCGTTCGGCCTCTGGATCTTGTCCAGATACAGACACATTTCTTCTGCTGCACGGTCGATGTATTTCCTGTCGCCGGTCACTTCGTATGCCTGGGCCTGGAGTTCGGTGATCATGAACATGTCATCGACCCAGAGTCTGGTCTGCCATGAGTAGCCTTTTTCCTGCCATCCGCGCTGTTCTTCGGTAGGCTTGGGAGGCATCACCCACTGGCCGTCGGCGTATTTCATGCCGAGGTCGAAGTATTTCTGTTCCTGTACTCTCTTGTAGATTTCGAGCGGAACGGCGCCGAACACGTAGAAGTCCACTACATTGTGGGCGGTCGGGAACATTTCCGGCTGGAGATGTTTCTGCTCGTCGAAGAGCGGTTCGAATCTTTCCACGAGTGCATCGTAGAGTCCGTCGTTTCCGGTCGTCTGGGCGAACCACAGAGAGCCGAGCCATGCGCAGACATCAGGATAGGTGATGAGTGTTACCTTATACTTGGAGTTGATGTCTCCCCAGTGGGAATGAGGGGTGTCGAGGTAGTGCTCGACAAGTCTGGTCCCTATTTCCTCGGGAGTACTTCCTTCAGGAAAGTTTTTCAGGTCCCAGCTTTTCTGGGCGGACACTGCAGTCGAGACTGCGAGTGCTGCAAAAATCAGTGCTGTTCTTTTCATGTTTCTTGGTATTGTTTCTGTTGTTCAGTCTTACAGTGTCTCACCGGACGGCATGATTACCGGTTCTCCCCAGCCGACAGGTTCTCCGAAGTCAGGGGTGCCGTCCTCGTTCCAGTCCACTTTCTGGGCGAAAGCCCATCTGTCGCTCCATCCTCCGCCTGTGGACCTGATGGTATGGTATATTATCCAGTCTTCAGTCCCGTCCGGCGACTTGGTGAACGAGCAGTGTCCCACTCCGTTCACTCCGTCTCCGGATTCGTTTCCGTCGTATCTGTAGAATACGTCGGTCGTGGATTTGGTCCAGTCATCCGGATTCATGGGATCACCGGTTTCCATGTCCAGCATCAGATAGCCGAGACGGTAGTTGGTAGTCCAGGAGCCGTTGCATGAGTATACGCAGAACAGCTTGCCTGCTTCTTCGTTTACCAGAATGGCCGGACCTTCGTTTATCGCATTCGAAGTGGTGATGTTTTCCCACGGCTGGTCGGCACGGGAGATTTCCACGCGAGGGCAGTCGATGGTGTAAGGATTGCTCATGGTAGCTATGTAGATATCCTGTTTCGACCCGTCTTCGCGGGATCTGTTGCCTGACCATACGGCGTAGCGTTTGCCTTTCAGCTCGAATGTGGTCATGTCTATGGCGTAGATGGTGTTGTCTACGTTGTTCGTGCTGTTGTCTCCTACCGTGACTTTCTTGAAGTCTTCCTCGTCACCGGTGAAGATCATGCCCATGTCTTCCCATCCGCCGTTTATCGGATCGTCTGTCCTGGACCTGAGGACTCCTGTCCTCTGTGTCCCGTAGCCGTCTTCACCGCGTCCGGCAGCATAGTAGATATACCATTTGCCATCGATGTGGAAGAGTTCGGGAGCCCAGACATCCTTTATGTTCCACACTGATGTGGAAGTGTTTCCTGGCATGGTGAACACCTTGGTGGTGGTAGACTGGATTTCCGTGAGTTTGTTCGATCTGGACACTCCTACAGCGTTTCCCATGGCCTTGCATGTATAGTAGTAGCTTCCGTCCTTGACTATGTACGGGTCAGGCATCGTCCACGGGGATATCGGATTCTTGAAAGCCTGGTTTGTCTGCACCACGGAGATGCTTACAGGCGGAACCCCTTCCGCAGTGATGCGGATGTTCCCTCTGCGCTCCTCATCTGCGCCTTCATATTCTATGGTGACCGCCCTGTTTCCGTTTCCGGATTCCGGTGTGGCCGACATCCAGTCCACCTGGGAAGTTACGGTCCAGGAGGTATTCGAGGTGATGTAGATTTCGAAGGATCCCGCTCTTCCCGATACGGTCCGCTCGCTTATGCTGGCCTTTACGGAAGGCCGGTCATCCTTTTCTTCTGCATTGTTCTTGCTGCAGCTGCAGCTGCTGCCGGCCATGGCGACGAGCGCCAGCCCGATGAGAATGTTGTAAGCCCTTTTCATGCTGATTGTCTGTTATTTGATGTCAGTTTGACGAATTGTTCCGTTTCCATTGAAAAATTTTTCCGCCCGTCCGGGTGAAAGCATCTGCCAGAGGGAGGCGACGGTCCATCCCGGAGCGAATATGTCGTTGTAGAAGCCTTTCCCGTTTTTGCCGTAGTCCCATGCCGTGTGCTGTACCACTTCAGGACAATACCCTTCGCGGCTTATGTCGTACATCGCCCCTTTTTCAGGCAGCAGCTGGAGCATGGACGTGCGTATGATATCCGTAAAGTCCGAAAAACGGGTTTCACCGAAGTGTCCTGCCAGAAAATCGAGTACATCGGCGAACTCGAAGACGAACACGTCTATGTGGTTGTTTTCCACAGACACGTTTCCCCAGCCTCTGGACCGGAATCCCACATCTCCGAGCATCTGACCCTGGGCGAACGGCACATCCCACAGGTAGTACCATGAAAGGGCGAAATATGCGGATTCGAGACACAGCCCTGCATAGTGTTCTTTCTTTTCACGGTTTTTCTCGACCAGATACATGTAGTACATGGCCGTGGATGTGTACAGGGAGGCTTCCTTGTCCTCGCAGTTCGCATCGAGGGTCGAAGAGAAGTAGTCCGCTTTGTCGATGAGTTCCTTTTCGAGATATTCGGAGGCGGCTTCTGCCGACAGGAGGTAGTCTCTGTCCTTGAAGAATCTGTACCCCATGGCCAGAGGCAGTACGGCTGAAGAAGTGCTGCCGCCTGATGGATCCTTGACATTCAACGCGTCATCGAATTTGCGCGGGAAGCTGCCGTCAGCATTCTGGAGACCGAGGAAACGGTCCAGGACCGTCCTTATCCTCTTTTCCCATTCAGGATGCTCCCTGCCGTTCATTTTCTCGTAGTCGAGGTACGCCAGAACAGCGCACACGCCTTCCGACTGCCGTCTGATGCTGTATATCCCGTCTTCATATCCTGAGGGGTCGGCATCGAAATCCACATTCTCGCGGAATAGTCCGCCGGGGGTGAAACCGCTTTCAAGATAGCTGTCGAAAACAGCCCCGGCCTGCTCCGCCAGTCTGTATGTGGAGTGCGTCTGACCGTATTCCAGAGCGTTGAAGGCATTCATGAGCACCCTGCCTATAAACCCGACTTCCGCCTTCCCGTTCGGCAGGCAGTCTGCCGTGCGGAGACCGACCCCGGAGTAGTATTTGAGAGGGTATCTGTCCACATAGCTCTGTCCGAAATATTCAGCAAGCAGTGCCTTGGCCTCTTCCTGGCTGTGTTTCGGTTCTACAGGGGCAGGGGAAAGCCTGTCGAATGAATATTTCCAGACTTCCTCTACGAAATCCGACCATGATTCGGCTTTCCCGCGCCTTATTTCCCATGAAAGCCTGCAGGTCTCGCCGGCCTCTATTTTCATGAATGTCTCAACGGCCGGAGCCAAAGTGAGTTTCCTTATATATGATAAGGGCTCTTCCCTGTAAGGATAGCCGAAAACGATCTCCGCTTTACCTTCCGAGTCATTGAACCCGGTATAGCCTATGCTTGTCCTTCCGGACAATATGACCTCACCTGCGCTATGGCATGGCTGGGCGTCGCAGCGGGAGTCCTCCAGACGGAGGACGGTGCAGTATTCGCCCGTACGGGTGTTGTATATGCCGGTCAGAGGGGTGCTCAGCCTGTCTTCGCGTACAGTCCAGCTGTCTGACGTCTGGAATGACGGGGCTGATTCCGGAGAGCGCAGGTTTTTCCTGTACCAGAATCCGGGCATGTAGAATAGGCAGTCTTCGTGGTCGAAGCCTGTATGCAGACTCTGGCCTGCATTGAAATATGAAAGTTCATCCGCAGTCACGGACAGTTCGACCAGGGTCGTATTGCCGGTCACTGTCAGTTCCCTTTTTATCGAAAGAGGAAGAGGTTCTTCTGCGGTCAGGATACCGTCCCGGCCTTCGGAAAGGCCAAGTGTCACGGCCGGGTTTCCGGGTGACTTCAATGAAATGCTTCCGCTGATATTTTCCTGTGCTGCGGCTGCATAGGCGATGCAACTCAGGGAAATGATGACTGCTGATATTTTCATAGTGCCATTTTTGTGGTATTACGGATGCAAAGGAACACAATGGATGACAATGCGGCTCGAACGATTTTTCCAAATAATGGTAAAATCTTCTCAAAATGCTCTGGAGACGCTCCAGGGCTGCGTATTGCATTAAAATATGTATATCTTTGCCGTCGCAACCACATGATATGGACATGAACAGATACCTATTGCTGATCCTTGCGGTTTTCCTTACATCGCTGCAGCTAAGTTCCCAGACATTGTATTTCGACAGGCTTGACATCAAGGACGGCTTGTCGCAGAATACCGTGAACGCGATCATTCAGGACAGCCGTGGTTTCATGTGGTTCGGGACGAAAGACGGCCTGAACAGATACGACGGGACTCATTTCAAGGTATTCAAGCATTCCATGTATGATGACAGCGGTCTGGGGAACAATCATGTCAGATGCCTGGTCGAGGATTCGGACTGCAACATCTGGGCAGGCACAAACGCCGGACTTTACATGTACGATACGGAGCATGACCATTTCACGGAAATCGCTATTTCCGATGCGGGGGGGGGTAAGGTTTCCAGCCCCATACTGGCATTGGCCCGGGACAGGGCCGGAAGGATATGGATTTCGGTGGAGGCTTACGGCATTTATTGTCATGATCCCGCCACGGGGGAGACTTCATGCCGGTATTGTTCGAAGAACCCGATAAGTACTTTGGCGGTAGACGACAGGACCGGGACCATATGGTTTGCGTGGGCGGCGGAGGGGCTGTTCTATACCGATGACGGTTTCGTGAATGTCAGGCCTTATCTTCTGGCTGACGGAAGCAAGGTGGTGCCGGAGGATGTGATAACGTTTATCGACGTGAATGATTTCGGCAGGATATGGCTCGGCTTCGAGAAGAACGGAGTCATGGCGCTGAACAGCCTGGAAGGAAGGATAAGGCGGATCAGGCTTGATGACGGGCCGGTATTCGTGAGACATATCCTGAGATATGCGCAGGAGGAACTGTGGATAGGTGCCGAGAACGGACTTTATATTTACAATACCAGGACCGGGAAATGCCAGCATCTGGTCCATTCATCGTCGGACCAGTATTCCCTCTCTGACAATTCCATCCATTCAATATGCAGGGACAGGGACGGCGGAATATGGCTGGGAACATTCTTCGGCGGCATCAATTATCTGCCGGAGAGAGTCCCGGATTTCAGAAAGTATTATCCGACAGGGACTGCCGGGGCTCTCGGCGGTCTGAGAGTGGGCAAGATCTGCTCTGACGGCAGGGGAGGCTTGTGGGTAGGAACCGAAGATGCGGGGCTGTATCATTTCGATCCTGAAAGCGAACGGTTCACACTTTTCGGTCCGAGCAGGGATTTCAGCAATATCCAGTCTCTTCTGCTTGACGGGGATGACCTGTGGGTGAGTACGTTCTCGAACGGCATCAGGGTCATAGATACACGGACATGGCGGATGAGAAAGTACGAGGTCGTGCAGGAGCCGGGCCAGAGACTGTTCAGCAACAATGTCTTCTCTCTGGAAATGACCCATGACGGCATCATATACATAGGTACGATGCACGGTCTGCAGTTCTATAACAGGGATACGGATGATTTCGGTTTTGTACCGCAGATAAACGGCGGGATGATGGTGAACGACATCCTGTCCGATTCAAAAGGGAATCTGTGGGTGGGTACCCTGTCGAACGGGCTGTTCCAGCGGAATCCGGATGACGGGAAATGGACCCAGTTCCTTCATGTCCGGTCTGACAGCACTTCCATCCCCGTAAACAATGTCCTGAGCATTTCCGAAGACAGTTCCGGACAGATATGGCTTACTACGGAAGGCGGCGGGTTCTGCAGGTTCGATCAGGAGAAACGCGTTTTCCATACGTATACGACAGCTGACGGGCTCCCTGGAGATATCGTTTACCGGATCATAGAGGACGATGCGGCCGGCGTGTTCTGGATATCGACCAGCAAGGGGCTGGTAAGCTTCAATCCCCACAAGGGCAAGGTGCTGCGCGTCTACACTTCGGGAGACGGCCTTCTGTGCGACCAGTTCAACTACGGCTCCGGCTTCAAGGACAGTGAAGGGAACATCTTTTTCGGGAGTGTGGAAGGACTCGTCTCTTTCAATCCCGGGAAGCTGGCCGGCGAAACGGGGATGGAAGATCCTCCCGTGTATTTCACCGATTTCTCGTTTCCGGACGGAAAGGTGGCTGTAGGCGGCGCCGGTTCTCCGCTGGAGAAGGATATCTCCTATACGGACAGGATAGAACTGGACTATGACCAGAACAGTTTTTCAGTGGAAATGGCGGTGCTCGACTACAAGGTGAATCCCCAGCTGCTGTATATGCTGGACGGTGTGGATTCGCGCTGGAGAACGTATCGCGGAAGCCAGGTGACGTATTCGAATCTGGCTCCCGGACATTATACGCTGATGGCCAGGTCGGGGTATGGCGACAGTTCCGTAAGGATGATGGATATCAGGGTGAGGCCGCCGTGGTACAGGTCCTGGGCAGCATATTGCTTTTATGTGCTTATTTTTATCATTGCTGCAATAACAGGCATGCGGATCTACCACAGGCGGTCGGTCCTGAAAAGGAAAAAGTACATAATCTCCTATGCCAGACAGAAGGAAAAGGAGGTCTATGATTCGAAAATATCTTTCTTCACGAGCATAACACACGAGATCAGGACACCTCTGACCCTGATAAAGGGTCCGCTGGACAATATCCTGACCGGCAAGGACAAACTCGAACCGAGAATCGCGAAGGACCTGCATATCATGAGCAGGAATACGGACCGTCTTCTCGTACTCGTGAACCAGCTTCTGGATTTCCAGAAGATAGAAAAGCAGAATATGTCTCTGGATCTTTCCATACAGAACGTGGCGGTCATCCTTGAGGATGTGTATTCACGTTTCGGCACTTCCGTATTGCAGCAGAAAGACTGTACCATTGAGATCCGGGACAGGAGTCTGTATGCCAAGATAGATGCCGAGGCATTCACCAAGATAGTGAGCAACATGCTGTCGAATGCCATGAAGTATTCGGACAGGGTCATCAGGATAGTGCTTTCCAGGGAAGGTGACAATATCCGTCTGTCTGTCTGCAATGACGGCGAAATGATATCACCGGACAAGAGGGAAGCTATCTTTGCTCCGTTTTTCAGAGGGACTACGGCAAGCGAGAAAACTGGCACCGGAATAGGCTTGTATCTTGCCAGGTCCCTTGCGGAGCTGCAGCACGGCACTCTTACCCTCGGAGCCGGCACCGAGCTGAACGAGTTCATTCTGGAACTCCCGTCCTGTGATCCTCCTTCGGAGGACAATGCCGCTGCGGAAGAGTCCGCAGACGGTCAGGATGCCCGGGATACGGCGGCTGACGCGGAGTTCACTCCGGATATCACCGGCGAGACCATACTGGTGGTGGAGGATGATCCGGAGATGCGGGAATTCATAAAGGACCAGCTCGCCGAAAAATGGTCCGTCCTCACCGCTGCCGATGGAAAGGACGCCCTCGATGTGCTCGCACGAAGCAATGTGACTCTCATAGTCAGTGACATCATGATGCCTGTGATGGACGGCATGGAACTGTGCAGGACAGTCAAGACGGATTCCAGATACAGCCATATCCCTTTCATCCTTCTGACAGCGAAGACCAGTCTCGAATCCAAGATCTCAGGTATGAATACCGGAGCGGACATGTATGTAGAGAAGCCATATTCCAAGACTTATCTGCAGGCAGTCATCACGAACCAGATAAAGAGCCGCCAGACCCTGAGGGAGACCTTCCTGAAAAATCCTCTTGCTACGATGGATACGGGGAACATGTCTTCCGCGGATACGGAATTCATAGAGGCCCTTCAGGAAGTGATACATGAAAATCTGAGCAATTCCGAGCTGAAGCTGGATGACATCGCCAGACAGATGCATACGAGCCGCGCGAATCTTTACCGGAAAATCAACGGAGTGCTCAATATAAGTCCTATGGACTATCTGAGGGTGGAGCGCCTCAAGCATGCCGCCAGGATTCTGGCCGAGAACAAATATCAGATCAGCGAAGTCTGCTACATGGTAGGGTTCAATTCTCCGACATATTTTACCAAGTGTTTCTACAAGCAGTTCGGAGTAGTGCCCAAGGATTTCGTGAGAAACCTGCATGAGGGGAAGACACAGAACGGAGACATCAAAAATCAAGACATAAGATGAAGATTTTACGCAAGACCGCGAATGCGGTATTGGCGGCAGTCATGACTGCCGTCTTTTCCTGCGGAGCATATGCTTCGCCAAAAGTGCCGTCTGCGGATGGCAGGGATTACTTTCTGTCGCTGCAGTCCGATGCAGTACATGGAGGCGGCAGCCAATGGGTGATGAAGAAAGCTTCCGAGGTCGGGGCGGGAGCGGAGAAACTTTCGCTGACTGGCTTCGATACCAGTGACTGGATGCCGGCAGTAGTACCTGGTACAGTCCTGAATTCGCTGGTTTATAAAGGAGTATATCCTGAACCGTATTTCGGCCTGAACAACAAGCTTACTTCCGGAATCATCCCTGATATCAGCCAGGCCGGCAGGGATTTCTACACATATTGGTTCAGAACCGAATTCGATCCTGTGCCCGTAGCCAGGGATGAAAGGATATGGATGCAGGTGGACGGAGTGAATTACAGGGCCGAATTCTGGCTGAACGGAAAGATGGTCTGCTTCGTTTCCGGCATGTTCAACCGACAGTTCGTCGATGTGACGGATTATGTCAGCCGTGACAGACAGAATACCCTGGCCGTGAAGGTATATCCCATAGACGAGCCTGGAGGACCGAGGAAAGGTACGTCCAAGTCATGGGGTGCGGCAGGCGAGTTCCGCAACGGAGGTAACGGAGAGATAGGGAAGAATGTGACGATGCTGATGACTGTGGGCTGGGACTTCACATTCCTCGACGGAATCCGCGACCGCAACACAGGTATCTGGAGGGACATAAGGTTCTTCAGGAGCGGAAAGGTGATGCTGAACCATCCGTTTGTGGCAAGCCGTCTCGACGAGGACTATGACTCTTCTGCACAGACTGTCAGCGTCGAGGTGCGCAACCCCGGTTTCGGGACGCAGAAGGTCAGGATTTCCGGCGAGATACTGGGAGAAGGGATAACCTTTGCCAGGGATGTTTCCATACCGCGCGGAATGACAGAGACCGTGGAATTTTCTCCTGAGGAGTTCCCGCAGCTGGTCATTGAGAACCCGCGTCTCTGGTGGCCCGTGAACAAGGGAAAGGCCGAGATGTACACGGCGGTCCTGAAAGCCGAGCAGAACGGTGCCGTCCTGGATTCCATTACGGTAAGATTCGGTATCAGGGAGATCACGTCAGACACCGACACCCCGGACAAGTCGCGCAGATTCTATGTGAACGGCAAGCCGATATTCATAAAAGGGACGAACTGGATACCTGAGAACATGCTCCGCAACTCTGATGACCGTACATATGCCGAACTCAGATATACTGCCCAGTCAGGAGTCAATCTCATACGGCAGTGGGGCGGCGGAATCACCGAATCCGACAGGTTCTACGACCTGTGCGACTCTCTCGGCATCATGGTGTGGACGGAGTTCTGGATGACCGGCGACACGAAGCATCCGGTGGACAGAGGTCTCTATCTTCAGAATGTCGAGTCTACAGTGAAGCGTATCCGCAACCATCCGTCCCTCGCATATTACGTATGTTCCAACGAGTCCACCGAGATGGACGGCATCAGGGAGCTGATCATGGAACTGGATGGTACGAGAGGCTACCAGATGCAGTCGGAATGTGCCGGAGTGCATGACGGCAGCCCGTACAAGACAGTCAATCCGATGCGCCACTACGAGAACACCGCTTCCGACAGGGGCAGCCGTGTGGACGGCTTCAATCCGGAATACGGGGCTCCGTGCCTTCCTACGGTGGAATGTCTCAGGGAGATGATGCCGGAAGAGGACCTGTGGCCGATAAACAAGGAAGTCTGGGACTACAGCGACGGAAACGGATTCCACCAGATGTCCACGCTTTATGCCGACCTGGTGAACATGTACGGGGAATCGGACAGCATAGACGAGTTCGCCATGAAAGCACAGTTCGTCGGAGCCATGAACTACAAGAGCATCTGGGAAGTGTGGAACTACAACAAGTTCGGCTACGGTGACCGCTGGGCATCCGGATTCCTGTACTGGTATCACAATTCCGCCGTGCGTCAGGTGTGCGGCCGCATGTGGGACTGGTCGCTCGAACCGACGGCGGCCCTTTATGCCGCAGCCAATGCCTGCGAGCCTCTCCACCCGCAGTTCGACTATCTGAAAAACACCGTATCGGTGGTCAATGACTATTACAGGGCTTTCGAGGGCTACAAGGTAGTGGCGGAGGTCTGGGACATATCTTCGAAGAAAGTCTGGAGCAAATCATCCGTAGTGGACATACCGGAAGACGGGGTGGTAAACGACTTATTCACCGTGGAGTTTCCGGAGGACATCTCACCTGTACATTTCATAAGGCTCAGGCTTCTGGATGAAAAGGGCAGGGAGGCAGGAAGCAATTTCTACTGGCGTTCCGATGACGAATATGAAGGACAGAAGACACTCACCGGTCCTGCCACATCCGGTTTTGAAACCATTTCGGAACTCGGACAGACACGGGTAGTGATGGACAGTGTCGCGCTGCGCGAGGATGAGAAAACAGTTTGGCTGGACCTTACCCTCAAGAACAGCAGGAAGGCGATATCCTTCTTCACCCAGATACAGTGGCTGGATTCCGAAGGCAAGCCGATAAGACCGTCCTACTATACGGACAACTTCTTCAGCATGCTCCCCGGGGAGACCAGGACCATCACAGTGGAAACTGCGAAAAAAGACATGCCTGCCGGTCCGTGCAGGCTGGTAGTCAAGGGATTCAATGCCGATCCTGTCGAGATTACAGTAAAATCTTCGGCACAGGCCGAATGACCATACGAAACACAAGACCATGAAAAAGAAGATCACGTTTCTGACAGCGGCCTTTGTCCTTTCGGCCGTTCCGCATATGAGTGCCACAGGGGCAGAGGTGCAGAGTGCCGGAAATCCGGATTATGACGTAGTCATAGTCGGCGGTACTCCAGGAGGTATCATGGCAGCCGTTTCCGCTGCCAGGGAAGGGAAGGACTGCATCCTGCTGGAAAGATCCGGCCATATAGGCGGACTTCCGTCCAATGGCCTCGGAGCCACGGACATAGCTACACGCGGTGCCACTACCGGCCTCTTCGGCCGGTTCATAGAGCTGAACAGACAGCATTATGTGTCAGAGTACGGACAGGATTCCGAGCAGGTGAAGAAATGCAGCGGCGGCTATCATTTCGAGCCGGGCGTGGCCGAGGAGAATTTCTGGAAAATGATTTCAGAGGCCGGGCCGGGCAGGATCGAAGTCAGGACCATGCGCCAGTTCGACTCTTCGGCTGAAAATCTGGAAATGAAGGACGGGCGCATAGTCTCCATAAGGATTCTCGACCGTCTTGACGGGGATATGGAGACGTATACCGGACGCATTTTCATCGATGCCACTTATGAAGGTGATCTCGGTGCAGCCGCCGGCGTGCCTTTCCGTCTGGGCAGGGAGTCCGCTTCCGAATTCTCAGAGCCATGTGCGGGAAAGGTGTACCGCTGGTGGAAACACGGCCCGGACGAAGAAGGCTCCACCTATGAAGGGGACGATGCCATCCAGGCTTACAATTACAGGGTCTGTCTTACTACCGACAAGGACAATTCCGTACCTGTCCCGAAGCCTGAAAACTACAACAGGGAAGAGTATGTTTCCCTCATAGAGGATGTCTATACCGGAAGGAATGCGGACATACGTTTCAAAAAAGTCACTCCGGAGCAGATGGAGGCCAACAGGCAGAGGATTCTGGACGGCGGACGGACAGCTATCCCTGGAGACCCGTGGGGCATGTGGAAGGTGACGAACATGGTACAGCTTCCGAATGCCAAGACAGATGCGAACAACCAGCATCTTGCCCTGATTTCCACGGATCTGCCGGAAGAGAACTGGCCGTGGCCTACTGCAGACTGGGAGTGGAGGGACAGATTCGCCCGGAGACTCAGGGATTACACTCTGGGCCTTTTCTGGTTCGCCCAGCATGACGAGGCACTGCCGCCTCAGTTCCGTGAAGCCTGTCTCCGGTACGGTCTGGCAGCCGACGAGTATACCGACAACGGAAATTTCCCCCGCCAGGTCTATGTGCGTGAAGGACGCCGTCTCGAAGGTACCTACTTCTTCACTGCAAATGACGTCCTGCCTGTATCTGAAGGTTCCCGACCTCCGGTCAATGCCGAATCGGTGACCGCCAGCCATTATGCCCTCGACTCCCATGCCGTGCGCAAGCGCGAAGAAGGCCGGGTGCATCTGGACGGTTTCTTCAGTCATCCTTCTGCAGTGTATACTGTTCCTTACGGGGTCATGGTCCCGAAGAAAGTGGACAATCTTCTTTTCCCTGTGCCCGTGTCCGGAAGCCATGTGGGATTTTCGACCATGAGGATGGAACCTTGCTGGATGGCTCTCGGCGAAGCTGCCGGCGTGGCTGCGTCATTGTCGATAGACGCGGACTGCGATGTCAGAAGCATATCCGTGACGGACATGCAGCGCATTCTGCTTGAAAACGGAGCCACCCTGATATACTTCAAGGACCTGAAGCCTTCGGATCCGGACTTCGTGCAGGTGCAGCAGCTTGCTCTGAAGGGCTATTTCCCGGACTGGAACGCTTCCTTGGACAAGCCTTTGGACGAGGCTGCGGCAGCATTATGGAGCCGTCTTTCCGGAAAGAATATATATGCCGACGGCGGTACACGCAGGCAATGGCTGCGCGCCCTTGACGGCAATGGAATCCATGATACGGTTCCTGACTGGGCCTGGACCGGATTCGAACGTCCCGAAGGCGTGAATCCCGTCATTTCGCCCGATACCGTGACCCGTTTCTTCTGTCCGGTACAGAAAAAATCAGTGCCGTGGGAAGGAAATGATACGTTCAATCCGGGTGCTGCCGTGCACAAAGGGAAAATCGTCGTCATGTACCGTGCCGAGGACAATTTCGGTGAGGGCATCGGCAGGAGGACTTCCCGTCTGGGCTATGCCTCATCCGAAGACGGTCTGCATTTCCGGCGTTCTCCACGACCGGTGTTCTACCCGGACAATGATGCCCAGAAAATCCATGAATGGCCCGGCGGATGCGAGGATCCCCGTATAGCTGTCACTGAAGATGGCTTGTACGTGATGTTTTATACTCAGTGGAACAGGAAGACGGCGCGGCTCGCCGTGGCTACATCCCGAAACCTGAAAGACTGGACCAAGCACGGTCCTGCATTCGAGGAGGCATATGGAGGAAAGTTCTATGACATGTTCTGCAAATCGGCTTCCGTGGTGACTGAAATCAGGGACGGAAAGCAGGTGATAGCGAAGATAGACGGAAAGTACTGGATGTACTGGGGCGAGCGCTTCATAAACGTGGCCACTTCGGACAATCTCGTGGACTGGACTCCGATGCTCGATGAAAACGGTGACATACTGAAAATAGTCCGTCCGCGGAAAGGCTTTTTCGACAGCGAATTCACCGAATGCGGACCTCCCGCAGTCATCACCGACCGGGGAATCCTGCTTGTCTACAACGGGAAGAACAGCCGGGGGGCAGGACGTGACAGAAGATATACCCCTGGCTCGTATTGTGCCGGCCAGCTCCTTTTCGACCGCAATGACCCTGCAAAGCTCCTCGGACGTCTCGACGAACCGTTCTTCGTTCCGGAAGCCCCTTTCGAGAAGAGCGGGCAGTATCCTGACGGGACAGTATTCGTCGAGGGACTTGTGTATCATCACGGCAAGTGGTTTCTCTATTACGGATGTGCCGATTCACGGGTTTCGGTAGCTGTAATGCCGGCAGAAGAGTCCGGAGCTGTATCCGCTGAGGAAAATGAGTCTTCTTTCCGCGGCAGGAATCTCGCGGTCTTCGGGAACAGCATCACTGCCGCGAAGGACAGCTGGGCGTTCAGAGTCAGGGATTCTCTCGGTTTCGGCGGATTCTACAACGGGTCCGTCGGAAGTTCCGTATGGGGCAAGAGGGAAAGGCCTGACGGAGTGACCCAGGATTACGGTACTCCCGTTTTCGCAGGCATAGGAAACAGCAGTCACCCTTCCCTTCAGGCCAGGTACAACAACTGTGCAGTCGTCCATGTACAGAAATTCCTGTCCGAAAAGCCGGACTTCGAACCGGATGTCATCATCCTCTCATACGGGACGAACGACATGCTTTCGGAGAAGAACGAACCTGGTCTGAAAGAGGCACTTGCGAAAAGGAAGCCTGGCACGGATGAAGCATACGGCCTTGTAGGAGGAATGGTATGGTGTCTCGATACGCTTACCGGGAGATTTCCTGATGCCCGGATAGTCGTCCTGCTGCCTGTCCGTGCCGATGATTCCATGGAAAAATACAAGGACAGGAACAGGGACAATCTCAGGAAGATGCGGACTATGAAAAGAATCTGCCGGGCGTTCGGCGTGGAATATTTCGACTGCTATCACGGCAGCGGGATAAACGCTTCCAATGTCTCGTCGACCCTTCTGGACGGTCTGCATCCGAACTCCGCCGGACAGCATCTCCATGCCTCGTATGTCATACGCAGACTTGAGAATAAACGATAGAACATATTTGGAATTAATCGATATTAATGAACAGATTATATATACGGATTAAAATGAAAAAGTTAACTGCATTTTTAATACTCGTGACATCCGCATGCATTTTCAGCCTGAATTTATTTTCTCAGGAACCGACACAGATTCCAGATTGGGTTCGAAAACGACTGAATGCAGGTCAGTATGCCAAACTCGAAGAATTTGTCAAAAATTTTCCGGGAGGAGGAGACTACAATATATTCAAACGCAGAGATCTTGATACAACAGGATTGTACGCGAGATTATCACGTGCCATTGAAAATCTGCCGTCCGGAAGTAGAGCTGGTGCCACATTCAGTATTCTTCCCCACAATAAAATTAAATTCCCTTATAAGACCGAACGTGTCGAGTATGTACGCAATTCATACATAATATATTCGAACATAGATGGATATGATGCCCATGTTACATTGGATGTGACTTGCATTGTCGATGAAACCGGGATACCGGAAATCCTGAAATGGGAAGCCAGGGCAAAATCATTTTCAAACATTCCTGTCTGGTTTGAACCGAAAACTGACCTGGATCCAGTGTACCTCAGCCGGTTCAAGTTCGAACCTCAATCAAATAGTTTTGAAGGATACATAGTCGGGACCCTGTATTTTACAGATCCTTACGGAGAAGAACACAAGGAATTCGTTTCGGAAAACTTTTCCATCGAAAATTATTGATCGGAAATTCATTCGATATTATAGTTTAAATCGCTGATATGCGATAATGTCTAAGTAATAGCCAAAATGTCAAGAATATACTTGTGCTTAATATTATTTTACGGATTATATCAAGCAATTATAGGTTGTATTCAATTGTATAACCAGATATTTTCATCGAAGACAAACTGTATCATTACTGGCTCATTGGACAATTCTGGTATATATGCTGTCATTTTGGCTATTATTGCTCCTCTCGCTTTGTTCAATCTACTACGCCCAAAAGAGAAGAAGTCTCGCCAGAAAAGTTTTATTGATACAATAATACGTCTCATATCCTCCTTTTACCTCATAGTAATGCCATGGGAGCACCCTGCTCGTCAACGACTTTACCGGTTACTGTCACCGGGACATCGTCTTGGGCGAAAGCGGAAAATGCCGGGAAAATGAGAGCACAAGCCAGTGCATAACGAAATAATGCAGTTTTTCGGAATACTACAGTGCGCATATGGGGAATATTTGTTAAGTCGTTCCGGAAAATCCCGGACTGCAATTTTACGTATTCTCTGAAAAAATTCCAATAATTTTTTTCAGAAGTATGCAATGATGGTCAAGACTGTTCAGAAGCATTCCCTGAGGATGCGGACGATATTTTCCGCCTTTCCCATCGTGTAGAAATGCACGGCAGGTACACCGTGTGCCAGGAGATCGCGGCACTGCGCTATGCACCAGTCTGTGCCTATCCTGTATATCGCCTCTCTGTCTCCGCCTGCAGACCTGATTTCACCGGTCAGTTCTACGGGGATGTCTATCGAGAACGACTCCGGAAGAAGCGAAACCTGCCTGGCAGTGGTGAGCGGCTTGAGACCCGGAATGATCGGCACCGTGATTCCGGCTTCGCGGCATCTGGCCACATAGTCGTAGAACACGCTGTTGTCGAAAAACATCTGGGTGATGATATAGTCGGCGCCGGCATCCACCTTCTTTTTCAGGTTCTCTATGTCGGTCTCTATGTTCGGGGCCTCGAAATGCTTCTCTGGATATCCGCCCACTCCTATGCTGAAAAGATCGTTCCCTTTTTCGAAAGCGCAGATGGCCTCCACCAGCTCGCTGGCATAGCGGTAGCCTCCTTCGGCAGGGACGAAGCGTTTTTCTCCCACGATACAGTCCCCGCGCAGGGCCATGATGTTCTCTATTCCGAGAAATTTCAGGTCGCTCAGCTTGTTGTCTATCTCGTCAGCGGTATTCCCGCCGCATATCATGTGAGGGACTACGTCGATTTTGTATGCGGACATGATGGCGCTGCATACTGCCACTTCGCTGACCTTGTTCCTGACCAGATGTCTGGAGAATGTCCCGTTCGCCTCTTCCCGGAATTCGTATTCGTCCCTGTGGCAGGTGACGTTTATGTATCGCGGGTTGAATTCCATGAACGGTTTCACTGACTCGACCAGCTCCATGTTCGTGATGCCTTTCATCGGCGGCACTATTTCCAGTGACGGAAAAGGCTTTGAACTTCCTTTCAGTATATCCCTGATTTTCATTTTTTCCTGTATAGTTTAACGTCAGTTCGACGAATTATTTTACTTAGTACCAGAGACTTCGTCGAACTGACGTTACGATTTCTTCGAAATCTCCTTCCTTTTACGTGTCACCCCTCCTAAATCCTCCCCTTCGTATGGGAGGACTTGCCTACGGATTCGTTCCACGAATCCTCTAAAAGAGGTAGTTCTCTGAAATTCACTGCGTTCTTTTCATCGAACTCACGTTAGTTTATGACTATTGTTACCGACGGGAGAGAATTTATCCGACGGTGTTCCTGTCACGGATAAATCCTTCACGTCAATGTCCATATATGATCTTCAAGTCAATCCAGAAGATGTCCCAGCAGCACGCGTCCTTCGGCTTCATCCAGCCCCCGCCTCCGGCAATAATCCGAGAACTGTTCCTTTCCTATGTGTCTGATGTCCGGATAGCATGCCTCGGGATGGATGAAAATCATCCCGCAGACGGATGCATCGGGGGTCATTCCGTAGCTTTCGCTCAGCAATATACCGAGTTTTTCCCGGTTTTTCAAATGTTCCAGTATTTCCGCTTTCACCGAATGGTCAGGAAAACACGGATATCCTGCAGCCGGCTTCACTATTTTCATGCCTTCGGCCCGGACGGCATCAGCTATTCTGCTGTCAAGCATCGATGATGCGGCTTCTGCAAGCGTGTCCAGTACCGCCTGGGTGACCAGATCCTTCTCCGTATCGGCATCGGCGCTCACGGCAAAGAATCCGCATACCGACTTTTTGCCGGAACCGGCTGAAGGAACGAAATCGGCCAGAGACAGGCAGGCTTTCGAGCCGTCTTCCAGCACGGTGGCATCTTCCTGCCGCAGCATTGGTATCCTGAATTCATCCCCGTTTTCCTCCATGACCACAGTGTCGCCTTCGGACCAGGCGCTGAAGAATTCCATGGCCGCCATGATTTTCAGATTCCCGTGCGACTTCAGTTCCGCGATTTTCTCCAGGGCCTCCTCTTTCAGTTCAAGTGCGGCTTCGCTGCCGGTATCTTTTATCCTGCATATGAGGTAGAACATTTTCCAGTCGAAATACGGCATCACTTCATCTGCCGGGATTTCGGTGGCGGGCAGCGAATCCATGTCCAGTTCCGGTTTCCCCGGATAGCTTTCTGCCGGGAAGGATGGCGGCGGCGCACTTTCACCTTTTTCCGCTTTCCGGCCGTAAAGTCTCCTGAGCTCTGCCTGTTTCCCGTGTTCTTCCCTTATGAATTTCTCCCTGTCGCCCATGTATCTTTTCGCCATGACTGCGCTGGCTGAAGCATCCGCTCCGTAAAAGACATAGTCATAGAGCGGAGCCAGTTTCACGGCTGTGTGCAGGGCGGAAGTGGTGGCCCCTCCTATGAAGAGGGGAATGCGCATTTGTCTGGCGGACATCTCCCTGCATATTTCTTCCATCTGGTATAGCGACGGTGTGATAAGACCGCTTACGGCCACTATGTCCGCATTTTCGGCCATGGCGGTGTCCAGTATTTTCTCCTTCTCCACCATCACACCCAGATCCTTGACTTCGAACCCGTTGCAGCTCAGTACTATGGCTGTGATGTTCTTGCCTATGTCATGAACGTCGCCCTTGACGGTGGCTATGACGATTTTCGGTTTCCCGACATTGCCTGAAGACGGAAGCGTGCCTGAGTCTGAAGGCACGGTATCGGGTACGGCGCCATTGCCGGTCACGGCATCCTTATTCATGTATGGCTGGAGGATATCGACGGCTTCTTTCATGATTCTGGCGGATTTCACTACCTGCGGCAGGAACATCTTTCCCTGCCCGAAATACTCGCCTACGGTTTCCATCGCGGACATCAGCGTCTCTTCTATGACTTTCACCGCGCTGCCTTTCTCTTCGAGCAATGCCGTCAGGTCCGCTTCGAGATTTCCTGACAATCCTTTCACCAACGCCTTCTTCACCCTTTCTTCCGGGGTGTCGCCGGTCTCCCTTGCGGTCGCCGCGCCAATATTCCCTTCTTCCTTCTTCCTGTCTGCACTTTCCGCAGCAATTTCCGCCGCCATTTCAATCAGTCTGTCGGTAGCATCCTTTCTCCTGTCGAAAATCACGTCTTCTATCCTTTCCAGCAGCTCAGGGTCTATGTCATCGTAGACTTCGAGCATGGACGGATTCACGATAGCCATGTCCAGCCCGGCTTTTATGGCATGGTACAGGAAGACGGAATGCATCGCTTCGCGTACACGGTTGTTTCCCCGGAATGCGAACGAGAGGTTCGATATGCCTCCGGAAGTGAGGGCGCCCGGGAGATTCTTCTTGATCCATCTGACAGCTTCGATGAAGTCTATGCCGTATCGGGAATGCTCTTCAATGCCCGTGGCGACAGAAAGTACATTCACGTCGAAGATGATGTCATGAGGCCGGATACCTGCCTTTTCTGTCAGCAGCCTGTATGCTCTCGAACATATTTCGATCTTCCTTTCGTAGTCGGTAGCCTGGCCTTTTTCATCGAAGGCCATCACCACCATGGCGGCGCCCAATGAATTGATTTTCCGGGCTTTCCGCAGGAATTCCTCTTCCCCGTCCTTCAGGCTGATGGAGTTCACCATGCATTTGCCCTGAGCGTTTTTCAGTCCGGCCAGAAGGGTTTCCTCATGAGACGAGTCTATCATCAGCGCCGCCTTCGCGACATTGGGGTCATTCGAAATGTATCTGGCGAACACGGTCATCTCATGCGTGCTGTCCAGCATGGCATCATCCATGTTCACATCTATGACCGAGGCGCCGTTCTCTATCTGTCCTGCCGCGATATCCAGGGCCTCTTCGTATTTCTTTTCGGATATCAGACGGGCGAATTTCCTGGACCCGGCCACATTCGTCCGCTCGCCGATGTTCGTGAACCTGTTTTTCTCCACGTCTATGGTGACGGTTTCCAGCCCGCTTACTTTCAGGTGTTCCGGACCTGTTTGCGACGGCACCGTTCTCGGCCGGAGCCCTTCAAGTGCTCCGGCTATGGCCCTGATATGCTCCGGAGTGGTGCCGCAGCATCCTCCGGCGATATTCAGCAGGCCTTCTTCTCCCATCGCTTTCATGTCGGCAGCCATCTTTTCCGGAGTCTCGTCATATCTTCCGAGCTCATTGGGCAGCCCGGCGTTCGGGTAGCAGCTTACAGCGCAGTCTGCAAACGAGGCGACATCGCGGACCAGAGGCGTGAGGCCTTCGGCTCCGAGTGAGCAGTTCAGTCCGAATGAGGTCAGGGGATAGTGGCTGACAGCCGTGTAGAAGGCCTCAAGTGTCTGTCCGGTAAGTGTCCTGCCGCTTTTGTCTCCGACGGAAACTGAAATCATGACAGGGAAATCCTTTTCGGGGAAAAGTTCCATGACTGCGTAGAGGGCCGCTTTTACGTTCAGGGCATCGAAGCAGGTTTCTATCAGTATCGCGTCCGCACCGCCTCTGACCAGCGCCTCTATCTGTTCCCTGTATGCCGCCACTGTCTCATCGAAACCGTATTGGCGGAATGCGGGGTCGTTCGCATCTGGAGAGAGCGACAGTGATTTGGATGTAGGTCCGACACTCCCTGCCACATATATCTTCCGACCGGCAGGGGCATAGCTGTCCGCGACTTCGCGTGCTATGACAGCACCGGCATATGCCATGTCGGACGCTTTGTCCGACAGCCCGTATTCGCTTTGCGATATTCTGTTCGAACTGAACGTGTTTGTCTCTATGATATCCGCTCCGGCTTCGATATATTCCCTGTGGATGCGGGCGATGACTTCCGGTGCGTCCAGATTCAGCCTGTCGTTGTTCCCGTCAGAGACAGGGGAGTATCGCTGGATCATGGTCCCCATGGCCCCGTCCAGTATCAGTATTCTGTCATGGAAGTTTGTGAGCATTACCTCTGTAGGTATAAAAAACGAAGAAAATGTGTCTTGTCCAAGGCACACCTTCTTCGGTCAGAAAATCATATTTAATTCCTTTATGCGATGGTGACGATAGGTGCTCCTTCGAGAACTGAGTCTCCCTTGTTCACGTTGATGGCAGTCACTGTACCGCCAGTCGTGGCCTCTATGTCGTTTTCCATCTTCATTGCCTCGAGGACCGCTACCTTCTGGCCCTGTTTTACCGTGTCGCCTACGTTCACGCAGATCTCTACGATGACACCCGGAAGCGGAGCCGGAACCGGTTTCCCGGATCCTGATGCTGCAGGTGCGGGGGCAGGTGCTGCCTCGGTTTTCGGTGCCGCTGCCTGTGGTGCCGGTGCTGCAGCCGGCTGCGGTGCAGGGGCTGCAGGTGCCGGAGCCGGGGCTGTCGGAGCCTGAGCTGCGACTGTCGTGGCTGCTGCCGAACAAGCTGCTACGCCTGATTCCACTGAATACTGTATTCCGTTTACGGTCACTACAGCGCTGTCACCGTTTATGGAATTGATCTCGACGTTATAATCGTTGCCGTTGATTCTGAATTTATACTGGCTCATCTTTTCTTGTTTTTACTGTTCTTTCCGTCTGGCAGACGGATTTTTCCTATTTTCTTTCAGGCAGCTGTCTGAGAGTCGAGTGCCTGTCCGCCCATGCGCTGAAAGTCGGCTTTATGGTGAGGACGAAACTTTCCTGATCATGGACTATGCCGCAGGCTTCCATCTGCAGGGCCATCGCTATCGCGGCGTATGTTTCACCGGCGAGAGTCTGTTCCATTGCCCTGGCAAGCATTCCTGCCTTTTCCGGAGTCATAAGTCTGTCCATAATTACATCGGAAGGTTATCGTGTTTCTTGGCCGGATTGGTCACTTTCTTGTTTGCGAGCTGCTCAAGAGCCCTGATCACGCGGAAACGGGTGTTTCTCGGTTCGATCACATCATCGATGTAGCCGTAGCTTGCAGCCTGGTACGGATTGCAGAAAAGGTCGTTGTATTCCTTCTTCTTCTCTTCTGCCACCTTTGCCTTTTCAGCGGCATCCTCGATAGCCTTGATTTCCTTTGAGTAAAGGATTTCTACTGCGCCGTCGGCTCCCATCACTGCGATGTTCGCTGAAGGCCATGCATAGTTTATGTCACCGCGAAGCTGCTTGCAACTCATGACGATGTGCGAACCTCCGTATGATTTCCGCAGTGTCACTGTCACCTTAGGTACGGTAGCTTCTCCGTATGCATAGAGCAGCTTGGCTCCGTTCACGATGATTCCGCCGTATTCCTGCTGTGTTCCGCAGAGGAAGCCCGGCACATCCACCAGTGTCACCAGAGGAATGTTGAATGCATCGCAGAATCTTACGAAACGTGCGGCCTTGCGTGATGCGTTGATATCGAGCACGCCGGCGAGAATCTTCGGCTGGTTAGCCACTATGCCGACGGATTTCCCGTTCATTCTGGCGAAACCGATGATGATGTTCTTTGCCCAGTTCTTGTGGATTTCGAAGAATTTTCCGTCATCGACTATGCTGCCGATTACCTGATACATGTCATATGCCTTGTTAGGGTTGTCAGGTATGATGTCGTTCAGCAGGTCGTCAGTCCTGTTTACAGGGTCATTGGTAGGGACGTACGGAGGCTCTTCCATATTGTTCTGAGGGATATAGCTCAGGATTTCCTTGATGATCCTGATGCCTTCCTCTTCATCTTCGGCCGCGAAGTGGGCTACGCCGCTCTTGGTGGCATGCACGCTTGCGCCTCCGAGTTCTTCCTGTGTCACTACTTCACCGGTGACGCTCTTCACTACGGCCGGACCTGTCAGGAACATGTATGAAGTGTTCTTCACCATGATGTTGAAGTCCGTGAGGGCAGGGGAGTAGACAGCTCCTCCTGCGCATGGTCCGAAGATTCCTGAAATCTGCGGAACGACACCGGACGCCATGATGTTCCTCTGGAAAATCTCGCCGAAACCTGCCAGGGCGCAGATGCCTTCCTGGATACGCGCGCCGCCAGAGTCATTCAGACCTATGCACGGGGCGCCGTTCTTCATGGACATATCCATCACCTTGCAGATTTTCTGTGCCATGGTCTCGGAGAGAGAACCGCCAGACACGGTGAAGTCCTGTGCGAACACGTAAACCAGACGTCCGTCTATGGTTCCCTGTCCTGTCACTACTCCGTCGCCGTCGTATTTGGTCTTCTCCATGCCGAAGTTCGTGCAGCGGTGCTGGACGAACATGTCGAATTCCTCGAAACTGCCCTCGTCGAGAAGCTTCGCAATCCTTTCCCTGGCAGTGAACTTGCCTTTCGCATGCTGGGCGTCGATTCTTTTCTGCCCGCCGCCCATCCTGGCTTTTGCCCTGCGGTCTACAAGTTCCTTGATTTTTTCCTGTTGGATACTCATATCTTTGGTTTATTTAACGTCAGTTCGACGAATTACTCTACTCAGTACCAGAAATTCCGTCGAACTGACGTTACGTTTTCTTCGAAATCTCTGTCCGTTTGCTTGACAAATCCCGGACTATTCTTCGTCCTCGATTTTCATGGTGTGGTAGACGTTCTGGACGTCATCATCCTCTTCGAGCCTTTCGATGAGCTTGTCCAGTTCCACACGCTGGTCGGCAGGCAATTCCTTGAGATCCACGTTCGGAATCCTCGTGAATTCACCTGATACGAGTTCGTAGCCGTTATCCTCGATATATTTCTGGATATTGTTGAATGCTGTGTATTCACCGTAGATGACGATGGTCTTGTTGTCATCCTCGTCCACTTCCTCGAACACTTCTTCAGCACCGTAGTCGATAAGTTCGAGTTCGAGTTCCTCGATGTCCACAGGCTTGGCGCTCTTCATCCTGAATACGCACTTGTGGTCGAACATGTATTCCGTGCTTCCTGAAGTACCGAGAGATCCGCCGCTTTTCGTGAAATACGAACGGATATTCGCGACAGTACGGTTGTTGTTGTCAGTGGCGGCTTCGATGAGGAATGCCACGCCATGAGGTCCGTAGCCTTCGAAGTTCACCTCCTTGTAGTCGCTCTGGTCCTTGTCGCTGGCGCGTTTGATGGCCCTTTCGATATTGTCTTTAGGCATGTTCTCGCTGCGGGCAGTCTGGAGAAGCGCTCTCAGTCTCGGGTTTCCGGTCACATCCGGTCCCCCCTGCTTTACAGCTATGGTGATTTCTTTTCCTATCTTGGTGAAGACACGGGCCATGTGTCCCCAACGTTTGAATTTTCTTTCCTTTCTGAATTCAAATGCTCTTCCCATATATAATGTGAATTTTATTTGCTTGATATGGTTTCGGCTCTGGAGATGTATTTGTCGATATCCATGGCTTCCATGGACATAGGATACTGCTCCTTGATGGTCTTGTATGATTCGATGGCCTTTGCATAGTCACCCAGCGCCTCGTATGTGATTCCGGCCTTGAGTATGTATGTGGCTGCGAATGCATTGTCTATCACGGAAGCGGCCTTCTCGAAGTATTTTACTGCCTTCGCATAGTCGGTAAGTCCGGTATATGCGTCGCCGATGCAGGCAAGGGCCCTTGCCTTGAGGATGGCATCCTTGCCGTTGTATTTGCCGAGGTAGCCGATGGCTTCGTTCCAGTTTCCGAGATTCAGTTCGCAGATGCCTGCATACAGGTACACTGCCTTTCCTGCCTTGCTGCCGTACTGGTCGATGACCTGTGCGAACCCGAGGACATTGCCGTCACCGTTGAGCGCCAGCTCGTATTCCCCGTTGCGGAAATTGGCCTCGGCCTGATATACCTGTCCGAGAGCTTCCTGTCTGGCAGGCATGTAGCCGTATTTGTGGTAAAGGAAGATGCCGGCGGCGGCGAGGATGACTACGGCAACAGCCGCCATGATGATTTTCTTGTTGCTTGAAAAGAAAATTTCCGTCCTGGAAACTGCTTCAGCGACAGAAGTATTTTTCTCTGTGTTTTCTTTAGACATATCTTGATTATTTTAATTTTATTCTTCAATTTACTGCGGTACAGGCATTCCTGCGGGCTTGACCGAAGTAGCGCGCAAATTTATAAAAAAATGTATAAATCCACAATTATTTGGGTTTAATTCTCTATCTTTGCATTGAAAGGAAAACTTCAATATCGGCTTTCAACAATGCCTGTACTCGAAAAAATAGTCATATCGGATTTCAGGAACATCAGTTTCCAGGAATTGGCATTTTCCCCGAACATAAACTGCATTTCCGGAAACAACGGAGAAGGAAAGACAAACCTTCTCGATGCCGTCTATTATCTTTCCATGACCAAAAGCGCCTTTTCTGTGTCTGACAAGTACAATTTCAGGCATGGCACCGGAGCGTTTTCCATAGGCGGCACATACCGCATGCAGAACGGACTTGAAAGCCGGTTCTCCGCAGAGGTCAGGGCTTCGGGTGAAAAGCGATTCAGACGGGATGACAAGCCATATCAGAAAATATCGGAGCACATAGGCGTGCTTCCGGTAGTGCCTGTATCACCGGCAGATACCGCATTGGTGAGCGAATCAGGGGAAGAACGCCGCCGTTTCGTGAATTCCGTCCTTTCGCAGATGGACAGGGAGTATCTGTGTTCCCTGCAGCAGTACAACAGGCTGCTGGCCCAGAGAAACGTCATGCTCAAGAGTGCGGATTTCAGCAGGGAACTTCTCGAAGTGATGGACATGCGCATGGAGAAGGCTGCCATTCCGGTCTTCGAGGCCAGGAAAAGGTTCGTGGATAATATCGCTCCGGCCGTCTCACACTATTATAATATATTGTCATCCGGAAAGGAGACCGTAGGCATAGAATACAGGTCAGATTTGCAGAATGCCGGCCTGTGCGAGATTTTCGGCAGGCACCGGGACAGGGATGCCGCTCTCGGATATACTTCATCCGGCATACATCGGGATGATTTCGTCTTCACCATGGACGGGCATTCCATCCGCAGGTGCGGTTCCCAGGGACAGCAGAAGTCGTTTCTGGTCTCGCTGAAGTTCGCCCAGTATGAGATCATGAAGGAAAGCTACGGTTTCGCTCCCATGCTTCTGCTGGATGACGTATTCGACAAGCTGGACATGACGCGTATCTCGAATCTGCTTTCGATGGTGGCCGGCAATGAGTTCGGCCAGATATTCATTACTGACAGCAACAAGGTCCGGCTTTCCGGCATAGTGGACGGGATCACCAGCGACAGGGCCTATTTCGAGGCGGCAGGAGGCGCTTTCAGAAAGTTATGAGCAGTACGAACAGACTGTCCAGAAAGGAACCCTCGACGATGGGTGACGTGGTTCATGAATATGTCAGGCTGATGAAAATTTCCGCCGGATTGAACCGACAGCTCGTTTTCGATGCGTGGGATGCGGTTTCCGGCGTAGCGGAGTATACTGTGGGAAAATATCTGAAAGACGGAGTGCTGTATTGTTCGATGAGTTCGTCTGTGGTCAGGAGCCGTATTTTCCCAAGGCGGGAGGAACTGGTGAAGAAGATAAACGAATATCTCATGGAAGACGAACTTTTCGTCCCGGATGACCCGCATACGGGATATGTAAGGCAGATAGTATTGAAATGATTATGGACAGAAGAATCAAAATAGTGGCAGACAGCCATATACCGTTTCTCGAAGGAGTGTTCGAGCCGTATGCAGAGGTGGTTTATATCGATGGCATGGACATAACGGCGTCCGACGTGCACGATGCCGATGCGCTCATCATCCGGACGAGGACCAGATGCAACGAGGATCTTCTGGGAGATTCCCGGACTTCCATGATAGCCACGGCCACGATAGGCACAGACCACATAGATTCCGCTTTCTGCAGCTCCCGCGGCATAGAGGTGCACAATTCCCAGGGCTGCAACGCCGGCGGAGTGATGCAGTATGTCTTTTCCGCCCTGTATGGAACGGCGTCACGCAAGTCCATAAAGCTGGATCATCCCGTAATGGGCATCATCGGAGTGGGCAACGTGGGGAAGAAAGTGGAGCATATGGCCCGTTATCTCGGTTTCGAAGTCCTCAGGTGCGATCCTCCTCGTGCGGAGAAAGAAGGACCGGAAGGATTCTGTGACCTGGAGTATCTGCTGTCGCGCTCGAACATAGTGACACTTCATACCCCGCTGGACGAGACCACGAGGAACATGGCGGATGAACGTTTTTTCGACATGATGCGTCCCGGAGCCTTCTTCATAAACGCGGCCAGAGGCGAGATAGTGGATGAGGCCGCCCTGATGGAGGCCATACCGAAACTTGGACCTGTGATCATAGATACATGGAATCATGAGCCGGATATAAATACGGACCTGATGGACATGGTGGACATTGCCACTCCGCATATTGCTGGCTATTCATACCAGGGAAAGCTCAATGGTACGGCATCTGCTGTCCAGGCTGTGGCCAGACATTTCGGGATAGAGGCGCTGTATAATTTTTATCCGGAATACGATGAGAAGGAACATGCTCCGGTGCATCTGGATCTGAAAGGTAAAAATCAGGGTGAAATTACTTCGGTTTTTCAATATAATTATCCTATCTTTACAGATGATTTCATGTTCAGGATGGCGCCCGGAAATTTTGAGAAACTGCGCTCGGAATATCATTACCGGAGGGAGATATACGTGGACTGAAGTATCCTGACATGCAAACCGACGGGATGAAGACACATAATAACAAATAACTAAAACTGTAAATATGTTCAACAAAGAAGACATCAGCCAGATCGAGTCGAGAGGCTCGTCTGTAGCGTCGGCAGAGGCGCAGGTGGAACTTTTCAAGAAAGGATTCCCGTGGATGAAGATTCTGGCTCCGGCTACACCGGGCAAGGGTATCTGCGTCCTGAGCGAGGAAGAGGCGGATAAGGCGGCCGGATATTACGAAAATGCCCGCATTGACGGCAAATGCAAGTTCGTTCCGGCTTCAGGGGCGGCTTCCAGAATGTTCAAGGATCTTTTCAGCGGGCTTGACAAGCTCAAAGGCGGAGAAGATATCCCTGCCGATTCCCCTGCCGCCAGATTCGTGGCCAATATCGGGCGGTTCGCATTCTATGACGAGAAACTTTTCGGCAAGAGCGAAGACTCGGCCGAATGCCGGAAGAACATACTCTCCAAGACATTGACCGAAGAGGGTCTGAACTATGGCGCCAAGCCTAAGGGAGTGCTGAAATTCCACAAATATCCGGACGGCGAAGTAAGGACCGCTTTCGCCGAACACCTCGTCGAGGCCCAGAACTACATGAGGAATCCGGATGGCTCCGCCAATATCGTCGTGACCATATCTCCGGAACACCGCCAGCTGTTCGAAGAGGCTTATGCTGCCGTCAGGGACGAGTTCGAGAAGAGGTACGGCGTGAAGTACAATATCACATTCACTTATCAGGACAAAGCTACCGATACGATAGCCGTGGACAAGGACAACAAGCCGTTCCGCACCGAAGAAGGCAGGCTACTTTTCCGTCCTGCAGGCCACGGGGCGCTCATATACAATCTGAACAACCTTTCCGAGGAGCTCGTCTCGATCAAGAATATCGACAATGTCGCAAACGAGAGATTCCTTCCGGTGACAGCCAGATACAAGAAAGTCCTTCTCGGAAAAGCCGTCGAGCTCAGGGACAAGATATTCGGCTATCTGAACGAACTGGATGCTGTTACAGGCGACAATCTCACTACGCAGCCATATCCTAATATCCCCGGCATGAATGCCATCGGAGCCGACAAGGTATACCAGAGTACGAAATGCCAGCTGCTCTGCAACGATATCGAGAACTTCCTCCTGAACGAACTCTGCATCCAGATGCCGAAATTCGATGACTGCAAGACCAGGGTCATGAAACTCAGGGAGAAACTTAACCGTCCTATCAGAGTCTGCGGTATGGTGAAGAACCAGGGCGAGCCGGGAGGCGGACCTTTCATCATTGCGGAGAAGGACGGTTCCACGTCACTCCAGATTCTGGAGGGAGCCCAGATAAACAAGGATGATATCCAGGCTTCTGCTGCTTTGGCTGCCGCCACTCATTTCAATCCTGTGGATATCGTATGCTGCCTGCACAACTACAAGGGTGAAAGTTTCGATCTTCTGAAGCATGTGGACAATGAGGCCGGTTTCATCAGTTCGAAGAGCTATCAGGGCCGCGAGCTCAAGGCGCTGGAACTTCCTGGCTTGTGGAACGGCTCCATGAGTGACTGGAATACGCTTTTCGTGGAAGTCCCTCTCGAAACCTTCAATCCGGTAAAGGTGGTCCTCGACCTTCTCCGTCCTGCTCATCAGGCCGAATGACCGGAAGGAACCTGAAACCGTGTGCCGCAAACGGCATTGATTGAATTGAAAATGCAGGAGATACGAATTTTTTTGAATCTCCTGCTTTTTTTTATATCTTCGCCGTCCGTACTGAACCCTGAACCGGTAAATCATTTGCCGGATGAGACATTTGAATATTATTCTGAATACAGTTGCCGGAATCGCAATTATTTCCGGCATATCTTCTTGTATCGGCGAAGCCGCCGTACCTGAATTCATGAGCGGGCTTGAAGTCACCGGAAAGGTCTATGACTATGATCTGCCGGATGCCCCGGGGGTAAAGGATGTGATGGTAGTGCTCTCTTCCTATGAGACGGAAGACAAGGGTTTCAAGTTTCCGATAGACAGGGATACCGCATATTCCGATGCATCGGGATTTTTCAGAATCAAGGCGGTGGCCATGAGCGGAGGGTGGGTGTTCCGTCTTTCCGCTGCCGATGCTGTCAAGGAAAGGCCTGGCGGGCAGTATCGTCCCGCTCCGGCTTTTGATCCGGTCCTGCACATAGAATTCAACCGCAATACTTTTGATGAAGATACCGGAGTGTACAGGATGGGCAATATCGCTGTCCCTGTCACCAGGGAGTGACACCGCTTATTCCTGTTCAGGAGCGGTTTCCCCTTCCATCTCTCTCCACTTTTTAGGAGAGCAGCCCACAAGCCTTGTGAACTGGCGATGGAAGTTCGACCGGTCGCTGAACCCGACCATCTCGCCTATCAGGTTCGATGACATCTTCTTGTCGGACAGCAGCAGTGCCTTGGCATCCTCGATTCTCAGTTCTGTCCTCCATGTCCTGAAGTCCTTCCCCATTTCCTGTGCGAAATACTGGTTCAGCAGTTCTTTGGAGGTGCCGATTTCCGCAGCTATTTCCTCGCGGCTCTTGTCATATTCCCTGTAACGTTTCTGCCTTACCCATTCGTCCAGAAGTGGCTTTACGCTGCCGAGCTCATCGATGGAAACAGTGCCCGCTGCCTTTTTCTTTTTCCTGGCAGTCCTTTTTTTCTTCGAGGACTTGTTTGCCTGGCTGATCGTCCAGTGTCCGAAGGCATCCAGAAGCAGTTTGTGGCTGCCGATGAAAGAGATGAAGTTTCCTGCGAAATACAGAAGGAACAGTATGTAGAATCCTATATAGATGAACATGAAACCTCTCAGGAAGAACAGGTATACCAGCACGAACATTTCCGTCAGCATGGCCAGAATGAAACAGAACTTGATCCATTTCAGTTTGTGTTCCTCATCCTCATCGTAGTATTTTTCAAGCAACATGATGCTGTGCCTGTACCATTTGTCGAATATGATGATATAGTAGATGCACATGGACGTGAACATGGCTATGCTGGTGACGAGCACTATGTTGAACACGTTCTTTTCTCCGTTGAAGAATACTTCGATGAGGGCCATGCTCACTATGAATATGGCGAAAATGCTGACCAGAAGTTTGCTGAAGTCCACATATCTGTGACCGAGAAGGTTTATCAGCGAAAATGACAGTGTGGCAGTGGAGAAAGCCACATTGATCAGCAAAGTCATCGCCGAGAAAAGTCCGTACTGTTCGATGTCGTGATGGCTGAGAGTGTAGCCGAAGATAAAGGCGCAGAACAGGTAGCTGAGTGCTACCAGACTCTTGGCCCGTGTCAGTCTGGTGGCATGTTCCGTGTGCGGGACCTTGATGAGGAGCATTTCCACAGCAAGCGAGGCCGATACTATCATCGCTATCCACTGGAACAGCCGTATGTCATGGAACGAAACGAAAAATTCCATCGGCAACTGTTTTGCGGATGACAGGAAAGTCGTGACTTTCGTTCAGTCACCCTCATGGTTAAAGAATCTTAATATGACTATCCGCAAAAATACGCTCACCTTGTCATCCCGACCGGAGGTCCGGCGGACCGGAGTGGAGTGATCTGCTTATCTGAAAGCTATACCTGTAGCAGATATCCCAACTACGCCCGATATGACACTCGGGGTGGCTTTGCGGATATGTGAACAAGAGAATTGCGGGCAGCCCCTTTTGGGGCGCCCGCAATTCTTGTATTACCAGCCCAGAACGTAGCCGAAAAGCAGCGGAGCCACGATAGTGGCATCTGACTCGATGATGAATCTCGGTGTGTCCACATCCAGCTTGCCCCATGTGATCTTCTCGTTAGGAACGGCTCCTGAATAGGATCCGTATGAAGTGGTGCAGTCCGAAATCTGGCAGAAATACGCCCAGAGCGGAGTACCTTTCCATCCGAGGTCCTGCTCCATCATAGGAACCACGCAGATAGGGAAGTCACCGGCAGTACCTCCGCCTATCTGGAAGAAACCTACGCCCTGTCCGCCTGAGTTGTGCTTGTACCAGTCAGTCAGGAACATCATGGTTTCGATTCCTCCCTTGATCATGAGCGGGTCGAACTCACCCTTGATGCAGTGTGCCGTGTATATGTTGCTGGTGGTGCAGTCTTCCCATGCAGGCACAACGATAGGGATGTTCTTCTCGCAGGCAGCGAGCACCCAGCTGTCCTTAGGGTCGATTTCGTAATATTGTTCGAGGACACCGCTTCTGAGAAGCCTGTAGATGACCTCGTATGGAAGAAGCCTTTCTCCTTTTGCCTTCATGTCTTTCCAGATTTCCACGAGGTGGTCTTCGAGACGGCGGAATGCCTCTTCTTCAGGGATACATGTATCGGTCACCCTGTTCATGTGGTTGTTCAGGAGTTCTTTCTCCTGCTCAGGGGTGAGATCACGGTAGTTAGGAACCCTGTAATAGTGGTTGTGAGCCACCAGGTTCATGATATCCTCTTCAAGGTTGTTTGCAGAGCATGAAACGATGTGGATCTTGTCCTGACGGATCATTTCCGCCAGGGAAAGTCCGAGTTCTGCCGTACTCATGGCGCCTGCCATGGCCAGCATCATCTTTCCACCCTTGTTGATGTGTTCGTCGTAAGCCTTTGCAGCATCTACGAGAGCTGCGGAGTTGAAATGACGATAATGGTGTGTAATGAATTGTGAAATAGGTCCTTTTTCCATTTCCATCTTATATTTTAACCGTTATTTTAACAAGTTGATTCCATTATTCCAATTCAGCCTGCGAAATTAGCGATTTTTTCCCTATTTTTGCAATCGTTTTTACCATTATTTTATAGACAGACGAAAAGATGCTGAAAATCAAAGATATAAGCCAGGTGGAGAAAATCCGTACGCCATTCTATCTCTATGATATGGAACTGCTTGCGGAATCAGTCTCCGAAATGGTACGCCTGTCGGCGCAATACGGGATCTCCGCCCATTATGCCGTCAAGGCCAATGCCGAAGACCGTATTCTCAGATATATCGCCTCGAAGGGATTGGGCGCTGACTGTGTCAGCGGCAATGAAGTCCTTGCCGCCCTGGCAAGCGGTTTCCCACCGGAAAAGATAGTTTTCGCAGGGGTTGGAAAGACTGATGAAGAGATAGAAACAGCCATCGGAAACGGTATCTTTGCCATGAACTGCGAATCTCTTCCTGAAATAGAAGTCATCGACGGTATCGCCGGAAGAATGGGGAAAAAAGCGGGGATCATGGTCAGGATAAACCCGAACATAGATGCCCATACACACAAATATATCACTACAGGCCTGGAGGAGAACAAGTTCGGCATTTCCGAACATGAGTTCGATGCCCTGATCGGGCTCCTGGGCAGATGCCGGTGGATAGACTTCAAGGGACTCCATTTCCATATCGGATCACAGATTCTGGATGTCCATGATGTTTTCTCGCTCGAGTGCCGGAGGGCCTGTGAAATCGTGTCTTATTTTGAAGAGAGAGGCTTGAAGGTGGAAAACATCGATCTGGGCGGAGGTCTTGGCATTGACTATCAGGATCCTGACGGGCATCCTGTGCCGGATTTCGGGCTGTGGTTCAACACCATTGCCGAAGGCATGCGCCAGTGTGGGGGCAGACGCATTTCCATAGAGCCCGGACGCTCTCTCGTGGGTCAGTGCGGCAGTCTGATTACCAGAGTCCTGTATGTGAAACACGGTGTGGACAAGACATTCCTGATCACTGATGCCGGGATGAATGACCTGATAAGGCCGGCTCTTTATGGTGCATACCACAAGGTGGAGAATATTTCAGCTGAAGCGAGGCATGAGACGGAGTATAAAAAGTATGATGTGGTGGGGCCTGTCTGCGAATCCAGCGATGTATGGGGCGAGGGCAGGGAACTTCCGGAGACGGAGAGGGGAGACCTGCTGGCCATACGGTCTGCAGGGGCTTACGGACAGGTCATGGCCAGCCGATACAATCTCCGCACCCTGGCCGGGGCATATTACATGGATGAACTGAAGTGAAGAATCCGTCGGACCTGACGTCAGAATAAAGAATAAAAAACTCTAACATATGTTTGATAATTTAGTAGAAAGACTCGAACGTTCCTTCAAGATCCTGAAAGGAGAAGGGAAAATCACTGAAATAAATGTCGCCGAGACACTGAAAGACATCAGGAGGGCACTTCTCGATGCCGATGTCAGCTACAAGATAGCCAAGCAGTTCTGCGATGACGTGAAACAGAAGGCGCTGGGACAGAACGTGCTTACGGCAGTCAAGCCGGAGCAGATGATGGTCAAGATCGTCCACGACGAACTTGCGGCCCTTATGGGAAGCGACTCTACCGATATCAACGTCAAGGGACATCCCGGCATAGTGCTGGTAGCCGGTCTCCAGGGTTCCGGTAAGACCACATTCTCGGGAAAACTTGCCCTGAACTGCAAGAGCAAGAGAGGCATGAAGGTCATGCTGGCAGCCTGTGACGTGTACAGGCCTGCGGCCATAGACCAGTTGAAAGTTCTTGGCGAACAGATCCAGGTGCCTGTTTACTCTGAGGAAGGTGTGAAAAATCCGGTATCTATCGCGAAGAACGCCGTGGCAAAGGCCCGCCAGGAAGGATATTCCCTGGTGATAGTCGATACTGCTGGACGTCTGGCAGTGGATGAGGAGATGATGGACGAGATAGCTGCCCTGAAAAAGGCATTGGATCCGACAGAGACACTCTTCGTGGTGGATGCCATGACAGGTCAGGATGCGGTGGAAACTGCCAAGGCTTTCAACGACAGGCTGGACTTCGACGGAGTGGTGCTCACGAAGATGGATGGAGATACCAGAGGCGGTGCCGCCCTTTCCATCAAGGCGGTGGTGGGCAAGCCTATCAAGTTCATAAGTTCCGGCGAAAAGATGGAAGCGCTGGATGTGTTCCATCCCAAGAGAATCGCGGACAGGATTCTGGGCATGGGAGACGTGGTGACCCTCGTGGAGAAGGCTCAGGAGCAGTTCGATGAAGAACAGGCCAGAAAGCTGAAGAAGAAGCTCGCGAAGAACCAGTTCACCCTGATGGATTTCTATGACCAGATCCAGCAGATCAAGAAGATGGGCAACATCAAGGACATAGCATCCATGATCCCTGGTGTGGGAAAGGCCCTCAAGGATGTGGAGATGAGCAACGATTCCTTCAAGGGAGTGGAAGCCATCATCCTGTCCATGACTCCGCTTGAGCGCGAGAAACCTGAAATCATCAACGGAAGCCGCAGGAAGAGAATCGCGGACGGAAGCGGGACATCAGTGGCCGAGGTCAACAGACTGCTCAAACAGTTCGACGGCATGAGAAAAGTGATGAAGTCGGCCATGGGACTCGGCGGCATGCAGGGTATGATGCGGAATATGAAACGTCCGAGACGGTAGTTCGCAGGAACGAAGAAAATTTTCATTGTCCTTTCCGTTTTATTGGCGGCCAGGCCACTTATCAGTTATCAGAGTGACGTGACAGCTTTCCCCGAGGTGTTCGAGTCCATGCTTCAGATGATGGGGACCGACATCGCGGGCCTGTCCAAGGCCCAATACAAGGTCCAGCTGGAAATTTCGCAGACGATATGGGACGGAGGCTATGCCAAGGCCCGTCGGGAAGCCGTCAAGGCACAGCAGGAGGTCTCGAAACTGACTCTCGACAAGGATCTCGAGGCTTTGAAGACCAGGGTAAACCAGATGTATTTCGGAATATCTACGGTATCCTGGGAGTTTTCGCCTTTACCCTGTCGATTCTGACAGCTCATTTTGTCTACGGACTCGCTTCCCGGGGCGGTCTGCTGGAGATATATGTGAGCGCCATGATATTCCTGGATGGAGACCTGGTCGCAGTATGTCACGTATTTCCTTCCGACAAGGTATTTCGTCAATATCCTCAGGGCTGTGTGCCTGAAGGGAAGTCATTTCGCGGATATGACTTTCGAATTCGTGATGCTGTCGGTTTTCGCGGTGGCGATAAATATAGTCGCTGTCGTGACATACAGGAAGCAGAACTGAGAATGTCAGCCGGATTGCGTTTTTTCTTGTTTGAAAGAATGAAAAGATATTATTAAATTTGTGTGATTGCGGCGGAGCCGCAGACGGGACGGACCCGGTTTTAACGAAGAAATTTTATCCGCACATGAATTTGCTTGCAGCTGTCAGTTTGCCTGTCACTGATCCTACATGGATCTTTTTCATAGTACTTATCATAATATTGTTCGCGCCTCTGTTGCTCGGGAAGCTGAGGATTCCCCATATCATCGGGATGATACTGGCAGGTGTGGCGATAGGGGAGTTCGGCTTCAATATTCTGGAGCGGGACAGCAGTTTCGAGCTGTTCGGCCGTGTGGGCCTTTATTATATCATGTTCCTGGCAGGTCTGGAGATGGATCTGGAAGATTTCAGGAAGAACAAGGTGAAAGGGCTCGTATTCGGTATCCTGACTTTCGCCATACCGATGGCATTGGGAATCTGGAGCAGCATGTCGCTTCTGGATTTTTCAGTGACTTCTTCCATCCTTCTGGCCAGCATGTATGCCTCGCATACGCTGGTGGCTTATCCGATAGTGAGCAGATACGGACTGGCGAGACAGAGAAGCGTGAACATCACTATCGGAGGTACTGTCATCACTGTGACGCTTGCTCTCATCATTCTGGCTGTGATCAGCGGAATGTACAAGGGTACGTCCGACAGCATGTACTGGCTTCTGCTTTTCGTGAACGTGGTTCTGATCAGCCTTCTGATAGTGTTCTGCTTTCCTATGCTCGGGAGGTGGTTTTTCAGGAAGTATGACGATCCTGTGATGCAGTTCGTGTTCGTGCTGGCCATGGTTTTCCTGGGCGGAGGACTGATGTCTCTGGCAGGTATGGAGGGGATACTCGGGGCTTTCCTGGTGGGCATAGTGCTGAATCCGCTGATACCGAGGGTGTCACCTCTGATGAATCGTCTGGAGTTTGTCGGAAATGCCCTTTTCATCCCGTATTTTCTGATAGGGGTGGGTATGATCATCGATATCCGCAGCCTTTTTGCCGGCGGTACCGCTCTGAAGGTGGCTGTGGTGATGACCGTGGTGGCTACGCTCAGCAAGTGGCTGGCGGCTTACGGTACGCAGAAGATATTCCGTATGTCGCGCAGCGAGAGGGGGATGATGTTCGGCCTGAGCAATGCTCAGGCTGCGGCGACTCTCGCCGCTGTCCTGGTAGGACACGACATCATCCTTCCCTCCGGAGAACGGCTCCTGAACGATGACGTGCTGAACGGCACTGTCGTGATGATTCTCTTCACCTGCATCATCAGCTCCCTGGCTACCGACTGGTTCGGACGCAAGCTTGCTACCGGCGGAGGACCTGCGGAAGCGGAAAGAACCCCGGACCAGAAAGAACGCATCCTCATCCCGATAGCGAATCCTGATACCATAGAGAACCTTGTAAATCTGGCCTTGCTTGTCAAGAAGCCCCATTCAGGCGGTGACTTCGTGGCTCTGAACGTGAACGTGGATTCCGCTTCCGGTTCATCAGTCAGGGCGGAGGCGGCCCGCAGAGGCCTGGAAAAAGCCGCGCAGATAGCCGCCGCGGCAGACGTGAATGTGAATATGGTCAGCCGCTATGACATCAATATCTCCTCCGGCATCATACATACCATCAAGGAATATTCCGCTACGGATGTGATCATCGGACTGCATCAGAAAGCAGGATTCCTGGACTCGTTTTTCGGAGCTCTGACGAACAGCCTTCTGAAAGGCACCAGCCTGGAAGTCATGGTCGCGCGCTTCACCATGCCTCTGAATACCGTGAAAGGGATATCCGTCATAGTCCCGCCGCGTGCGGAATACGAGACCGGTTTTTCCAGATGGACTTCGCACATCTGCAGGATGTCGGCCCAGCTCGGCTGCAAGGCACGGTTCATTTCCGAAGATGCCACGATAGGACAGCTGCGCAGACAGTGCCGTCATCTCGGAGTGGAGACATCTTCCAGATTCGAGACTGTGGACAGCCTTTCACTGCAGGATCTGATGTCCGGGCACATGAAACGCGAGGAGGTGCTGGTCGTGGTCAGTGCCAGAAGCGGCTCCATATCGTATGATTCCTCCATGGACAAGATACCCCAGTTCCTTAACAGGAACACTTCCATCGGGAATTTCATCATCATCTATCCCGAACAGGTGGATCTGGAGGACATGGTATCGTTCTCCGACCCGATGGGGAACGCCTGATTCCCGGGGCGGAAATCACCCTTTTGATCCGGTCTCCCGTGCTTGTTAACGTCAGTTCGACGAATTATTTTAACGTCAGTTCGACGAATTATTCTACTCAGTACCAGAGACTTCGTCGAACTGACGTTACGATTTCTTCGAAATC
>CALVDR010000011.1 GCA_944326365.1 uncultured Bacteroidales bacterium | reverse complement strand
AGATTTCGAAGAAATCGTAACGTCAGTTCGACGAAGTCTCTGGTACTGAGTAGAATAATTCGTCGAACTGACGTTATGAAATAACTTAATAGGGGTCGAGAGCGGTTCTATGAGAATGTCCAGTGGACATTCGAAAGCGAACAGAGGGGGTTAGGACAAAGGGCATCAGGCTCTCCTCTTTTTTTGTCAAAAAAAAGAGGAGGGCCTTCGCGGCCATCCTCTTTCTCCGGATCAGAAATTATCCGATTGGTTTGATGTATTAAGGATTTGGTATTGAAAATCAAGCTTCGATCTTCCTGTATTTAGGAACCAGCGCCTTCATGATAGCCCATGCTATCAGATAAGCCACTGCACATCCGCAGAATACGATCATGTATCCGGCTGATTTTCCTTCGAATCCAAGGAACTGGAATGCGTTTCCTGCGCTTTCGGAATATGTAAACAATGCGCCTGCACCCTTCTGGATGAAGAAAGAACCTATACCGCCGGCCATACCGCCGATACCTGTGATGGTGGAGATGGCAGACTTAGGGAACATGTCACCGATAGTCGAGAACAGGTTCGCAGACCATGCCTGGTGCCCTGCACCGGCAAGACCGATGATGAGAGCCGGCCACCATGCCGAATATGCACCTGCACCCTGGGCAAACAGGGCCGGAAGCGGAAGGAACGCGAAGATAAGCATCGCAAGCATACGTCCGTTGTACGGATTCATGCCTTTCTTTTCCACGAAAAGTTTAGGCAGATAACCTCCGAAAATGGACAGTATCGTCACTATTGCATAGAGAGTGGTGATAAGGGCCACGCCCATTCCTGAACTGGATGCATATCCGTACTGGTCGGAGAAGTATGCAGGAGCCCAGAACAGATAGAACCACCATACACCGTCAGTGAAGAACTTGCCGACGATGAAAGACCATGTCTGTCTGTATGTGAAGCACTTCCACAGAGAAATGCTCTTTTCCTTCGCACCGTCTGCCTCTGCAGCCTTTGCATTTTCCTCTTCAGTGTAGTCCTGGTTTATGTACTCAAGCTCGGCCTTGTTCACGAATTTGGATTTCTCAGGCTTGTTGTACATGAATACCCAGAATCCCATCCAGATATAACCGAGAGCACCGATGATGACGAACGCCATTTCCCATCCGCCGCCTACTCCCTGATCCTTGAAGAACTGGGCAAGAAGCGGAATGGTGGCAGGAGCGATGAGTGCTCCGATAGATGCACCGGAGTTGAATATGGAAGTGGCGAATGCCCTGTCTTTCTTAGGGAAATATTCAGCTGTCACCTTGATGGCTGCCGGGAAGTTGCCTGCTTCACCGAGAGCGAGGACACATCTTGCAGCGAGGAAGAGCCAGACACTGGTGGATGCTATGGCCAGGGCTGCCGTAGAACCGGCTTCCACTGCTGTCATCGCGGCAGCGTTGTCATAGCCTTCGATATGTACTGTCAGCCAGCCGCAGATGGCGTGGAGGCAGGCTCCGGTAGACCAGATGCCGATAGACCACAGATAGCCTTTCTTTGTCCCCATCCAGTCCACGAACTTGCCGGCGAACAGCATGCAGATGGCATATACGATAGAGAATATGGCAGTGATAGTACCATAGTCATTGTCTGTCCAGTGAAATTCAGGAGCGATGAAGTCTTTCCATGTCAGGGAGAGAACCTGTCTGTCGAGATAGTTTACTGTAGTCGCCACGAAAAGCAGCACGACCATCCACCATCTCCAGTTGGTCATCAGTTTTTTAGTTGTCGATTGTTCCATTCTTGATTTTTTATGGGAATAAGGATACCTCGGGAGCCAGCTCTGGAGCTACCCTTATTCCGTGATTATAATTATCGTACTTCCTTGATGATCTGGAGCGCACCCTTGCAGAGTTCCGTGATCTTGCTCCATTCCTTGGCTGCGATCACATCCTTAGGGAAGAGGTTGCTTCCCATTCCTACGCAGGTGACACCGGCCTTGAACCATCCTTCGAGATTTTCCTTTGTAGGTTTCACTCCTCCTGTGACCATGATCTGGCTCCAAGGCATAGGTGCGCGGAGGCCTTTCACGAATGCAGGTCCGAGAACATCGCCAGGGAATACCTTGCAGAGGTCGCATCCGAGTTCCTGAGCCTTGCCTATCTCTGATACTGTGCCGCATCCAGGGCAGTATGGGATAAGCCTGCGGTTGCATATAGGGGCTATTTCAGGATTGAACAGAGGTCCGACCACGAAGTTCGCGCCCAACTGGATGTACAGGGCAGCAGTGGCAGGATCCACTACGGAGCCTACACCGAGAATCATTCCCGGAAGTTCCTTGTTTGCGAACTTCACGAGTTCCCCGAAGACTTCCTGTGCGAAGTCACCGCGGTTTGTGAATTCGAAAGCCCTTACTCCGCCTTCATAGCAGGCTTTGACTACGTTTTTAGCGATTTCGAGGTCCGCATTGTAGAAAACGGGAACCATACCTGTTTCCTTTACTGCTGCCAGAACTTCGAGTTTGCTGTATTTAGCCATGATTTTACTCCTTTAATATTATTATCTTGAAACTCTTCCGGAGCCGTCACCTTTCATGAGGTTCTCCACTTCTGCCACAGTCACCTGGTTGTAGTCACCGAAGATAGTGTGCTTCAGGCATGAAGCGGCAACTGCGAAATTGAGGGCTTTCTGGTCATCGCCCTTGTAAGTGAGGAGACCGTATATGAGTCCGCCCATGAATGAATCTCCGCCGCCGACGCGGTCAACGATGTGTGTGATGTCGTATCTCGGTGACTGATAGAGTTTTTCTCCGTCATAGAGAACGCCGCCCCATGTGTTGTGGTTCGCGTTGATGGAACCCCTGAGGGTGATGATGACTTTCTTTGCATGAGGGAACTTGGCCATGAGCTGCTTGCATACGCTTTCGAATTCTGCAGCATTCACTTCGCCTTTCGTGGCAGTGACATCGAAGCCTTCCGGCTTGATGCCGAATACCTTCTCGGCGTCTTCTTCATTTCCGAGGATGACATCGCAGCCTTCCACAAGGGCAGGCATGATTTCAGATGCGGTTTTCCCGTATTTCCACAGGTTCTTTCTATAGTTCAGGTCGCATGAAACGGTGACTCCCAGTTTGTTTGCAGCCTTGATGGCTTCGAGGCAGACATCTGCAGCACCCTGGCTGATGGCAGGAGTAATACCTGTCCAGTGAAACCAGTCAGCGCCTTCAAAGACTTTTTCCCAGTCGATCATACCTTTTTCGATTTCGGAGATGGCTGAGTGAGCCCTGTCATATACGACTTTGCTGGCACGGGCCACAGCACCGGTTTCGAGGAAGTAGATTCCGAGTCTGTCACCGCCGTAAACGCAATAGTCAGTGCCTACGCCATAGCTGTGCAGATCCTTGATGCAGCTGGCAGCGATGTCGTTTTTAGGAAAACGGGTGACGAATTCTGTCTCGATACCGTAGTTTGCGAGTGATACTGCTACGTTAGCTTCCCCGCCGCCGAAAGTGGCAGCAAATTCTTTTGCTTGAGAAAACCTCAGATACCCTGGAGTGGAAAGTCTGAGCATGATTTCTCCGAATGTAATAACTTTAGGCATTGTATTGAAATTTGATAGTTAAATAGTCTTTTTAGTGTCAATCCGTGCAAAGATAGAAAAATATTTTTATTCCGTGCGCGGTAACGGAAAAAATCGTATATTTGAAAACCGGAAATTTTACGAATATTTTGTATAATTGTACGGCAAATTATTTCAGCCAGATATTTTGTCATGCGGGAAGATAATAAAATTACCATAAACGATGTCGCGAAAGCTGCCGGCGTTTCGAAGGGAACTGTCGACAGGGTTCTTCACGACAGGGGAGAAGTTTCAGCGAAGAGCAGGGAGAAAATCCTTAAAGTGATAGACGAACTCGGATATCGTCCGAATTTTTATGCATCCATTCTCGCATCCAGAAAGAATTTCCACATATCATGCGTCATACCGGAGTTCAACAACGGTGAATTCTGGGAACTCACGGAGCGGGGGATCGACCAGGGAAAGGAATATGCCGGCCGGTTCGGTATAAGCATCAGTGCCGAGATGTATGACCAGTACGATCTTGACTCGTTCCAGAATGCCTGTGCGAGGGTTCTGGATTCGTCTCCGTCCGGGGTAGTCATAGCCCCCATGTTCAGGAACGAGACTTTGAAGTTCGCCAAGGAACTGTCGGAGAAGCATATACCTTATGTATATATAGACTCGAAACTTGAAGATGACGGTTATCTGGCATATTTCGGGATGCCCATGTATCAGAGCGGCTATCTCTGTGCCGACATACTCACTGACGGCCGGGATGTGCGGAAAGTGCATATCATAAGGATCGCCAGGGACAAGAGGGGGCTGTCGGATCCGACCATCACCAGAAGGACGGGGCTCATAGATTATATATCCGAGCATTATCCGGACTGCAAGGTTGAAAATACATTCATAGATCCCAAGAATGTGGAGTCGCGCTATGCTGTCCTCGACGAGATGTTCGCATCGGATCCAGAGCCTATGAAATACATAGTGATGTGCAATTCCAGGGTGCATTTCGTGGCTGACTATCTGAGGGACAGAGGTATAAGGACATGCCGCGTAGTCGGTTTCGATGTCCTGGAACGGAATCTGGCGGCTCTGCGTGAAGGCTATGTCCAGGCCCTGATCGCCCAGCATTCAGACAAGCAGGCGGCTTCCGCCATTTCCGCCATCACCGATTATCTGATTCTGCACGAGTCTCCTGCGAGAAAAGACAACTACACCCAGATGGATATTCTGAACAAGTACAATTGCGACTATTATATCTGATAACTTTTCCGTGTCCCTTCCGGGACAATCTTTTCGTGAATAAAGGTGGGTGACCCAAAGCCCCTTTTGGGTCACCCTCTTTTATTGTTCCGGTGAGGAGGGGACTCTGTCAGTCCCCTTATACTTATTTCGTGGCGTTTTCCAATTTCTTCATTATCGAGAAGATGAAAATCGCCGAAATCAGACAGAGCGCGATGAGAAGCGTCCATACGCCCCAGAGAGGAACTTTGTCCCATAGCAATGCCGGAATGGAAACCAGATAGTTTCCGATGGCAGTGGCGGCAAACCAGCATCCCATCATCATGCCTTTGTATTTTGGCGGAGCGACCTTCGATACGAAGGAAATTCCCATAGGGGAGAGGAGAAGTTCTGCGAAAGTGAGTACAAGGTAGGTGGATATCAGCCAGTTAGGAGATACCAGGACATCGCTGACATTTCCTCCGAGTTCTTTCGGAGAAGCCAGTCCCATCGAAGCCACGGTCAGGATCAGGAAGCCGACAGCGGCTACCAGCATGCCGAGCCCTATCTTGCGCGGTGCAGAAGGCTCCTTGCCTTTTTTTGCCAAAGCTCCGAATATGGCGAGCGATACCGGAGTGAGCGCTACCACGAAGAACGGATTGAACTGCTGGAAATCGGAAGGCTGGATATCAAGAACCGGATCCATGGTCGAATAGATGGCGTATGCACCGCCCCAGAGAACCAGCGTCGCGATGGCCGATATGGTCTTGCCCTTGCTTGTCTCTGACTGGAATACGCTGAAAAGCGTATATATCGACACTGCTATCAGGAAGAGGCTCCAGATATTGAATCCTATTCTGGTGAAGCCTTCAGCTACGTGCTGTGTATAGTCTCTGGCGAAAATGGTCATGGTCGCTCCGTTCTGATGGAATGCCATCCAGAAGAAAATCACCACGGCGAATACCAGAAGAAGGGCGGTGATGCGGCTCTTTGTCTGCTGCGGTGTGAGTTCCGGCTCGGCGGTATGAGCTGCTACAGCCTGTTTTGCGTTCACGTCCGCATGTCTGAACCACGGACGGCAGAAGAAATATATCAGAACGGAAATGACCAGCGATACGCATGCTACGCCGAATCCGTAGCTGTATGAAGTGGAGAGCTTGTCTATGTAGAGCTGGCTGAATGCGGCCAGGTCTGTCGCACCCGTCATGGAAGATGCCAGATCCGCTAGTCTGGCAGAATTTTCAGGAGTTATCGTGCCGTCCAGAAACTGGTGTGCGAGAGACGGAATGCTGGCATCATAGTAGAGCCCGTCCTTTCCGAGAAAATAGTTGGTCACATATTTGGCCATGCTTGGGGCGAACATCGCACCTATGTTTATAGCCATGTAGAAAAGGCTGAATGCGGCGTCTCTTTTGCTTGAATACTGCGGATCGTCATACAGGTTCCCGACCATTACCTGGAGATTCCCCTTGAACAGTCCTGTACCGATGGCTATCAGGGCCAGGGCGCCGAACATGGCCGCCTTGCCTACGGCATCGGCACCGGTAGGTATGGCGAGGAAGAGGTAGCCGAGAAACATCACTCCGATTCCGGTGAGTACGCACTTGCCGAAACCTATCTTGTCGGCAAGCCATCCGCCGAGGAGCGGCATGAAATACACTCCTGCCAGGAATATTGCATAAATCTGGCCTGCGACAGCTGCGTTGAAGCCGAATTTGGCTTGAAGGAACAGCATGAATATGGCCAGCATTGTGTAATACCCGAACCTCTCTCCCGTATTGGCGAGAGCCAGGGCAAACAGACCTTTTGGTTGACCTTTGAACATAATTTTATTGAATTTTATTGATTATTGTCAATATAAGCCCGACAAAGGTAGTAAAATAAATTTTTTACTTCGCGTACTCTCATCTAAAAAAATATGGTATATTTGTCTGGATAACGCAGGTCCGACGGTCTTCCTGATATTGGCAGGCGGATTCGGATGACTGACGGTTGTGATAGAATCGGGGAATATGAAGAATTGGGGTTCCGAGTTGAAGATAAGACTGATCCTGTCTGTCATGAGGCTGTTCGGCAGGCTGCCGCTGGGTTTCCATTATTTTTGGGGCTCAGTGCTTGCGTGGGTGATGAAAAACGTGATGCAGTACAGGCTGGATGTGGTCATTACGAACATATCACGCTCATTCCCTGATATGGAATACAGGGCCGTCAGGAATACTGTTTCGGCTTTTTACCGTCATCTTGGCGAAGTTTTCGCCGAGGCGGTGTGGTTCAGCGCATCAGATTACAGGCGCATCCGCAAATCCGGAATATGCAGGTATACCAATTTCGAAGTCCTGTGTGAGGCTTACGAAAATTCCCCGAGCGTGACGGTGCTGTATTCGCACTGCGGAAACTGGGAACTGCTCGGCGGCATGTGGTGCTACAATTACAATCCCGATATCGCTTATCCGGGCGACGAGAATTGTGTGAAAGTGGTTTACAAAAAACTCAGGAATGATGTGTGGAACGAGGTTTTCAAAAGAAACAGATCGCATCCCATCAAGGTGGAGGGAGGATTCGACGGAGAGATAGAATCCGACAGGATACTTCGCTACGCCATAAAAAACAGGGACAGGAAGCTGATTTACATATATCCTACGGACCAGTATCCCTATGCGACGCCGCATGATGCCGGCATATTCCTGAACCAGAAAACCAAAGTGATGCTCGGAAGTGCGGGTCTGGCCCACAAACTGGGGATGAGCGTATTGTATCTGAGGATGAAGCCGGTCTCCAGGGGACATTATGAAATGACTTTCGTGCCTGTCTGCGATGATGCGTCGAAGATGGCCCCGGATCTCATAATGAGAAAGTATCTGGATCTGTTGGAGGAAGATATCCGTGAGATGCCGTATAACTGGCTCTGGAGCCACAAGAGATGGAAGAAACGATGAATTGTACAGGAAGGAAACATATGATTTAACAATAAAGCCATGAAAACGATTGCTTTGATCGCACTGTCCATGACGGTGCTTGCGATGACTCCGGCTTCGGCCAAGAAAAAGGATCTGGATTACAGGGGCAAGGATCCTATAGGGACAGTAGCGTATTCGCTTCCGTCCACTACCATTTCAGTCAAGGTGGAAGCTGCCCGCGAGAATTTCTATGCGGGACCATATGCGAAATATGCTTCCAAGTATCTGGGTATAGATGTCAGGACTGCGGATGAAGTGAATTACACTCTTTCGGGAATAGAAATCACTCCGTATGCGGAAGCCGACCTCTCCAGAAGATTCCTTCTGAATCTGCGCGGCATCCGGACCAATACGACTTTTCTCAGACTCACTTCTTCCGGGCTGGTATCTTCAGCCGAGGCTGTGCTGGGACACACGCAGGCGTGGAGATTCCCGGTCATAGCTCCGGGCGACTATTCAGGCAAGGCCATGACCGCCAAGCTGACGACTGAAGCCACCACCTTGTACAAGAGCGTGAAGGACGAGTCGAACTACAGCAAGGTCGCCATGCAGCAGGATATGGTCGTGGAAAAGACCGAAGAGGAGCGCGCTGCGGAAGTGGCTCAGATCATTTTCTCCCTCAGAGAGCAGCGCATGAGCATCATAACCGGTGATACCGATGCCATTTACAGCGGATCCGCGATGGGGGCCGCCCTTGATGAAATCACCAGACTCGAACAGGAGTATCTCTCCCTCTTTACCGGCTACTCGGAGTATGGTACGCAGACTTATACTTTCGATCTTGTTCCTACCAGAAACAGGGAGAGCCAGATGTATATCGCCTTCAGATTTTCCGAGACTGCCGGCATCCTGCCTGCAGACAATCTTTCCGGAAAACCTATCGCACTGGAAATAACACCGGAGCCGATGGCTGCACCTCAGTCTGAAAAGAAAGTGAAGAAGTCGAAAGTGCCTGTAGTAGTGTACCGTATACCTGCTACTTGCGGCATCAGGGTGATAGACGGGAAAAATGTCCTGATGGAAACCAGATTCCCCGTATATCAGTTCGGTGAAGAAACCACTCTGCCTGTGAATGTGAATCTCATGGACAAGGGGAACAAATCTGTGGAGAAATACTATGAACAGCTCACAAGTTTCTGAATGGTTCCATGACTGAAATTTAATTAATGAATATACAATAATGACTGTAAAAGATTTGAAACCATCCGTAGTATGGAACAACTTCCATGCTCTTACCAGAATCCCCAGGCCCTCGAAGAAAGAATCCAGGGCAGTGGAGTATCTCTATGAATTCGGCAAGTCTCTCGGTCTTGAGACCGTAAAGGATGAAATCGGCAATATCATCATCAGAAAACCGGCAACTCCCGGTATGGAGAACAGAAAAGGGGTCATCCTGCAGGGACACTGCGACATGGTTCCCCAGAAAAATCCCGATGTGGAGCACGATTTCGAGAAAGATCCGATAGAAACCTGGATAGACGGGGAATGGGTGAAGGCGAAAGGTACCACGCTCGGAGCTGACAACGGTATCGGAGTGGCCATGGCCATGTCCGTGCTCCAGTCTGATGACATTAAGCATGGCCCTGTGGAAGTACTTGTCACCATAGACGAGGAGACCGGGATGACAGGTGCCAATGAACTGAAACCAGGTGTGCTTCATGGCGATATCCTGATAAATCTTGATTCCGAGACTGAAGGAGAGCTGTACATCGGCTGTGCAGGAGGTGTAGATGCTTCGGCTTCGATTCCATATCGTACGGAGCAGGTGCCGGAAGGCTGGCACCATGCCCATCTGATAAGAGTCAGCGGATGCCAGGGCGGACATTCGGGAATGGACATCATTCTGTGCCGTGCCAATGCCAACAAGCTGCTTGCCCGTGCCCTGCTTCCGTTGGTGCGTGATTACGGCGTGCGGCTTGCATCCGTGGAAGGCGGAAACATGAGGAATGCCATACCTCGCGAGGCAGAAGCCGTTGTGCTTATACCTGACGGCAAGGTCGGTGAAGTGGACCAATATCTGCACGAATTGCTGCCTGTCCTTAAAACCGAATATGCAGTGACCGATCCGCAGATTTATGTCGGTATGCGGGCCTGCAAAGAGCCTGAAGCCTGTATGGCGGAAGAGGATGCGTTGCGCTGTATGAGGGCTCTCCTGTCTGTTCCCGAAGGTGTGGAAAGGATGAGTGACCAGATGCCCGGGATGGTGGAGACATCGAACAATACGGCCATCGTCAGGACTGAGAACGGGAAGTTCGTCATCAAGACCCTTATGAGAAGTTCCGTGGATTCCGCAAAGGAGGCTTTGGCGGAAAAGATGAGAGCTGTGATAGAACTCGCCGGAGGCACTGTGGAATTTACCGGAGGTTATTCCGGTTGGGCTCCTGACGCTGAGTCTCCTGTGCTTCATACCATGAAGTCGGTGTATGAAAAGCTTTACGGCAAGACCCCTGCAGTCCTGGCCATCCATGCCGGACTCGAATGCGGGATCATCGGCGGGAAATATCCGGGTCTGGACATGGTTTCCTGCGGGCCTACCATCATGAGTCCGCATTCTCCTGACGAAAGACTGCACATCCCGTCCGTAGAGAAGTGCTGGAACTTCCTGAAAGCGGTCCTTGAAGCGGTTCCTGAAAAATAATTTGATTTGAAGGAAATTATTCCTATCTTTGCAGCCCATTCGTGGAAAAAATCATTGCCCGAATGGGCATTTTATTTATTAACAGTTAATTATAATCAAAAATGATCAAACAGTACGAGACCGTTTTCATTGCAACTCCCGTTTTGTCTGAGGCTCAGATGAAGGAAGCGGTTGCCAAGTACACAAGCTTCATCAAGGAGAATGGTGGAGAGATTGTGTATGAAGAGGATTGGGGACTCAAGCAGCTGGCTTACCCTATCCAGAAGAGAACTTCAGGTTTTTATTATCTTATCGAATTCAAGGCTGACCCTCAGCTGATCGCATCTCTTGAGACACAGTACCGCCGTGACGAGAGGATCATCAGGTTCCTGACTTTCGCTATGGACAAGCATGCCGTAGCTTATGCCGAGAAGAGAAGGGCTAACAAACAGGCTAAATAAGGAGGAGAAATCATGGCACAGAACAATGAAATCCGTTATCTCAACCCTCCTACAGTCGAGGTAAAGAGAAAGAAATACTGCCGTTTCAAGAAAGCAGGTATCAAATATGTCGATTACAAGGATGCTGAATTCCTCAAGAAATTCCTGAACGAGCAGGGAAAGATCCTTCCTCGCCGTATTACCGGAACTTCTCTGAAATTCCAGAGGAAAGTGGCTCAGGCAGTGAAGAGAGCAAGGCATCTTGCACTTCTTCCATACGTAACAGACCTTTTGAAATAAGCGGAGGAAAGCACTATGGAGATTATATTGAAGAAAGACGTGGTCAATCTCGGCCATGCTGACGATATCGTGAACGTGAAGAACGGTTACGCTCTGAACTATCTTATCCCGCAGGGATATGCCATTCTGGCTACTCCTTCTGCAAAGAAAATCCTCGCCGAGAACATCCGTCAGCGTGCTCACAAGGAGGCAAAACTCCGTGCAGATGCAGAGGCACTGGCAGCAAAGCTTGCAGAGATGACTGTGAAGGTTTCTGCAAAGGTCAGCGAGAACGGCAAGATTTACGGCTCTGTGACTACGATGCAGATTGCCGACGCTCTCGTGGCAGCAGGTGTAGAGGTAGACAAGAAAGACATCACTATCCTTGCCGATGCAGTGAAGGAAGTCGGAGTTTACGAGGCTTCAGTTAAGTGCTACAAGGATATCAAGGGTACTTTCAAATTTGAAGTCGTTGCTGAATAATTTCAGCGCTGTGTTATAAAAAATCCGGCAGATTACAAATCTGCCGGATTTTTTTATTTGTCAGGCGGATTACAAATCCGCGTGGTGTAGTTGTCGGATAGATCTATTTTCCCTTTACTTTTTCGTCAGTATTGCCGGAATCGGCATCTGATTTTTCCGGGGCTGATTCTTCCTTCTTGTATTTGTAGCGGCGGATTTTCTGTGTCGCGGTCTTTTCGAAAGGCTCTTTGACCACCTCGACATCATTGATTTTCGAAGACTTGTTCACATGGCGGTTCACGTAGTTCAGGATGGCCTGCTTGCGGGCTTCGAGTTTCTCGAAGAACTGGTCTTCCCCTTCCTGGTTCCAGTTTATGATGTTGTCGTTGAACTGAACCAGTGCCACAAGACGGCCGTTGCGTTCCAGTACTACCGACTCGTTCACTTCATCCATGTTGTTTATCACGCTTTCTATCTCTTCCGGATAGATGTTTTCCCCTGACGGTCCCAGAATCATGTTGCTGAGGCGTCCTTTGATATAGTATCTGCCTTTTTCGTCTACGGTAGCCAGATCGTTTGTCCTGAACCATCCGTCATCAGTGAACACGGAACGGGTGCGTGCCGGGTCCTTGTAGTAGCCCAGCATCACGTTGTCACCCTTGCATACGATTTCCCCTTCTCCTGTTTCCGGATTTACATTCAGCAGCTTGACTGTCACGCCGTATGCCGCCACTCCTGTCGAGCCCGGCTTTGTGTACTTCACTCCAGCGTTGCAGATAAGCGGTGCAGTCTCGGTCAGTCCGTAGCCGATGGCATACGGGAATCTGGCTTTCTTCAGGAATTCCTCTACCTTGATGTCCAGTTTCGAGCCTCCTATGCCGAAGAATTTCAGACGTCCGCCGAATGTAGCCTTCAGTTTCATTCCGATAAGTCTGCAAAGCAGGGTAGGAGTGTGCCGTTTCATCCATTTGAGCACGCGGCTGTGCCTGATGGTAGGCAGGACGCTGTTCTTGTATATCTTCTCGATGATCAGCGGCACTGACAGCATCACTGTAGGACGTACAGTCTTCATGGCGGACAACAGTACGGTAGGTGTAGGCGGCTTCTGTATGTAATATACGCATGCGCCTACGAAGATAGGGTAGAGCACGCCTATGCTGAGCTCGTATGTGTGTGCCATAGGCAGGATGGAAAGCCATACATCCTTTTCGGTGCACTTATGTGCATGGAGCGATGCGATTATATTCTGACATAAGTTCCTGTGGCTGAGCATGACGCCTTTTGCATTTCCGGTGGTGCCGGAAGTGTAGATGAGAGTGGCGATGTCATCCGGGCCTGGCTGGGCTGTCTTGCCGTCGCAGGTGAAGGCATCATCGTTCCTCTTGATGATTTCGAAAGTTTCGATATCTATCACGAGGTCCATCTTGTCCGAGCATTCCCGGCTCAGTTTCGGCAGGAGCTTCTTCGAGATGAAGATGGCCTTGCTGCCCGAGTGGTTCAGAATGTTGGTCACCTCGTTTTCCGATGAGTCCGGAAGAATCGGTACGGAGATACGGCCGAAAGGCACGAGGGAGAACATGGCCACTGTCCAGTTCGGCATATTCTGGGAGAGTATCGCCACCTTGTCTCCTGCTCCGATCCCGTATCTGGAGAGTCGGCGTGAGATTTCGTCGCATTTTTTCTTGAAACTGCCGTAAGTGTATTGCATATCCGAGTCCAGCATCACGGACATCCTGTTCTTTTCGTACAATACGGTAGAGTATTCATAAAGCTTCGCCAATGTATCTATGTACCTCTCGCGGAGCTTCATCAGTTTTTTTGATATGAAATTCATTCTTCCCTTATTTTCCTGCGGCTGTCGCCGCAATGTTTTTATTCAGATCCCGTTTCAGAGCCAGGAGCAGCCCGGAAACATCCTGTCTGTCAGTGAGTGATGTAGTCTTTCGGGAACTTTCCGGTGAGATGCATGCCCTCGTATATTTCCTGAATACGTTTCATATCCGCCTTTGCATCATCCGTCAGTTCCACTTTTTCTCCCCGTCCCACATGCTTTGTCCCCCAGTCGAAGTACCCGAGATAGACAGGAACGCCGGTTTCTTTCGCTATGGTATGGAATCCGGTTTTCCAGCGTCTGACCGGTTTGCGGGTCCCTTCCGGCGCGATGGCCAGGTGAAGCCTTTCCGAACTGTTCATCGCATGGATGACACTCAGCACCAGGCTGGATGCGTTTTTCCTGTCCACCGGGAGACCTCCGAGCTTTCTCAGCAGCCACCCGAGAGGTCCGACGAAGAACTCCTTCTTGATCATCACATAAGCTTTCCCGCCTACGGATGTGTAGTAAAGATAAGAAATGGCGAAATCCCATATGGACGTGTGCGGTACACCCAGGATCAGGCATTTGGCTTCCGGAGCCGGGCCGCTGTCAGCTGTCCAGCCGAGAACCTTCAATAAAAATCCGCAGAATTTTCTCCACATATAAATCAAATATTGATGTCATCCAGCTCCTCCTCGGACTTGAGGTTCTGCCGGATGAAGTTCTGTCTGTCGATGGTATTGTCACCCATATAGAATTCAAGAAGGTCGGCGATGGACTCCTCGTCACTTAGACTTACCGTGTCCAGCCTGATATTCTCTCCGATGAACTCGCGGAACTCCGTGTCCGATATCTCTCCCAGACCCTTGAACCGGGTGATCTGGACTCCGGTCTTGAGCGCCTTCACGGCCGAATCGCGCTCGCCGATATCATAGCAGTAGCGTATTTCCTTCTTGTTCCTCACCCTGAAAAGCGGGGTCTGGAGGATATAGACATGTCCTCTTCTGACCAGCTCGGGATAGTATTTCAGGAAGAAGGTCAGTACCAGCATCCTGATGTGCATCCCGTCATCATCGGCATCAGTCGCCACTATGATATTGTTGTATCTCAGGTCTGCCATGTCGTCTTCCACTCCGAGCGCGTTTATCAGCAGATTCAGCTCTTCGTTCTCGGCCACTTTCTTGCGGCTGACCTTGTAGCAGTTCACAGGCTTGCCCCTCAGACTGAACACTGCCTGGGTCGTGGCGTTGCGCGCCTTGGTGATGGTACCGCTTGCAGAGTCACCCTCGGTGATGAAAATGCTTGTCTTTTCTGCAAGCTCCTGCTTTGCGGCCGGGAGCTTGTCATTGTAGTGGATGCTGCAGTCCCGGAGCTTCTTGTTGTATATATTGGCGCGCTTGCTGCGCTCACGTGTCTTTTTCTGGATTCCGGAGATTTCTTTTCTCTCCTGTTCCGACGAGACGATTTTCTCCTGGATGGCGGCAGCCACTTCCTTGTGGATATGCAGGTAGTTGTCCAGATTCGTCTTGATGAAGTCGTTTACATAGCTCCTGATGGTAGGCCCGTGCTCGATGACGGTGTTTCCGTCCTCATCCTTGCGTGACTCCTCCCACATGTAGGTGGACCCGAGCTTGATCTTCGTCTGGGACTCGAAATGAGGCTCCTGTATGCCGATGCTTATCGCCCCTGCTATGCCCTGCCGGATATCTTCCGGAGCGTAATCCTTCTTGTAGAACTCTTTCAGAGTCTTCACCACCGCTTCGCGCAATGCGGCCAGATGCGTACCTCCGTCTCGCGTGTTCTGTCCGTTCACGAAAGAAGATATGTTCTCGCCGTAGCTGTTTCCGTGAGTCAGGACTACTTCTATGTCTTCCCCTTCCAGATGGATGGGAGGATACAGCGGCTCTTCCGACATGTTCTCGTTCACCAGATCCAGAAGTCCGTTTTTCGAATTGTATGCCGTCCCGTTCAGTGTCAGGGTAAGACCTTTTTTCAAGTATGAATAGTTCTTCAGAAGAGTCTCGACGAATTCAAGATTGTATCCGAAATCACCGAAAAGTTCGGAATCGGCCACATATTTCACCAGAGTGCCGTTCTTTTCCCTGGTCTCATGTTTCCCTGACTCCTTCAGCACGCCGCGCGAGTACTCTGCAAACGATGACTCTCCGTTTCTGAACGACTCTATATAGAAATATTCGGACAGGGCATTCACGGCTTTCGTTCCGACTCCGTTCAGTCCTACCGATTTCTTGAAGACCTTGTTGTCGAACTTTCCTCCGGTGTTCAGGTTGCTGGTAGCCTTCACTACGGAATCGAGCGGGATGCCGCGGCCGTAGTCCCGTACGGTCACTGTCTTTCCGTCAATGTTTATCACGATGTTCTTCCCGAAACCGGATGTGAACTCATCCACGGAATTGTCGATAATCTCTTTCAGAAGTACATAGATGCCGTCTCCGGGATTCGCTCCTCCTCCGAGATTTCCGATGTACATTCCGGCCCTCTTCCTGATATGCTCGTTCCATTCCAGGGTCTTGATGTTGTCATCGGTATATTCGGCGGTGATGTTCGTGATATTCTCTGCCATATATGGTATGTCGTCTATTGTTGTTTGCAGGCCGTCTCGATGCGGAGAAAGGCACATTTCTGCAAAATTAATAAAAAAACTCTGAAACCGATGCAGTGCCGCGACAATTGCTCTGAATGCGATAAAAGATCCGACATTTGGAATAATAAAAAAAATATCTAAATTTGCCAGCTGATTTTAATTTCTTAACCCAAATGAGACGAATAGGATTTCTTTTTTCTTTCGTAGCATTTATGATGATTTCCTGTGCGAAAGAGACAGTCACGGTGACCGGTGACAGCGCAGGACCGATGGGAGAAGTGACCATAGCGCTTGCTTCCGTGGACGGACATCATAATGCTCTTCCTGTGAAGTCTACTGTGGAAGTTCCCGATGCCGGTGATTTCAAGATCGAAATTTTCAACGCCGAAGGCGTGAGGCTGTACAGGGATACTTACGCGAACTCCGAAAACAAGAAGATTCCGTTGAATGCAGGGGAGTACAGGCTCCTGGCATCGCATGGAAAAGCTCTCGGAGTAGGCTTCGACGCTATCTACTTTGCCGCAGACCGGAATTTCACGGTACGGCCACAGACTGCCGAGACCATAGAGGCGACAGCCAGAATGGCCAATGTGAAAGTAGCCGTGAATTTCGGCGAAAACCTTGACACTTATTATGCCGGACATTACGCCAGGGTGAAGAATCCGCAGGTACAGGACTATCTTCAGTTCGATCAGGACGAGACCCGCGCCGGATACATCCCTGCCGGTGACCTGACTCTGGAAGTCTATGCAAACGTGGACGGAACATGGAAGTACTACAAGGCTCCGGCCAAGACGTACAGCCCGAATGATTTCGTGACTTTCAATGTCGACATCGATCCCCGCCAGGGAGACCTGACAGTAGGGATAAAAATCGATGACACCGAGGACCTCGTCGAAGAAGAGATAAAGGTGCCGTCGGCATATGCTCCGGGAGATGCTCCGGTCATAGTTTTCAGCGGTTTCGACGGTTCCCGCAATCTCAACTTCACTGAAGCCGTGGACTATCAGGGAACGCAGGCCGACTTCGTGGTAGAGGCAGGCATAGCTTCCTGTGTCCTTGACATCACGTCCGATTATCTTTCGGCGAAAGGGCTGCCTGCATCAGTGGATCTCGTGACAGCGAATGAATCAGTAAAGACACAGTTCTCTGAATACGGAATACGCTGGAACGGCGGTCTGGACGGGGCACGTATCGGTTCGCTGGACTTTTCCGGACTTGGGAAGAATATTCATGATCCTGAAAATCTGTTCTCTGCAAGCATCATACTGACTGTCACCGACAAGGCTGGAAAAAAGGCCGTCTCAGAGGTTTATACCTTGACCCAGGTGCCTCCTCAGATATCAGTCGATATTCATGACTACAATGCTTTCGCACGCAGGATTGAAGGCCTGACGGCCAATGTGCCTGTCGGCAATCCCGCTGCATACGAACTCCAGTACAGTTCCGGCAATTCAGAATGGAAGCCGGTGGCTGTAAAATCGATAGACGGTCAGAACATCAGTTATGATGTAATATCCGGTCTGGCCCCTGAGACAGAATACACTTTCAGGACAGTATATAACGGAAACGCCAAGTCGGTATCGGCTCTTTCAGGCCTGACTACGGAGACCGAACTCCAGATTGCAAACAGCGGATTCGAGGACTGGACGGTGCAGAATCATACATTTAATTATATATCATCTCTGACAAAGAAAAATATTGACTGGTATCTGCCGTATTCGTCCGCATCTTCATCGGTCTGGGCGGTGAACAGCAAAAAGACCATGCCAGGCAAATATACGACTGCAGGAAACCAGAATACGAAGAATTTCCCTTCCGTAGCTTATTCTACCGATGCGTTTTTCGGAAGCAGGTCAGCCATGTTGTACACAGTGAGGGTGCATGATCTTAATTTTGACCCTGACGATATATTGGCTGCCGGTGAACTTTTCATCGGAAAAGCCGATGACTCGGGAAATCATTCATCCGAAGGCACAGGTTTCACCAGCCGTCCTGACGAACTGCAGTTCCAGTATAAATACGAATCTTACAATAACGAGACATACCTTGTGGAAGTGAGGCTTTATTCAGGTGACACTGTCATCGCCACGGGAACTTTGAACGGTCAGAAAGCATCGTCATGGACTCCCGGTTCAGTCAAGCTTACTTATTCTGACAGGACCAGACAGGCCGATAAGGTTTACATAAGTTTCAAATCTTCTTCCGCCGCTTCTCCGGCGTACAGGGAAGGGGAGATTACCGTAGCGGACAATAAGTCGTATACAGTATATTACGGCAGTGTCCTTTATGTCGACCAGCTGAACTTCGTATATTAAATCCAGATAATCATAAGAAATCATATATCATGAAAAAGATACTTTTTGCAATTTCGACTGCGCTTCTGATGTTCGCAGGTTGCAAGAAAACAGAGATAACTACATCGGAGGCAGGGCTCGGAAGCGTAAGTTTCAGCATATCTTCCGACAATTCGGAATATGTGACGAAAGCGGAACTTCCTCAGGTGGATGTGAACACATTCAAGGTAAAGATCACAGGGAAGGACAACGGCTATTCCGAGGAGTGGGCCAGCGTTTCAGAGATGCCAGGAGTACTCGAACTGGTTTCCGGAAACTATACTGTGACTGCCACATCGCCTGACGCCAAGCCTGTAGCTTGGGATCAGCCGGTCTACGGAGGTTCGCAGGACTTCACCGTGATGGTCGGAAAAGTTTCCAACGTGAATCTGAAATGCTCCATCACGAACATGATGGTGACTATCAATCCGACAGAGGACTTCCTGAATGAGCTTACAGGATGGGAAGTGACAGTGACCAGCGAAGACGGCAAACTGGTATGGACCAGAACTGAATACGATGAAGGGAAAGCCGGCTTTTTCGATGTCGCTCCTCTCAATGTACTGGTGAAGGGCGAGAGATTCGACGGTACGGCAGTGATACAGCAGACTCTGATCATAGATGAAGTGGCTGCAAAGGACCATCATATCATCAACCTTGATGCGAAGGTGACCGGAAGCATAGAGGGAGGCGGACTTCATCTGACTGTGGACAATGAAGTCAATGACAGGAACGAAAACATAAATATCCCGGGTCTGGAGGAAATCCCTGTCGAGGATGAACCTGACACTGAAGAACCGGGCGGCGAAACAGGTGATGATGAGCATCCGGTTACTCCTGCGGCACCGACTCTTGAATGGCCGTCGAACTCTACCTTTGACAAGATGGAGATAGGGGAAGATATGGATGTCAATCTGATAATCAAGGCTCCTGGAAAAATCAAATCTGTGATTGTCAGGTTCAGTGATAATTTTACTGCAGCTATTTCCATTATTACTGTAGGGAACGTCGATTATCTTGATTTGGTAAATGTGAATATTATTCCAGAAATGGTTGAGAGCCTTAAAGCAGGCGGACTTACCATGGGTGATGATCTTCTCGGACAAACGCAAGTGGAAATGTCCCTGTCACAGCTGGTGCCGTTGATATCAGAAGTAGGGGTTCCTGGTGACGATTATGTATTCACTCTTCATGTCGAAGATGAACTTGGGCAGACTCTTGACAAATCATTGACATTTCATAACCCTGAAGAATAAGATCTGAAATGAATAATATCATATATAAAGCTCTGGCTGCAGCAGCTTTTCTGGCATCTCTTGTATCCTGTAAACGGATGGATGTGGATGTCCGGGAAAATGCTACCGGCTATCTGTATGTCAGCCTCGAAAGGGATGACAGTGAAGAGCTGGTCTTCAAGTCAGTCTCGGATACAGACGCAGCATTCGTGCTGAAGATATACAATGAACTCGACCAGCTGGTCGCTACCGTAGAGGACCACAGGACTCTCGGGGAGACTCCTCTTGCTCTCAATGTGGGCAAATATACTGTGACGGCGACTTCTGCCGATGCTCCGGCTGCAGCACAGTTCGATGCACCTTTCTATTCCGGTACTGCCGGATTCGAGGTCCTGCCTGATCAGGTGACGAATATAGACATTACCTGTTCGCTGGCAAATGTGAAAGTGACCGCTGTCTTCTCAGATGAGATTAAGAAGAATTTCAAGACATATGCCCTGACTGTAAGCAACGGGTCTGCCGGTCTTGTTTTCTCGAATCAGGACGGAACTGAAGACAAAACCGCGTACTTCAGTCCTACAGGAACGCTGGCATGGACCCTGCACTTGGAGAATAATGACGGTCAGGAATATACGCTGTCAGACACTTATCAGGACGTAAAGCCGAAACAGCATTATCGTCTTTCATTTGAGCTCGAAGAAAAGGAAGAATTCGGTGCAGGCGGTTTCTACATAGTTCTGGACGATACCATGACGGAGAAGAAATACGATCTCGTGCTCGATTTCGGTGACGAAGACGTGCCTGAATCTTCATCTGACTTCGAAATACCTGAAAACGGTGTCTTGGAACTCAATGCGGGTGATAATGCCAGCAAGGTCCTCACCTTTACCGCTCAGGACGGATTCCGTAATCTGATTTTGTCTTACGGTCCTACAGTATCTGCGATGAGCGCCGTCCGTACTTCCACGGCTCAGGTCGATCTCGTAGGTGCCACATCCGAGGAGATAGCCGCACTTGAAGCGGCAGGTATCAGGACTGCGGCTGTAGAGGAAGGTGCGACCGAAGCCAAGGTGGACATCACTGACTATATTGCAGCTTACCCGATAGGAAGCACTACAGTCTCCATACTGGCTGTGGATGTGAACGGTGCGTTCAAGGAGACATCCGTAGACTTTGTTCTCAGATCACCGGTGGAAGTGGAGGCTGTATCTGCTGATCCGTGGGCCATGTTCGCCACGGTCAAGGGCAAGTGGTTTGCCGAGGCTCAGCCGTCAGGCATTGCTTTCCAGTACAGGAAAGCGTCGGAGTCTACATGGACAGATATCGCTGCTGTCACGCCTGATGCCGGTACGCGTACCTATACGGCTATGATAACAGGTCTGAAGCCTCAGACTGAATATGTATTCAGAGCAGTATCTGACAAAGACAAGGAGACTAAAGAAATAACCTTCACTACAGAAACCGCAGAGGTGCTCCATAACATGAGTTTCGACAATTGGTATCAGGAAGGGAAAGCGTGGTATCCTAATGCTAATTCTTCTGATTTTATCTGGGATTCTGCTAATGGAGGTACTGCAAATCTTCCTCTCGGTTTGGGTATCGTCCCTACTACTCCTACTTCCGAAGTAGCTGTCTCAGGTGATGGTAAGCAAGCCGCCCAGCTTAAAAGTGCTGCGACTGCCGGCAAGTTCGCTGCAGGAAACTTGTTTACCGGCAAATTCGGTAAGGCTACACTGAATCCTGTCGGTGCTGAACTTGACTGGGGTGTGCCGTTTACGTCCCGTCCTTTGGCATTAAAGGGTTATTTCAAGTATGATCCAAAGACAATAGATTATGCCTCCGGAGACTATTCTCATCTTAAAGGGACTCAGGATATGTGTCAGATTCAGATATTGCTTTCTGATTGGACTGCCCCTTTCCATGTCAATACGGGAGCAAATCAGTTTGTAAAGTTTGATTCGGATCCTAATATTATCGCATACGGTTCTTTCGAGTATGGAGAAATGACGGATGGATATCAGCCATTCGAAATACGGCTGGATTACAGGGATGAGACGAAAATCCCAACATATATCGTGATCGTAGCGGCGGCCAGCAGATATGGTGATTATTATACAGGCGGTGTAGGCAGTACGTTGCTGTTGGACGAATTCGAATTCGTGTATGATCCAGACGAATTGTCCGAATAAGGATATATTGAAATGAAAAGATTTCTTTTGGTGACAATGGTTTTATTGACAGGTGCGGTGTCCGCATCTGTCAATGCCTTTTCGAAAGACACCACGACAGTGGTGAAAGGGTTTGACCGCGGCATCGGGAGACCGAACTCGGTTTTCATCCCGAAGGGGACTGTCGGAGCCGGCGTGTCTTTGGCTTACAATGATTACAGCATCGGAAACCTGGTCGACGACTCGGGCTATTCCATGCTTTTCTCACTCATCCAGAATTTGCACGGGAACATGATGTCTTTCAACATTTCCCCTTTCGCATCGTATTTCATCGCGAACAACCTGTCGGTCGGCGCCCGTTTCGACTACGGACGTTCGGTGCTGGGACTGGACAATGTGGATCTGGCCCTGATGGATGACATGTCCTTTTCTCTCCAGGGATTCCATTATTTCAAGCAGAGTTATACCGGTTCGGTCACTCTGCGCACCTATATCCCGTTCGCGAACAGCAAGCGTTTCGCCATGTTTACCGAGGTAAGGGCTACCGGCGGCTACGGCCAGTCGAAGACTTACAAGCTCGTCGAAGGCGAGAAAGTCGGCACCTATCAGGATATCTACAATGCCGAACTCGGTCTGGTTCCAGGCATAATGGCATTTCTGACGAACGAAGTGGCCTTCGAGGTTTCGGTAGGACTGCTCGGTTTCAACTATCAGAAAGTGGCTCAGGCGACGAATCAGGTGGAGCTGAGCCAGATGGAAAGGAGTGGCATAAACTTCAGGGTAAACCTGCTGTCCATCGGCTTCGGGCTTTCTTTCTATATACCGACAGGTGACCAGTATCTGAGAAAAGCCAGGGAGGAGAAGAAATGAAATATCTGCCTTATTTGGCCGCGGCGCTTTTGGTTCTGGCTGGCTTGTCATCATGTCTGGAAGAGAACGATATGGCCTATCCTCACGTGTATGCGGAGGTGATATCCTTTGCCGTGGAAGGTCAGGATGCGGTGAGTATCGACACGGAGAACCGTACCATATCCGTGGAAGTATCGGAGACAGCAGAGCTTTCGCACCTGAAAGTCACTGATTTTACCTTTACTGATGCCGCGGTCTGTGATGGACTGCATACGGGCGATGTCCTGGACCTGACATCTCCGTTGAAGATAGTTCTCAGAACATATCAGGAATACGAGTGGACCATCACTGCCACCCAGCCTATCGACAGATATGTCAGATGCGAGGGACAGGTAGGTGATGCCTTGATTAATCTCAATGACCGGTCTGTCTATCTGGAGGTTTCGGACGAGTATGATATCCGTTCATTGGAGTTTACGGATATCAAGCTTGAGCGTGAAGGTGCTGTCATTACCTCATACGAAAAGGAGAAGGACAGCATGGTGCCATTTGAAAGTTTTCCGATAGTCATGAACTGTCTGAACTGGGTAGATGTCGAGGTGGAGTACAAGGGCGAGAAATTCTTATGGCAGATCCAGGTGAAGATGGTGAATATTGACCTGCTTATGAATCCTGTAGATAATCCGTGGGCTACTCATGCCGAGGTGTCGGCGCTGTATGACGGTACGGGGTCGCCTTATTTCAGATATCGCGTCACAGGTTCCGAAACATGGACAGATGTCAAGGATGTGAAAATTGATGACATGAATGTGTCTGCTACCCTTACCGGTCTTACACCGGGTACAGGGTATGAAGTGGTGGCAGTAAACGGCGATCTGGTTTCCAGTCCTGTACCGTTCAATACCGAGCCTGCACTCCAGGTGGAGAATTCGGATTTCGATGACTGGTATCAGGAAGGAGAAGCATGGTATCCGAATGCAGACGCGGACAATTTCTGGTGGGATACTGCAAACGGCGGGACGAAAATCATGCATATTTTCCCTACCCAGCCTACTGATGATATTGCAGTTTCTTCAGGTAAAGCTGCTGTATTGAAGACCGAATTTGTAAATCTGGGTATTATCAGTAAATTGGCTGCGGGAAATATTTATACAGGAAGATTCGGTAAAATTTCCGGCCTGGGGGCTATTCTGGATTGGGGAATTCCATTTACTTCAAGACCGCTTGCCCTTAAAGGGTATTATAAGTACCAGCCTGTGACTATAAATCAGGCGCAGGAGCCTTATCTTGATAAGAAAGGAACAATCGACTTATGTCAAATACAGATATTTCTGACTGACTGGTCTGAGCCGTTTAAAGTCAATACCAATATAGGTAAATTCGTGGATGTCGAGAAAGATGAACATATCATTGCGTACGGAAAACTTGAGACTTCGGAATCATCAGACGAGTACAAGTCGTTTATTGTATCATTGGAATACCGGGATTTATCCAGAAAACCGAAATACATAGTCATTAGTGCCTGTGCCAGCCGTTACGGAGACTATTTTACCGGCGGGGTGGGCAGCACTCTGTATGTGGATGAATTCGAACTGGTCTACGACGGCGATGTTGTCAAGGCTCCAGGTGTCGAATGAAATCCGGGACTCAGAGTATCAGCATGCTTCCGTAGCCGACGATAAGGGCTATGACGAAATTGATGAGCTTCGCTACGGCGAAGCTCTTCTTGCTTTCAGCCAGCAGAGGGAGAGAAGAATGCCCGTCCTGTGAGATGGAACTGGCAAGAAGTACCGGAAGAGGCACGATGCCGCTGGCATATAGCGTCACGAAAATCATATGCGGACCTGATTCCGGGATCATGCCTACAGCTGCGGCCAGAAGAATCATCAGCGCGGTGTTGCCGCTGATCCAGCTGCTGATGTCGAGGTATTTGAGACCGAATCCCACTACGAACAGCACCCCGAATGTCCAGCAGAATATCGTGGGCAGATGCTTCCTCACTATGTGATCCCACAGATGCCTTTCGACATAATGGTCTGAGGCAAATACGAGGAATCCCAGGACGGTCACGCTCAGGACAGCGAAGAGATATTGCATCCATTTCTCATCGAGGAAGTTTATGCGTGCCGGATTCCCTGCCTGGGCCCCCTCTCCGTGCCCGTGGTCCAGAATGCCGCTGACCAATGCTGCGATGAATATGAACACGCCGATGAACATCACGGCCCTTTTCCATGTAAACGTTCTGGTCTTCTCCACATGCTCATGTACCTCGAAATCCTGTTTGCACTGAGTGTCCTCTGCCAGGTCCACTTCCAGACTCCTGTCTCTGAAGCGTATCCTGTCGCAGATGAAATCCGTCACTATTCCGCTCGCTATGGCTATCAGGAAAAGGAGCGCGAATATCATCAGCGCTTTCCCAGGAACCATGGCCACTATCATGAATGCCTCATCACCGGACGATGCCACCATCATGGCTATCAGCGCTCCGAAACTTATCATGCGGTGCGAGTACAGCGATACGGACGCGAATCCGCCTATACATCCCGGTATGGAACCCAACATGGCAGACAGGATCACCTGTCCTGTCCTGGTCTTCTTCAGTCCGCTGAACAGGGCGCCTTTCGATTCGATGTTGAGGGATTCTATGAGCATCATCATCACCGTGACCAGACCTGTGATGAGGATGGAATTCCTGAGAATGTCGAGCAGAAGATGGATCATATCGTGGTGTTTCAGGCAGATTCTATTCGATCCAGCCTGTGAGGAAAAGATTCACTATGGGACGGGTAGGGGAGTTCGTCGTCAGGGTCATGGTCACCAGCATTTCGCCTTCCGGCATGTCGGATGTGTCGACATTGACTGAAACGGTACCCTTGTACCCGGATTTGACATTGCCCGGCAGGGCAACATTGGCCTTCGGCCAGTCTGTATCGGCCTTGTATATGATGAATTCATCCTTGCCTACGTTGCTGAATGTGAATGTGCCTGATGCGGTGTCCCCTTTTCTGAGCTTGCCGGCGGAGCAGGTGTTCGTGGTGAAGACGGGACGTGCGCCGTCAGAACGCTCGGCGGCAGTCATGTCGCTGAAACCGGCAGTCGTGAAGGCGAACACTGAGAGCTGTCTGTCAGAAGATTTGCCGTTGATGACCGGGGTGGCATAGTACAGGTTTTTTCCCCAGATATCAGGCTGGGCTGTGACTGTGTATTTGAGCTGTGCGATGCTTCTTGCAGGTATGGGGTTTGGGGAGACTTCGAGGCTCAGCCCTCTGGACACATCGCTGAAAGTCACCTTGACAGGGTAGTCCGAGAGATTCGCCATATTCGTCTCGTCGCTCCTGCTGTGCCCCTGCTCGATGTTCCCGCATCTGAGTTCCATGCTCTTGACACCTGCCGTGAGCAGGCGTTCAGGATAAAGCTCCTCCAGACTCAGCTGTTTTTCATGTGCTATCCCTCTGATTCTCAGTATGACAGGCTTCCCGATTCCGGAAATGTAGGCTGTCAGGGTCTTGTCGAACGGGTAAGGACCTTCGTCATTCGTGTAGACGGTGGAAATGGTTCCCGTATTCCCGGGCTTGATCGGCTCTCTGGTCCATTCCACGTCCGTACAGCCGCATGAGGTGACCACATTGTAGATCACCACGGGCTTGTCGCTGACATTTTTCATGGTGAACGTGCATTTCAGCGGGCCGTCACCCAGCATCACGTCCCCGAAATTGTGGATGGTCTTGTCGAACTCGACAGTCCCGATCCGTTCCTGAGGCGATGTTTCTGCCTGCTTTCCCGTGCCTGCCGGAATCTCCTCCATGCTCCCTGTTTCCGCCTTCGCTTCCGTATTCCCAGCCCCTGAGCACAGACAGGAGGTGGCCAGAAGGCCAATGACGGCGATGATGCAGGAACCTGATATTTTCGTACAACCGTGTTTCATGTCAATTTCTTTTCAATACCCGCAGCGGCAAATATACGCAGATATTCTTTGCAATTTAAAAATATTCGGATAAATTTGTATCCGTTTTACCGAACATTAACAATTAAAGGATAGAATTATGGCTTACAAAATTTCTGATGATTGCGTAGCATGCGGCACTTGTATTTCAGAATGCCCTGCAGGCGCTATCAGCGAGGGCGATATCTACAAGATCGACCCTAATGTATGTGTAGATTGCGGAACCTGTGCAGATGCCTGCCCTATGGGTGCCATCTCACCGGCTGAATAATCTGAATACATATCAGACAGAAAAAGGAGATGCGGTTTCTGACTGCATCTCCTTTTTTTGTCTTTCCGTCTTGTAGCCTGCGTTATCTCTTGGCCAGCTCGGCATCGATGTAGAACAGACCTGCGTTGCCGGCTTTCCTGATTTTGTCCACAATGGCTGAAGCCGTAGCTTCTTCCTCGACCTGTTCGCGGACATAGTTCCAGAGGAAGTCCTGTGTAGCCTTGTCCTTTTCAGCGGAAGCCACGTCTACCAGAGAGTTGATCAGTTCTGATACATGGCATTCATGGTCGTAGACATTCTTGAACACTTCGGCATAGTCTCCCCAGCCTTCAGGGACAACATCTATCATTGACACTTTGGCTGTCCCGCCTCTCTTGATAAGGTAGTGTGCCATGTCCATGGCATGCTCTTTCTCTTCCTCGGACTGTTTTGCCAGCCAGTGTGCTGCGCCGTCCCATCCTTCTTTTTCCATGTAGAAGGACATCTGAAGATAAAGGTTCGAAGACCAGAGTTCTGCAGTGATCTGGTCATTGATGGCTTTCTGTAAATTTTCAGTAATCATGGTTGTATGTTTTGATTGTTGATTTTTCAAAATCATGATATGCTTACCGCAATATCAGTGCCGGACCGTGCATGGTGACAAATTGTCATTCCTGATCACCGGAATGACAATGCCCATGACAGATAATTTTGTTATCTTTGCGTCATTATCGGTTATGACTGACATAAGTTAACGTGAGTTCGATGAAAAGAACGGAGTGAATTTCAGAGAACTACCTCTTTTAGAGGATTCGAGGAACGAATCCGTAGGCAAGGTGGGGTGACACGTAAAAGGAATGGAGATTTCGAAGAAATCATAACGTCAGTTCGACGAAATCTCTGGTACTGAGTATAATAATTCGTCGAACTGACGTTAAGTTAGGTGAAATGAATGTAAAGAAATTCATTATAATATCAGCGATGCTCTCCGTGCTCGTTTCGGCCCGTGCCTGCAAGGATCCGGGTCCTTCGGACATGATGACACTCCCCGTCCCGACGGATTTGGTTCTTCTCTATCAGGAGGATGAGGAATTCGGAGCATGTCTGCTGTTTACATGGAGTCCTGTGGGAGAGGCAGACCATTATTATGTCTCCCTGAACGATGCGGCCGACAGCTCGATGGTTGCGGAGGTGGAGTCTGTCGATGAGACAGGTGTCATGTTCCAGGGCGTGGAAGGCGGACTGACGTATTTCTGCAGGGTGAGAGCTGTGAACGGTTTCGAATATTCTGGCTTCGCTTCATCGGAAACGGCTTTCGTTCCTGCCCCTCCAGAGCCTGAAGAGCCGGAAACTCCTGAGGCTCCTGAAGATCCGGACAATCCTGAAACCCCTGAAGACCCTGACAATCCGGGAACCGGAACGGAACCGGAAAATCCTGACGGCGGCACAGACGAACCGGAAAACCCCGGAACGGATCCGGAAAATCCTCAAATTTCAGAATAAGATGCCTGTATCATATAAGGAAACCCTCACTCTGGACGACGCGGTCAGGCTCGCCGGCCCTATGCAGTTCAATATAATGCTGAAACCGGCTGGTTCGCTTTGTAATCTGGACTGTCATTACTGCTACTATCTTGACAAGGCGGAAATCTACGGCGGCCGCGAACCCAGGATGTCGTATGAAATGCTGGAACGCTGTGTCCGTCAGTATATCGAGGCCAATGACGTGCAGGAGGTCACATTCAACTGGCACGGCGGCGAACCTCTGGTCCTGGGTCTGGATTTCTACAGGAAAGCTGTGGAACTGGAACAGAAATATTGCGGAGACAAGCTGATTCACAATACGATACAGACCAACGGCACCCTCATTACACCGGAATTCGCCTCTTTTTTCAAGGAAAACGATTTTCTTGTAGGCATTTCGATAGACGGTCCGCGTGACATTCATGACAAATACCGCAAGGACAAGGGCGGCGCACCTACTTTCGACAAGGTTATCCGCGGTATAAACCTTCTCTATCAGCATGGGGTCCAATACAACACCATGACTACCGTGAACAAGGCAAGTGAGGGCAGGGGCCTGGAAGTCTATCAGTTCCTCAAGCAGCTGGGAACACGTTTCATGCAGTTCATGCCTGTGGTGGAGCATGTGAAATACCCGCTGTCAAAATCCGGAAAACCGGGCAAAGGTGCACGTCCGTACATCGTGGATCCGACCGAAGAAGGTGCCCTGATAGCTCCATGGTCAGTGACTTCGAGGGAATACGGCAAATTCATGTGCGATATCTTCGATTATTGGGTGAGGAACGATGTGGGACAGTATTTCGTGAATCTTTTTGACTGCACCCTGGCGAATTGGTGCGGAGCACCTCCGGGAACCTGCGCTTATGCGGAGACCTGCGGAGGGAATTCCGTCATAGAACACAACGGGGACCTGTACTCGTGCGATCATTTCGTGTATCCGCAATACAAGGTGGGCAATATCATGGAGACATCCCTTCGCGAGATGATGAGCTCTGCCGTACAGGCCAGATTCGGGATTGACAAGAGAAACGGCCTGCCGTACAAGTGTATGAAGTGCAAGTACTTTTTCGCCTGTCACGGCGAGTGTCCGAAGCACCGGTTCAACAGGACAGAGTCAGGAGAGACTGGACTGAGCGCGCTGTGCGAGGGCTACTACATGTTCTATTCCCATGTCGCGCCGTATATGGACAAGATGAAAGAACTGCTTCTGCAGAAAAAGGCTCCTGCAGGTGTCATTCCGTGGGCGCGGATAAGGAAAGTGTGAGTAGGTCAGTTTTCTGCTTTCATCGACAGCTCCAGCCAGCGCATTTCCTTTTCATCATTCAGGGATATGATCTCGCCGATACGTTCGGATGCTTTCTGCAACTGGTCGTATGCCAGGTCTCCGCTGCTTATACGCTTTTCAAGCTCGGCTTTTTCTTCAGCCAGTGCGGCCATATCCTTTTCCAGCTGTTCGAGTTCCTTCTGCTCCTTGTACGTCAGTTTCGCTTTTTTGGCAGGCCTGTCGGAAACCTTTTCATTGCCCCGGCTCCGGCCGGAGGCGGCAGGTTTGTCCACAGCTTTCCGTGAAGCCTCGTAGTCTTTTATGAATGAGCGGTATTCGCTGTAGCTCCCGATGAAATCCTTTATGACTCCGTCGCCGCAGAATACGAACAGGTGATCGACCAGCCTGTCCAGGAAATGCCTGTCATGTGAGACGATGATGAGGGTTCCTGAAAACTCCTTGAGATATTCTTCCAGAATATTCAGGGTCACGATGTCCAGATCGTTTGTCGGCTCGTCCATGATGAGCAGGTTCGGCTTCTCTTTCAGGATGGTAAGCAGATAGAGCCTGCGTTTTTCCCCTCCGCTGAGTTTTTCCACCTTGTTGTTCAGCATGTCATGTGGGAACAGGAAACGTCCGAGCAGGTATGTGTCGTTCACTATGTCGAGTACGGTGTCTTCCGGATTGAACTCCATTCCGGTCTGCCTGTAATATCCTATTTTCAGGGATTCGCCGCGTTCGATCACCCCTGTGAGCAGGCCGCGCGTATCTCCGGATGTCCTGTGCATGTATTCCGCTTCATCTGTACATACCATGTCAGGTGTATAATTCCCTGTCAGAAGGTTTATGAATGTGCTTTTTCCGGCTCCGTTGCGGCCCACTATCCCGACTTTCTCGTATCTCTGGAAATTGTAGGTGAAATTCCTCAGATAATATTTGTCTCCGTACCTGAACGACACGTCCTTGCAGTTTATGATTTTCGTGCCGAGTCTGGCGGAGCCTTTCATGTCATCCAGTGTCACTGACTTCTCGGTGCGGACCTGCTCCGCCCTGTCTTTCAGTTCGTGGAATGCGTCGATGCGGTATTTGGCCTTCCCTGTCCGGGCCTGCGGCGTACTGCGTATCCATTCCAGTTCTCTGCGCAGAATGTTCCTCACCTTGTCTGTTTCGGCGTTGTAGTTGGCTATCCTTTCCTCTCTTTTTTCGAGATAGTTCTGATAGTCGCCGCGGTAGGTGTAAATGGCTCCGTGGTCCATCTCCATGATGGTGTTGCATACGTGGTCCAGAAAGTATCTGTCATGAGTCACCATCAGCAGCGTGCACCGAGCTCTTGACAGCCAGCCTTCCAGAAATTCGATGGCGTCTATGTCCAGATGGTTGGTCGGCTCGTCCATGATGAAGAAATCGGCTTCGGAGGCCAGCATTTCACTTATGGCCACACGCTTGACTTCCCCTCCGGAAAGTTCTTTCATTTTCTTCGAGAAATCGGGCAGTTTGAAACTGGTGAGGAATTGCTTGACTCTCAGTTCGTAAGCCCATAGGCTTTCCTGGTCCATGCTCCCGGTGAGCGCGGAACTGCTGCTCATGATCTGGTCGAGAATCCCTTTTTCAGGGTCGAAGTCGTATTCCTGTTCCAGAAATGCTATTCTGATGTTTTTCAGGAAGGTGATCTTTCCTCCTGAGTCTGACTTGTCCTTGCCTGCCAGTATTCTCAGCAGGGATGTCTTTCCCGTGCCGTTAGGGGCGATCAGGGCTATCTTGTCGCCTTCATTTATATTGAATCCTATGTTTTCGAACAGGATTTTGGGCCCGTAGGACTTTGAAATATTCTCTATCTGCAAGTAACTCGCCATATCCAGGGGTTTTTCCTATCTGAAAAATTTGTCCACATCCTTGACCACTTCCGGCAGGGTAAAAACCGCGACCCTGTCGTATGCCTCTATCACGGAATCACCGACAGCTATGAAAGATTCGTTCCCTCTGATCACGCCCCCGATGATGGCATTCTGCGGAAAGCTCAGGTCTTTCAGCTTTCCTTTCGTGATCCAGCTGTCAGGTGCGACCACGAATTCAAGTATTTCAGCGTTCGTCCCGCTCATGTATTTCACGAAATGCACCTTGTCGCTCAGAGTGAACTTGAATATCCTGCCTGCCGTGATGAGTTTCTTGTTTATCACCGCATCCACGCCCATTCCTTCGGCCAGCTTTATGTATTCCAGGTTTTCCACTTCCGCGATGGTCCTGCCTACACCGAGTTTCTTGGCTGCGGCGCATGTAAGTATGTTCGTTTCGGTGCTGCTCGTCACCGCCACGAAAGCATCATAGTCCTTTACCGACTCTTCTGCCAGCGTATCGGAATTTCTTCCGTCCCCATTGACCACTATCACGTTGTCCGGAAGAGTTTCAGACAGTTCTATGCACCTGTCTTTCTTCATCTCTATGATCTTGATGCTGTCTATCTGCTTGCTCAGCTGCCTGGCCACCATCTCTCCTATCGGTCCGCCTCCCAGAATCATCAGCTTGTTCACCTCTATATTGCTTTTCCCTATGAATTTCAGCAGTTCAGGCATACCTTCCCGTTTCGCGATGATGAACACCAGGTCATGATACTTGAATTTCGTGTCCACCTTCGGTATGATGGTCTCATTGTTCCTCGAAATGGCCACCACCCTGAATGTCAATGTCTCTGACGGCAGAGCAGCTGCGAATTCCGCTACCTTCATGTCTATCACCGGCGAATCTTCCTCCAGTTTGAACACTGCCATCTGCAGCTTCCCCCTCGCAAAATCTATCGACTCCGACGATGCCGTCCTTTTCAGCAGTTCTATGATCTCATTCGCCGCTATCCTCTCCGGATAGAACATCAGGTCTATTCCCATCTGAGTGAAAAGCAGCTTGTTCTCATAAGACAAATATTCCTCATTGTCCACCCTCGAAGTCACCTTTTTCGCCCCCATCTGTTTCGCCAATATCGCGCTGACTATATTCACTTCCTGCGAATCGTTCGGACTTACCGCTATAAACAGATCCGCATCTTCCACTCCCGCTTCTTTCAGCACTCCTATCGAAGACGGATATCCCTCCACCGTGATGATATCAGTATACTCCGAAAGGCCCGTAAGCCTCTCTTTCTTCTCATCTATCACCGTGATACTGTTCGAATTGTTGCTCAGCATTTTCGCCAGGTGGGTGCCGACGTCGCCGGCGCCTGCTATAATTATCTTCATCTCTTTTTTTTGTTTTCTTTTGGCCGATATCTGCGTCAGACTGCGATTCCTCGCATCCTCATTTACGGAAGTAAACTCCGGTGCTCGTCTCTTGTCTTCCTTGATCTCCGCCAAAATAAATCCAAAACCATTTGTTTTCTTTTCTGCGATATCATCGTCAGGCTTCACCTCCTCGCGTCCTCATTACCGGAAGTAATTTATTGGCCGCAGGCCAATATCATTGTCCGGAGGACAATTTACGGAAAATTCCTTTTCCCCATATCATCGCCCGTGGTATGATCCATTTTCCGGACAATCCCTCCACATTGCCGGATTTCCCGTACTTCTTCAGGTATGTCAGGATTTCGTCCCTGGATTCTTTCACCTTGAATCGTCTGAAATCGCGGTGTGCCCTGATGACTGCCTGCACGTATTTCCACTTGAATGTGAACAGGTATACAGCGCACGACATTCCGTCCAGCAGCATTCTGATGAACACGGTGCGCCTTGCCTGCCTCGTTCCTTCCGCTGCACTTTCCCTTTTCCCATGCCCGCTTCGGAATGCCCTAAGAGCCATCGTCTTGCCGAGATTCTTCCGGAGCATCAGGAGGTTGTTCCTGTAGTTCAGATACAGTTTTTTCGGTGAATCGTTCGGAAGGCTTCCGCCGCCTACATGATATACCGTGGAGTATGGAACTACAGTCACCCTGTACCCTGCGAGCTGCGCTCTCCAGCAGAGGTCTATCTCTTCCATGTGTGCGAAGAAACGCTCGTCCAGTCCGCCGAGCTTCCTGTAAAGCCCGGCCCTTATCATCAGGCAGGCTCCGCTGACCCAGAATACGTTTTCAGGCGTGTCGTACTGGCCGTGGTCTTCTTCCAGATATTTCATTACCCTGCCTCTGCAGTATGGATATCCGAACCTGTCCACATAGCCTCCGGCCGCTCCTGCATATTCGAATTTTTCCCTTTCTGCATATGAATGCAGCTTGGGTGCGCAGATACCGCATTCCGGGTGGCTGTCCATCCATTCTTCAAGAGGTTCGAGCCAGTGTTCCGGAACATCGATGTCGGAGTTCAGAAGCAGGAAGTATTCTGCATCCAGTTCCATGAGAGCCCTGTTGTATCCGCCTGTGAAGCCTCTGTTCCTGCTGAAAAGCATGACAGGGACCTCGGGGAATTTCTCTCTCAGGAGCTCGACAGAGCCGTCAGTGGAGGCGTTGTCAGCCACAATGAGCCGGGCCTCAGGCCCCAGAGACCTGAGAACGCCGGGAATGAACATTTCCAGAAACTTCTTCCCGTTCCAGTTCAGTATGACTACGGCAGTCTTCATCGCAATCGGTCACAGCATGTGAATCTGCAAATTTAAAGAAATTTTTCATTTTTGAAATCCGGCATAAAATCATAAATTTGCAGTTCATTCCGCGGGACGAAACCTGCGTGTTAAAGAACTGCGCTATGCAAAAGAAATTTTTCAAGGGAATTTTTCCGATCAGGATGTCCATGAGCATAAAGCTGACATTCGCTCTCGGTGCCATAGCTGTGATCCTTCTCCTGTCCAGTATCATTTCCATCATGGAGTACAGGAGGATGAGCGATTATGTTTCGAATCTTATAGCATCCAATATAAACTGTATCAATATCGCGCAGAGACTCTCGAACGAGTGCGACAGCTACAATCTCCAGCTGCTGGCCATAGTCGGGGAGCATGACCCTGCCATGATTCCGAAAATAGACTGCAATGCCTTTCTGAAGGAATACGACCAGCTGAAGAATACTCTGAACAGCAGCGAGGCTGTGGCTCGGGCGGACTCGGTCATATATGCCTATTCCGCCTACATGCTGACTTCCCTGGAGTTCGAGAAGGTGATAGTGAATGATTTCATAGACAACAGGGACTGGTATTTCAAGCGGCTGCAGCCGAAATACCAGAGACTGAAAGCCGACATAGAGAAGCTGAACGATGTGATTTATCTTCAGCTGAAGGAGAATTCGCAGACATTCCAGGACGGATTCTACAGAAGTATCATACCAGGAGTGGTATCGGTAGGCGCAGGGCTCCTGCTGGTTCTTCTGCTGCTCATGTTCATACTCATATATTATATAAGGCCGCTCAAGAAGATGCTTTCAGGAATAGACGAGTATCAGACGAGCGGCAGACGCTACGGATACGAGTTCGAGGGAGATGACGAACTGGTGCACCTGAATTCCGACCTTACGGATCTGATAGAGGAGAATGTGGAGCTGAAAAAGAGGGTAGGCAAGCTCAGGGAAGAAAGGGAGAAGCTGATCGAGACTTCATCGGCTGCCCAGGAACTATAGAAGGTTTTCGGTATGGATATCAAGGTCATTTCCAGGAATGTCGGGCAGGCGCTGCTGATCAGTGCGCTGTTCATGTTCTTTTCCCTGATAGTTTCGGTCGTGAACGGGAAGGATTCGGCGCTCGGGCCTCTGGCCATCAGCTTCATCATCACGTTCGTAGTAGGTATCTTCCCTTTCATATTCGTCAGGAAAGCTTCTGCCATCTCGCTTCAGGACGGTTTCATGATCATCGTCCTGTCCTGGCTTCTGTCGTTTATATTCGGAATGCTGCCGTATGTCCTGTGGGGAGGGGAGTACACCCTGATCAACGCATGGTTCGAGAGTGTGTCGGGATATACGACCACTGGTTCCACCATATTGACGGATGTGGAGGCGCTGCCGAAAAGCCTGCAGTTCTGGAGATCGTCCACGCATTTCATCGGAGGTTTGGGTGTAGTGGTCTTCCTGCTCCTGATCATTCCTGACGCCAGCCCTTTCCGCATGAGGCTGACGAATATCGAACTCTCGTCCCTTTCCAGGGAAGGCTATCGTTTCCGTTCCATCAAGACTGTCCATGTCATAGCTTTCGTGTACGTAGCCCTGGCCGTGACCGAGACGCTGCTCCTGATGCTGGCCGGAATGTCTTTCTTCGATGCCCTGAACCATTCGTTCAGTACAGTGGCAACAGGCGGTTTCAGTACGAAGAATTCTTCCATAGCATATTTCGATTCTGCAGCGATAGACATCATCATCATAGTCTTCATGACGCTGTCATCCATCCATTTCGGTCTGCTTTTCGCGATTTTCGCCACGCGTTCGCTGAAGACATTCAGACATTCTGTAGTCAAGTTTTTCCTCGGTACCCTGGCTCTCCTTTCGGTACTGGTGACACTGTCTCTGAGGATTTCAGGTACTTATGACAGCTGGGGAGAGGCTGCACTGGATGCCACATTCCAGGTGGCGAGTTTTCTTTCCACTTCCGGATTTGCCACGGCAGACAATGCCGGGTGGCCCGTTTTCGCCAACATCCTGCTCATGTATGCCGTGTTCCAGTGCGGGTGCTCCGGTTCTACTACCGGAGGTGTCAAGTCAGACAGGATGCTCATAGCCTTCAAGGCCATAGGCAGGCAGGTGAAGCAGAATCTGCATCCGTCTTCCATCATGCAGCTGAGGGTAGGCAATCATTTTCTGAAAGACGATGCCGCATTCGCGGCCATATTGTACATAGTTTTCTATGTGGTGGTCCTTCTTGTTTCATTCCTGCTTCTGATACTTTTCGGCGTCGATACGGTGGAGGCCATCTCAGGCGCCCTTACATCCCTGGGCAATGCAGGACCGGCACTGGATTCGATAAGCTCCATGGGGAATTATTCGTCGCAGCTGGGAATAGCCAAGTTCATATATACTGTGGATATGATTCTCGGCCGTCTCGAGATTTATCCTGTCTTCATATTCTTTTCTCTGATTTTCGGGAGACGCAAGTGATGGCAGCTGCTGATTTTCTTTTCGACGGATTCCTGCAGTCTTTGGAGTATGAACCGACAGACTGTCAGAAAACCATGTTCCGGAAACTGGCAGCTTTCCTTTCCGGTGATGACAGCGACATCATGGTGGTGAACGGTTATGCCGGTACAGGGAAGACTACGGCAGTATCGGCTGCCATATCGTTTCTCAAGAGCCTGAAAGTGAACTGCGTGCTCCTGGCTCCTACAGGCCGTGCGGCCAAGGTGCTTTCAGGATACGCACATACTCCGGCCTATACAGTACACAAGCATATTTATCGTCAGAAATCAGTTTCAGGCTCCGGCTTCGGTGAATTCGTGATAGGTCCGAACAAGGATCGGGATACTGTGTATTTCGTGGATGAAGTTTCACTCATTGGGGTTGACAGCGGAGGCCAGGCAAATCTTTTCGGTTCCGGAAATCTGCTTCTTGATCTGATGGAGTATGTAAGGCGTGGGACGGACAACAAGGTCATACTCATAGGAGACAAGGCGCAGCTGCCTCCGGTAGGTCTGGATGTCAGTCCGGCATTGTCGGAAGACTATGTGTCAGTGCTGGGGAATCCGGTATGGACTGAAATGGTGACGGTGGTCCGTCAGCATTCAGGCTCGGGCATTCTGGATAATGCGACTGCTATCCGCAGCGAAATCCGCAAGCTGGAGAGCTTTGAGGCTGACGAAGCGGTTCTTTCCATGGACCTCAGAGGATATGATGACATCGAAAGGATTTCGGGATCGGAACTCATAGAAAAGCTTTCCGATGCTTATGACAGATACGGTGACGACGAAACGGTGATAGTCTGCCGCTCGAACAAGCGTGCGATCAAGTACAATCTGGGCATCCGTTCCACTGTGCAGTTCAAGGAGGAAATGCTGGTGAAAGGGGACAGGCTCATGATCGTCAGGAACTGCTACCAGTTCGTCCAGGACCTGAAAGACGTCGACTATATAGCGAACGGAGACATAGCGACGCTGGAGAGCATTTCACATTATGAGGACAGGTACGGACTGCATTTCGCACGGGCCAGGCTTTCGTTCCCTGACTACGGAGACCAGGAGATCACGGCCACGGTGATTCTCGACACGCTTACCTCCGAGAGTCCGGCGCTTACTGCAGAACAGCAGAACATGCTGTATACCGGAGTGAATGAGGATTATTCCCATATCCGTACGAAGAAAAAGCGGTATGAGGCCGTGCGCGAAGACAAGTACTTCAACGCCCTGCAGCTGAAATACGCGAATGCCATCACTTGTCACAAGTCTCAGGGAGGCCAGTGGAAATGCGTGTTCATAGACAATCCGTTCTGGCAGGACGAACTGCTTCCGGATGACCTGAAATGGCTCTATACCGCCCTGACCCGAAGTACCGAAAAGGTATATCTCGTGAATTTCAAGGATTCGTACTTCGTACAATGAAAATACCTGATTACAAGAAAAAAGACTGATATGAAAAAAGGACTTCTGACAATTCCTGTCATCATTCTGATGACAATCTCCGCTTCCGCCGCGGATTTCGCGGATATTCCACGTTCCTGGAAATGGATATCTGACGATGAGGTGATATTCTCTTATGACGGGACCTATACCGACTCGACCGCTTTCGCGTTCAATGCCTTCAGCCGCAGGACCATTTCCGGCGTATCCGCCCCTGAAAAGTACGCTGAGTTTCCTTTGAAGCCCGACGGGGCTGTCAACATGACATATTCTCCGGATTCGTCCATGATAGCATTTACGAGGGAGAATGATTTGTATGTCATCGACATAGCGACAGGAAAAGAGCACAGGATCACATCGGATGGAAGTGACCTGATACTGAACGGATATGCTTCGTGGGTATATTATGAGGAGATTTTAGGCAGGGCTACGGAATACAAGGCATTCTGGTGGTCTCCTGACAGCCGGAAAATAGGTTTTTACCGTTTTGACAATACGGAAGTCCCTCTTTTTCCGATATATTCCCCGTTCGGGCAGGACGGGAGTCTGAACAGGACCAGATATCCTAAGGCTGGAGAGACGAATCCGACGGTAAGGATCGGAGTGGCTGACGTGTCCTCATTCATGGCTTCACCGGCGGATGATGTCGAAGCCGATGTCCTCTGGCTGGATTTCGACGAAAACCCTGACCAATATTTCGGGACTCCTTTCTGGGGACCTGACAGCAGGTCATTCTTCATTTCCAGAATGCCGCGTTCGCAGCAGTCTCTGGAACTTTACAGCGTGTCCGTGGAGGACGGTAGCAAGACTCTGGTCTATCAGGAAACGAGTCCTACATGGGTGGACTGGATATCAGGTGCCGTTTTCACCTCTGAAGGCCTTTATATGGCCAGATGCCTGGACTCAGGCTGGCAGCAGGTGTGTTTCCTGTCTTATGACGGGGAATTCCGCCAGCTGACGGACGGCGAGTTCTGGAATGTTTCCATCCTGAATGTTTCTGACGGAGAAGTCTTCTTCTCGTCGAACAATGAGTCCACGGTCCGCCTTTCAGTGTACAAGGTGGACAGAAAGGGCAGGGTGAAGATACTGACGGATCCGGATTACAATGTCCTGTCGGCTGTCTTTTCTCCTGACGGGAAATATTTCGCCGCTTCCTGGTCGAATTCCGTGACACCGGTGAAAGTGTCGGTTTTCAAGACTTCTGAAACGGCTTCGACAGGGCATGTGGTGGCTGACATGGCCGGCGATGATTTCGATCCTTCCGATTATGCCCTGCCCGAGATCATCTATATGGAGACTGAAGACGGTTTCCGTCTGCCTGCCTCTATAGTATATCCTAAAGATTTCGATGTTTCACGGAAGTATCCCGTACATTTCGATATTTACGGCGGTCCGGATATTCCTCTGGTCTGGGACAGATGGTCCACGCCTTCGGATAGGAATCAGTGGTGGTCGGAGAATGGAATTATCCAGATCACCGCAGATTGCAGGGCTGCAGGTCACAACGGCCGGGAGGCTCTGGATATGATATACCGTCAGCTTACCGTATACGAGATTCAGGATTTCGTGGCCTGGGCTGATTACATGAAGTCCCTGCCGTATGTAGATGGCGACAAGATCGGGGTCGAGGGTTTCTCTTTCGGAGGTACGATGACTGCCATGCTGCTGTTCCAGGCTCCGGACAGTTTTCACTACGGCATAGCCGGCGGGGGAGTCTATGACTGGGCCTTGTATGATTCACATTATACCGAACGCTATATGAGTACTCCTCAGGAGAATCCGGATGGATATGCCGCAGCCTGCGCTTTGAGATATGTGAAAAGATATCCGGTCTCCGATGAGTCCGTACCGGACGGGGTACGGCCTGTCTATCTGAAGCTGACACACGGGACAGGTGATGACAATGTCCATTTCCAGAATACACTGCAGCTGGTGAATGCGCTCCAGAAGGCAGGGAAAAGTTTCGAACTCATGGTATATCCGGACGGCATGCATGGCTACAGGGGATATCAGGGGGAGCACTTCCTGAACGAAAACCGCCGGTTCTGGCTGGAACATCTGTGCGGGAGATAGGGCTGCCTTCTGTAGTGCGGAACGAAAAAGGTGATCTCTGATGAGACCACCTTTTTCGTTCCGCAAATGAATCCGTCCGGGGATTTATTTGTTCTTCTTGTATCTCTGATAGAATTTGTCGACGCGTCCTGCCGTGTCCACGAGTTTCATCTTTCCTGTATAGAACGGGTGGGATGTGTTGGAGATTTCGACTTTTACTACCGGATACTCTACGCCGTTGACTTCGAGAGTTTCCTTCGTGTTTGCGCAAGAGCGGGTGATGAACACCTCGTCATTCGACATATCCTTGAAAGCTACAAGACGGTAGTTTTCGGGATGAATTCCTTTTTTCATTTCCTTAAAAATTTTAGTTAACTAAATCAGCGCGCAAAGGTACAAATAATTTTTCAATTTCCAAATCCGTTTTTCGCAAGCCTGCAGGCGGTGTCTTATTGCAGGACAGCGGTCCAGCCGTAGTCGATGTATTCCCAGGAAATATCTCCGTCGTCACCGACGTGGACGAGAAGGTAGCCTTCTTCCGTATCTGCAAGAGGTCCGGACCACCAGGAGGCACAGATGCCTCCTCCGGTGACGAACCATCTGCCTCTTTCCTGTATTTCTTCATGGATATGCTGGTGTCCCTGCAGCACAAGCCTGACATTGTACTGTTTCAGCAGGTCGAATACTTTTTTGCTGTCGGTCACCATGTCAGCTCCGGAGAAGATACCGTCCACTACCGGATAATAAAGCGAGAGCATCGGGACATGCATGGCAATGATGACCGGTGTGTCTTTCCCTGCTGCGTCCAGATCGTTTTTCAGCCATTCCCTCTGTTCTTCTCCTACCGACCAGCGGCCTTTGCTGTCCGGTACCAGACTGTTCAGCGTGACGAAATGTATGCCCTTGTGGTCGAACGACTGACGGACAGGACCGCAGAATTTCCTGAAATAGCCGTATCCGATCTTGTCCTCCTCTCCTTCAAACCTGTCGAAGGTATCATGGTTTCCTATGGTAAAGTATGCCGGAATGCCTGATTCGTCGACGGCCTTCCGGAATCTCGTGTACATATCCACTACTTCATGTTCATGTCCGGCTCCGAGGTGGAAATTGGCTTCCACATTGTCGCCTCCGAAAAGAATGAAATCCACATTCCTGTTCCGTACATCGTCCAATGCTTTTCTGAGACCCTCATCGCAGTTCCCTTCATTGCGTGGCTTGAGATGCACGTCAGTTAAGAATGCAAAGGTGAATCCGTGCTTTCTTTCCTTTTTCTCCTTTTTTGCGGATGCGGCGCAGAGCCATTCCGGCCTCCCGAGCATGCCGAGCGGAACGAGCATTCCGCATATCTGTAAAAATCTTTTTCTGTCCATGATATGATAGCCTGATCCGGCCGTGTCCATTTGATGTCGCGATGACACCGCAAAGATAGAAAATGTTTTCAACATCCGTGGAGTATTGCAGTACAAATTTGACACTAAATCTGCTCAAAATCAACATTGAATTGAAACTTTGTTTGCCGTATTTTGCCCTGTTTGCATACAGGCGGACCAGACACTAAAATCACAGTCAACGCATAAAACATGCATTGAAGAATATGTTTTTCAAATAAATCATTTAGATTTGTGCAATGGTGATAAACTGAAAAGGATTTTTATGAAATACGGAAAATGGCTCGGCGGCGGTATAGGCTGGGCATTCGGAGGCCCGATAGGGGCATTGATAGGTTTCCTTATAGGATCAGTAATCGACAGCGGTGATGATGCGGACTCTGCACACCGTTCATCCGGGAGGACCAGGCCGGGCGACTTCAAAATCAGTTTTCTGGTTCTGCTTGCATGTGTGGTGAAGGCTGACGGAGTACGTAAGCCTGAGGAAATGGGAATGGCCCGGAAGATTCTGGACGCGAACTTCGGCGCATCCGGAACCGATGAAGCCATGGATATCCTGAACCGGCTCCTGCAGGAAGACATAGACGAGACGCAAGTTGCGTGGCAGATCAGCAGGAACCTGAATTATTCATCGAAACTGGAACTCCTGCACCTGCTTTTCGAAGTGGCTTATGCGGACGGGGAAGTCTGCCAGTCGGAAATGACTATCCTTCAGAGGATAGCATCCATATTCGGTGTTTCGTCCGTGGATTTCGATGCTATCAGGGCACCGTATACTAAAAGTACTGATGCGGACTGGGCATACAGGGCATTGGGTATTGAGAGATCCGCTACCGATGAAGAAATCAAGAAGGCATACAGAAAGATGGCTATGAAATATCACCCTGACAAGCTTAACGGTCTCGGCGAGGATGTGAAAAAGGCCGGTGCGGAAAAATTCCGGGCAGTTCACGAAGCATACGAGCATCTGAAAAAAGAACGTGGCATGAAATGAGCTTGCCGCGTTCATTTGATGCGATACGGGGGATCATCGTAAAGGCAGAATTTCCTGGCCTTCCTTATCCATTTCTGTTCTTCTGTCTTAATATGGTCGCGTGCGGCGGCCCAGTCGGTCCTGCCTTCGATATATGAAAGCAGTACGTCGTCTGCCAGCCTGAGCCTGAAGTCCGGTTCCAGTCCGAATGCGGAATACCTGTCCCTGAAATATCTCATGAGCTGGAGAGTGTGCATCAGAGAGTGGTACACGGCCCCGGGTTCCAGCATGATCTGATAGCCGAAGCATTTTTCTCCTGCATATTTCCCGAAGGCGGGAGTGAAGGAACATGGCCGCATCATTACCTGCGGCGGTGCTGGCGGCAGGCCTTCGCTGCCATACCTTATGAACGGTGCCCCGAAATATTCATAAGGCCGCGGTGTCCCTATACCTGGCGTGATGCTGGTATTCAGCCACAGTCCCCCTCCGCTGTACATTTCGCATGTGAAGAAACCTGGTATGTCCGGAGCAGGGGAGATAGCCCACGGCATCAGCTGTCTGTTGGAGTCGGTAGCCTGTGCCGATATGATGTGCAGCGGAAATCTGGCTCCAATTTCCGCATAGTAGAGGTTTGCCAGTTCTCCGAGCGTCAGTCCGTGCCTGTGTGCCGTTTTGGGGATGTCCGGTTCCGTATCGGAAGACGGCATCGTCCCTTCCACGACCCGACCTGCGGGGTTGTTGTGGTCCACTATGTACAGTGCCGGGGATTCTTCCAGTTCCGCCAGTTGTCTCATGAGCCTGAGCACGTCTCTGGTGTAGCCGAAGTACCTGGTCCCCACGTCCTGAATCTCCACTACTATGGCATTGAGTTCCCTGATTTGCCCGATATCTGCGCATATATGGCTTGCGTCCGGGGACAATTCGGAATTTTCGGGAGAGAATACAGCCCGAAGGTTCCCTCTCTCCCGAAAAATGTCTGTCATGTATCTTTCCCGTCCGGTATCCCAGCAGTTCTGGGTGCAGAAGCATCCGACATTTCCGTCGGTCAGCGCCCTGTCAAGCTGGTCTTCGAGCGGGGTAGTCCTGAATGAAAACATCAGCCTTTTATGATTTTTTCCGCTATGGCCTTTATTTCAGAAGCCAGCTTCTCGGCGGATTCCCTGGTAGCCGATTCCGCATAGATCCTGATGATAGGCTCCGTGTTTGACTTGCGCAGGTGTACCCATTCCTTCCTGCTTTCGAACGAGATCTTCACTCCGTCGATGTCGTTTATGTCCTCGGAAGCATAGATCTTCTTCATTTCCGAAAGGATCTTGTCGATCAGGGACTTGTCGGAAAGGTCTATGCGGTTCTTGGTGATATAGTACTGAGGATATGTCTTCTGCAGTTCGGATACCTTCATCTTCTTGTATGCCAGGTTCGTGAGGAAGAGAGCCGCGCCCACGATGGCATCGCGTCCGTAGTGAATGGCAGGGTAGATGACTCCTCCGTTTCCTTCTCCGCCGATGATCGCTCCGCATTCCTTCATCTTCGTAGTCACATTCACTTCTCCTACTGCTGCCGCATAATATTTTCCTCCATAGCTTTCAGTGACATCCCTGAGCGCTCTCGAAGAAGAGAGGTTGGAAGACGTGGCGAGATCCTTTTTCCCTTTCTCGCGTGAAAGGATATAGTCAGCTACGCTGACCAATGTGTATTCTTCTCCGAAAGGCTGTCCGTTTTCACAGATGAGGGCAAGTCTGTCCACGTCAGGGTCTACCGATACTCCGAGGTCCGCCTTTTCTTTGACCACTGTCTCGCAGAGCTCCACGAGGTTTGCCGGAAGCGGTTCCGGATTGTGCGCGAAATGGCCGGTAGGTTCGCAATTCACTTTGACGCATTCCACTCCGAGCCTTTCGAAGAGCTTCGGCATGATGATGCCTCCCACGGAATTCACCGCATCGAGGGCCACCTTGAAGCCGGCCTTCTTCACAGCCTCCACGTCCACGGCTTCCAGAGCCAGGACGGCATCTATATGTGCATCAGTGAAGTCTTTCTCGATGACTGTACCGAGAGAGTCCACATCGGCGAAATCGAAATCCTCCTGTTCCGCGCATTCCAGAATGGCCGCGCCTTCAGCCGCATTCAGGAATTCCCCTTTCTCGTTCAGGAGTTTGAGTGCATTCCACTGTTTCGGGTTATGCGATGCTGTCAGTATGATACCTCCGTCTGCCTTTTCGAATATGACAGCCATTTCCGTAGTAGGAGTGGATGCATAGCCGGCCTTGATCACGTCCACGCCGCAGGCGATGAGGGAACCGCAGACGAGCTGTTCCACCATTTCTCCTGAAATCCTGGCATCTTTGCCGACTACCACGCGGTAGCGTTCGCCTGACGGTTTCGGCCTGCGTTCTCTCAGTTTGACGCAGTATGCATAAGTGAATTTGACGATGTCGATCGGGGTCAGAGCCTCTCCGGGAGTGCCGCCTATGGTTCCACGGATTCCGGAAATAGATTTGATAAGTGTCATGATAATTATGTTTTGGTAAGTTTTCCGATACAGGTATGACTATATCCTTACAAAAATACGAAAATCGGATGCAATTTCAAATTTTATATTACATTTGCAGCCATTTTACCGGCAAGGGCAATCCCTTGCAAGCATAACCGTTAAAGAACCGTAATCATGAAAGCGCTTTATACCGTACTGCTTCTGATAATGTCGAATGTATTCATGACTTTCGCCTGGTACGGACATCTGAAACTCCAGGAGATGAAAATCACTTCCGGCTGGCCGATAATACTGGTCATACTCCTGTCATGGGGCATAGCCTTCTTCGAATATTGTGCGCAGGTTCCTGCAAACAGGATAGGATTCGCGGACAACGGCGGTCCGTTCAACCTTATCCAACTGAAGGTCATCCAGGAGGTGATTTCCCTGACTGTCTTTACTGTGATAGTGACGCTCCTTTTCAAGAACCAGGCCCTGCAGTGGAACCATTTCGTGGCGTTTTTCCTTCTGATCATGGCTGTCTTTTTCGTGTTCCTGAAATAGTGAATAACGGCTGACGCCAATATTTTTCCGGAAAAATTTTCGGAAAATGAAAATAAATTTGGAAGTTTGGATTTAATGGCATACCTTTGCAATCCCAAAATCGAAATACGCTCGGCTCGTATAACGGTTAGTACTCAAGATTCTCAATCTTGCAATCGGAGTTCGATTCTCCGGCCGAGTACCGTATCGCCCCTTGATCGTCAGATTTCGGGGCTTTTTTGTTTCCATTTTTTGGAAATTCAGGGAAACGGCTTAGCTGGCGTATTATGGAATTCATAAACATCATTGACTATATCGGTACTTTCGCGTTTGCGATAAGCGGCATCAGACTGGCTGCGGCCAAGAATTTCGACTGGTTCGGAGCTTACGTGGTAGGATTCGTGACGGCAGTGGGAGGAGGAACTCTCAGGGATCTGATGCTGGATGTGACCCCGTTCTGGATGGAACATGTTTCATATCTGGTAATCACAGGTCTGGCCCTGGTCTTCGTGCTTATATTCCGTAAATATGTGGTCAGGCTTGACAATACCTTTTTCATATTCGACGCCGTGGGTATAGCATTGTTCACGGTAGTGGGTGTGGAGAAAAGCATTGCCGCAGGCTTCCCGATGTGGGTGAATGTCATAATGGGGACGATTACCGGAGCGGCAGGCGGCATGTTCAGGGATATTTTCATAAATGAAGTCCCTCTTATTTTCAGAAAAGACATCTATGCCATGGCCTGTCTGGCCGGAGGATTCGTCTATTATCTCTGTATCTGGGCCGGACTGTCTGTGGTGGCCACCCAGGTGACAGCAGCGGTGTCCGTGATTCTTATCAGGGTGCTGTCAGTGCATTTCCATATAAGCCTTCCGGCATTGAAAAGCATAGATCAGACAGCAGGCGAAGCAAAACAGGAATAACACCGGGACATTGGCCGGTGAGGCCGGATAAATCGGAGGTATATATGGAGACAGTAGTTATTTTGCTGGCCGGACTTGTCATCGGGGCGGTGGCCGGGTATCTGGCAGGGAGAAGCGGGCGCCAGTCGCTGGTGACCAGGGCCGAGGTGCTCAGAACGCAGCTGGACGAGCAGGAGAAACGCCATTCTGAGGCGATGGCGGCTCTTCAGGCGAAGTTTGACGAAACGTTGCAGAAAGTGACGGCACAGATGGCATCGGCTACGGATGACATGCTGAAACAGAGACAGAAGGAGTTCGCCGAGTCGAGCAGTGCAAATCTGGGGCAGATAGTGGACCCTTTGAAAGAGACGATAGCCAGGATGAAAAAGGCCATGGATGACAGCACTCTGAAACAGACCGAGATGAGCGGTGTCATGAAGGCTACCGTGGAAAATATGATCAGACAGAGCGAGGCTGCGAAAAAAAGTACGGATGAGCTTGTCAGGGTGTTCCGCCGCGGGGCCAAGGTCCAGGGAGACTGGGGTGAGACAGTATTGACCGAGCTGCTTGAATCCCAGGGACTGACACCTGGAATCCACTATGAAATCCAGTCTTCGGTAAGGGATGCTTCCGGCTGTCCTGTCAGGACGGATTCCGGTAGCACAGTCAGACCTGACGTGATTCTGCATCTGGATACAAGACGTGATGTGATCATAGATTCCAAAGTGTCCCTGACAGCTTATATGGACTATGTGAACGCTGAAGACGAGACGGACAGGCAGCGTTTCCTGAAAGCTCATGCAGACAGCGTGTGGCGTCATGTGAAGGAACTGTCAGCGAAGGATTACTCTTCCTATGTGCGGGCTCCGCGTGTATGCATGGATTATGTCATCATGTTCGTGCCTCATACAGGTGCTCTGTGGACAGCACTGAACAGCCAGCCTGACATGTGGCGGAAGGCCATGGAGATGAATGTCTTCATAGCAGACGAGCAGACCCTGTTCGCCGCGCTCCGTATCATCCGGATGACATGGACCCAGATCGCACAGGCGCAGAATCATGAAAAAGTGTATGCTCTGGCAAACGAGATGCTCGACAGGGTAGGGCAGTTCATGAAGAAGTACGAAGCAGTGGGAAAGTCGCTGGAGGCGGCTCTCAAGTCGTATGAAGAAGCAGGGAGGAAACTTTCCCCTTCAGGACAGAGCATATTGCAGACCTGTTCGAAACTCCGGAAACTCGGTGCACGCCAGAGTGACAGGAATCCTCTGCCGCAGCTGCAGGACGAAACCGGAGACATCTGATAGCACCCACGTCCTCACTATTTGCAGACCATGATGTCCAGAATCATGTTGTCAGTGCTCTGCATGCCTTTTGAACCGATCTCTCCGAGATTCCGTATGGTCTTTTCGATGTCTTTCTCTATGATGCCGTCGCTTTCCGAAATGCAGATCCCTTCCATGGCCAGAACCGCCGACTGGAGGGCGCAGGAAACGCCCGAGGCCACTTTCAGGGCACAGCCTACCTTGGCCCCGTCACATACCATTCCTGTTATGTTTCCTATCATGTTCTTGATGGCCGAGCATATCTGGCCGTATGTCCCGCCCCGTAGATATGAAATCCCGCAGGCTGCTCCGGTAGAGGCTATCACGCATCCGCATAGTGCAGACAGTTTCCCCAGATAACCTTTGATATGTATCGCTATCAGGTGGCTCAGCACCAGAGCGCGGGCCAGCTGTTCGTCAGACACGTCGTATTTCAGGCTGTATGCTATCACCGGCATCGTGACTGTGATGCCCTGGTTCCCGCTGCCTGAATTGCTCATTGCCGGCAGAGTGCATCCGGCCATTCTGGCATCGGAAGCAGCGGCAGTCATGGCCATGGCGTAGCTCATGAAATCGGAACCGAACACGGGCCTGTATTTTTCCGACATGATAGTGTGGCCGACACGAAGCCCGTAGCTTGATTCCAGCCCTTCACGGGCCAATGCCAGATTCATGTCTCTGGATTCAAGTATGAATCTGATGTCCTCAAACGGAACTGTCGATGCGAAGTCCAGAATCTCCCTGACAGTCAGGTGATAGTCGAGTGTGGTCTTCCCGCCTTCTTCGCTGTTTCCGGCTGCTGTCCCGCAGCTGTTCAGCACCGTGTCGTCGAACCAGGTTTCCACGATATTGTCATGGTCATCCTCTATCAGTGCGGAAGCCTTGTGCCCTTCTCCGGTGGATACGCAAGCCTTGACATAGAGTTTGTGTGTGGTGTCGGCCAGACCGACTGTGACTCTGCCGTCATTGACGAGTTCCTTGGCTCTGTTTATGGATTCCGTGTTCAGGTCGTGCAGAACCTCCAGCCGGTATTCGGTCTTTCCGCATACCGCCCCCAGCGCCGAAGCTATGTGCAGTCCGACCATTCCTGTCCCCGGTATGCCTACTCCCATCCCGTTTTTCAGGATATTCCCGCTCACTTCCACCCTGATGGTGAAATCCGCACTCATCCTCCAGTCTGTCTGCCTGCATCCGCATTTCTCCTGCAGTATTTCCACGGCTTTGGCTACGGCCAAAGCTACCGCTATCGGTTCGGTGCAGCCGAGAGCCGGTTTCACTTCTTTCCGTATCAGTTCTATGATTTCAGATTCCCTGCTGTTCATTGCATGTAGATTTAGCGAAATATTGTAAACTTGATTTGATTATCCTGTCTATACAGTCATATTCGGTGAGCACTTCTATCGGAAATCCCAGGCACACTGTCCTGTAGGTCCCGAAGTCGGCACATATTCCTGCCGATACCCTGGTGTCTTCGTATCTTAGCACGGACTGTGCATGCCCGTTTGCGGGAGCTATCCCGTCAGGCGCTTCCACGCAGTACAGATGTTCGTCAGGTACATTGTTGAACTTCATGGCAGCGCCCTGAAGCCCTGGCATCCCTGTCTGTCCAGGGACTTCGGTCACTTCGCCTGTCTTCCCTGCGTAGTTCGATATGAAACCATATCCGAGCACATTTCCGGCAAAGTCCGCAGATGCGGCACGGAACGAACTGTCTACAGCCACAGGGTAGACTCTGTCCCATATGTCAGTCGCGATGTTGGCTCCTGACACGAGGATATTGCCGCCGGAGGCTGTGAAACGTCTTATGCTTGTCTGCAGTTCTTCGGGAAATACCCTGAATCTGGCTTTTTTCAGGCCTTTCGAGGTCACGGTGACCTGTTTTCCGCAGATGAGGTCCATGCACCATATACCGTCCGTGAGCGTGGTGTCGCGGCTGAAAGCTCCGGCACTTGCCGAGCAGAATGCATATCCCGCATCGAGTATAGCACGTCCGTGGACTGCAGGGTAGTCGAATGTGTTCCCGGCTATGATACAGCCCGAGCAGTCGTTGAACGAGGCTCCGAATCCAGGTCTGTCATTGCTTATCCATGGAGCGTTCCTCCTGTTTTCATACATCTGCCCTGTATAGGATATGTCCCTGACATACGGTACGCCGCTGTCGAGCCTGCTGTCGAATCCTGCAAATTCAGGATAGTCGAACCATGCCGGTCCGGACACCCTGTTGAAATTGTTCACGACCAGCACGCAGCTGTCGGTCACGGACTTTCTTCCTGACCAGGTCAGTGTCGGTGCACCTGCGCTCATTGTCTCTGACGGGAAACTTTTCCCTCCGGAGTTGAATGCCGTGATCCTGAAACTGTAGATATGTCCCGGGTCGAAATCGATATCTGCCCAGAAAGTCCCGTCTTCTGTCTTCCGGGCATCTATTATCTTTCCGCTGTCGAATGCTTCCGAATCGATGCGTGTCTGAAGTATGAATCCTTCAGGACGGGCCGTAGGTTCCAGCATGTCGGGTGTTTCCCTCCACTTGAGCCTCAGCCTTCCGTTTACGAACGTGGCCGAAAAAGAATTTACAGGCAGGGGCTGTACGGTGTAGTCACATCCGTACCGGTTGCTCAGATATTTCAGGATTCCCTTGTAAATGGCTCTGGAGACCGTGAATTTGAATCCCGGATCGTGCCCGAGTTTCATGTCGGCAAAATTCTGGTGCGAGAGCAGTTCGCAGAGCATGGCCGGACAGGTCGGTGTCCTGGATTCACGGTAGGCCCTGTCCCAGATGAACCTGCGGTTCCAGAGAGTGTCATAGCCGTGGCGGATGTCCCGGACTATCTGGCTCTGAACCAGGTTCGCATATTCCCTGCTCGTCCTTCTGTCCTCTCCTGACGGAAGTTTCCGCTTGAATTCAGATTTCAGTGTGTAAATGGCGAGTGTCCCTACAGTGGAGTCGCATGATGTCATGCCTGCGTCCGAATGCAGGGCGAATGCCAGGTCGAACGGGATATTCCTGCCATCTTCGTCTGGATTCACCCGTGAGCCTCCGCTCATGTATGCCACCCAGTCTCCGCGGCACATGTAGTCATCCTTGTAGTCGTCCTTCATCCCGTTCTGGCTGAACAGGGTAGTGTCCATTCCTGCCCACTGGAGCCAGTATCTTGCACCTTCAGTGAAACGCGGCATTCCTGAAAGTTCAGCCACTGACGTGGAGTCACCCTCCACGCTTCGGGCTATGTTTCCGTAGCCTCCTCCTATTTTCACAGCATCGGCTGTCACTACCGGACCTCCGGTCCGGCCTGCGGCGCGGGACAATTTCCCTGAAGATGCCGCTTTCCGTACAGGGGATATGATGTTGTCGAGGGTGACGCAGCCGTCAGTCCCGGCATCGAATTCGAAAGTCCCCAGATATATCCATGTCCCGCCTCCCATCTTCTGGTTTACGGAGAATTCCGTCTTTCCCCCGAGATGATATACGGTGTAGTGGGCTGCATCAGTGCTGTTCGGCAGTGTCTTGTATGAGACGTATACGGCATATTCCCCGCGCTCCGGTATGGATGGCGTCCACCTCGCCTCTGCCATGGCTCCTGTACCTTCCTCCAGTGTGGCACATGGAATCATCCTGGCCGTTCCCATTGTGAACGGATTGTCGGCACCGGTATATATGGCTTTCGCGTCTGCAAAGCCTGTTCCGGCGTCAGCCCATTCCCCTTCCTCGGAATATTGGCCTGAAAGGCGGAGATTTGCGGGGGCAGCGTCCGCCTTGAAAATAGTGTCGGACCTGAAGTCGGGGTCGTTGTCCACGATGATTTCATGCTTCTGGATGTCCCTCTCGCGGGGAAGCATCACATAGGCCCCGGCATTTTCCAGCATCGGCACCAGAAACGGAAGTACGAAACTTTGTGTGAACAGGTCTTCCACTGTCTGGAACAGGCAGGGACGCTGCCATTCCCACCTGCCTCTGGACTGCTCGTAATACTGGCCGTGGCTCTGCCAGAGGGCTATATGCCTCCCGTCCAGACCTTCCGGCCACATCATTCCGTCGAGCCTTTCCACTACAGGCCTTCCAGGTGAATGGTTTCCCTTGTGCCTGTATGTCGTGGCTGAAGGCCGGCCGTCATTTCCCGGTTCTCCTGTCACCAGTGCCGGAAGAGTCTCTCCGCGGCTGCTGATCCGTCCCAGACTGTATCTCCGGTACTCAGACGGAAAACGTTCTTTCAGTTCCCTGCAGAACCATCTGTAGTCATCGGCGGTCCACGGCAGGTCACTGAGCGAATTCGTGAAATAGAAATCGAGGGAGTTCCCGCGTTTCATCACCGCTCTCAGTTTCAGCTCTCCCCGGACTGTAGTCCTTTCGTAAATCAGCGTATCCAGAGCCTTGCATACAGGCTCGAAATCATCCTTGATCTTTCCCTGGGCATGCCCGGTATACAGGCTGCACAGACATAGAGCAGCCAGAACCGCCATAAGTTTCATTTCCCAGCCCTCCTTTTATTCATGACAAAAGCCTCGAATACCTGAAGTATCAGTACGGCGGCCGCCAGACCGCAGAAATCTGCCAGCAGGTCGGTCATGTCGCAGCTGCGGTATCCGCTCCAGCCCTGAATGATTTCTATGGCCAGTCCTGTGGCCACACCGGTGGCCAATGCGAGTATGCTGAATTTCAGATATCTGCGTGGTGTGTTCCTGAGTTTCGGAAAAGCCAGATAAAAGATTATGGGGAACGGGAAGAACATGCAGAAATGCGCTATCTTGTCCTTCGGGATTCCCCACAGTTCCGTACTCAAATCAATGCTGCTCCTGAAATTCCAGAAGCAGCAGAAACATAAGCCGATGATATATAATATGAATATCGCTTTCAGTATGAAATGAAGTCTATCTCGCATATTTGTCCACAATCTTCTTCATGGCATCATACTGCGATTCGATACTCTGCAGGAGTTTGTACTGGGCATGTGTCCTGACGAGGTTGTGCCCCGGATATGCGGTCTTGTAGTATTTGTCCCCGTCGATGTAGTCCATCAGGAATCTCAGAACCTGCTCGTATGTGATGTATCTTGCCGAGAAAGCCAGATTCTCTATCTCGGATTCGGCCAGATTCCCCTTTCTCTGGGACAGGTAGCCTTTGGTGTAGGCCTCGAACATTTCGAGGGAAATGCCTACTTTTTCCAGGTCCTTGTCATCTTCCGCTCCGGTATTCGTATAGGACCTGATGGCATCTCCGAAATCGTTCAGGGATGTACTGCTCATGCAGGTGTCCAGATCGATGACGCAGAGTACGTCTCCTTTTTCGTCAAACAGTATGTTGCTGATCTTTGTGTCGTTATGAGTGACGCGCGTAGGTATGGTGCCGTCTTCCACCTTCTTCCAGAAGTCCAGCATTTCTTCGCGCCTGCTGTCTATCCAGCCGATTTCTTCCGCCAGGTCCTTCACCCTTCCTGCAGCATTCTTCCTGACAGATTCGTCCCACTGTTCGAATCTCCACCTGATGTTGTGGAAACCCTTTATGGTTTCGTTCAGCGGTGTGGTGAAATCGGAAAGCTGTGCCTGAAACCTTCCGATGCCTTCGCCTCCTTTGTAGCATAGCTCCGGCGTATCGGCCTTTTCGTATGTCACGGAACCTTCTATGAACAGGCACATGGCCCAGTAGTTCCCGTCTTCATCCCTGTAATACAGGTTTCCGGCAGGGGCTTTCTTCTCCTCATCGGTCATCGTTTCCGGCCTTCTTTTCGTGACGGTGAGAACCTCTCTCATCGGGTCTCCGCCTTCGGCGATGACTTTTTTCTTCAGGTGCTCTGTCACCAGTTCGATGTTTCTCATCATTCCCGGTACATCCGGGAAAATCAGATGGTTCTTTCTCTGGAGGATATATTTCGACGCTCCTTCACCCTCGGTCCTGACGATGAATGTGTCATTTATGAAACCCGGGCCGAGAGGCTTTATTTCCGTTATCTTGCCTGTGGTTTCGAATTTTTCTGCTATTTCAAGCATTTCTTCTGCTGTGCGGTTCATAGTATTTAGTGTTATTGTTTGCAAATCAGTCCTTATGCGGTCAGAATTCCAGAAGTCCGAAAAATTCCGGACGATGGAAGTCGGGATGCGGCACCTCTACGGGATTCCAGCTCAGGAAATGCGGATGCGCTGTCTTGTCCCCGCACTTGTAGAAATTCGCCCTGATATTTTCAGGCAGATTCCCGCCATCCATGCCTATCAGACCGAAAGGTATGCAGATGGCTGTCTGCCAGCCGGCCAGTTCACCTTCCGTTCCGTATTCCTTTCTTTCCAGGGAAGAATGCCTGATCACCTGATCCAGCTCCTCCCTGCTGAAAAACCTGAAGTCAGTGCGGCTTTTCCTTTTCGCGGCCAGCAAAGTGCCTATGCAGTTCATCTCGAAGTTGTAATAAGTCCCGTCAGACGGGTCGCCCACGAAAAATTCGCAGCAGCTGTCCTCCCATACCGGTCCGTTGTCCTCCATGGCCTTAGCCCTGAGATCCATCCCGTTCACCCTGTACCAGATTACAATATGGGTAGCACTCCGTGCAATGGACACGGCAGCGTCCGGCCGGTAAGGATACTCGTCCGGCCAGCATACCGTGTCAATGAATGCCTTCGCCGCCTCTGTTTCCATCTTCAGCGCCAATGCGTTGAAATCATATTTCTCCAGACCTTCGATAAAGGGTACAGACAATGTCTTCATATACAATAAAAATGGTTTGACCAACGGTTTTACGTGGCAGATATTCTGTCCGGAACGGAGAACCGTTCCATGCAAATGTCAAATTTAGTGAAAAATCATTACAATGCCTGCATGTCATTCAGTTTTTTGTAATATCCGTTCAGTTTCAGAAGTTCTTCGTGTGACCCTCTTTCCACTATCTCGCCTTCATGCATGACGCAGATCTCGTCCGCGTTCTTGATAGTGGACAGCCTGTGTGCTATGGCTATGGTAGTCCTGGTGGTGGTCAGCCTGTCCAGCGCCTCCTGTACCAGTCTTTCGGATTCCGTATCCAGAGCGGAAGTCGCTTCGTCCAGAATGAGGATCGGAGGATTTTTCAGTATGGCCCTGGCTATGCTTATCCTTTGCCGCTGGCCGCCCGAAAGCTTGTTCCCCCTGTCTCCTATGTTCGTCTGGTAGCCCTCTTCCTTTTCCATGATGAAATCGTGTGCGTTGGCGATTTTCGCCGCAGCTATGACCTGTTCTTCCGTAGCGCCTTCCACGCCGAAGGCTATATTGTTGAATATGGTATCGTTGAACAGGATGGCTTCCTGGTTCACATTGCCTATAAGGCTGCGCAGGCTCTTTATTTTCAGGTCCTTGATGTTTTTGCCGTCTATCAGCACTTCACCGGAGGTGACATCGTGGTAGCGCGGCACGAGATCGACGAGAGTGGATTTTCCGGAACCGGATTGCCCGACCAGGGCGACTGTCTTGCCTTTCGGCACGGTGATGTTTATGTCTTTCAGGACCTGTTTCCCGTCTTCGTAAGAGAAGTATACGGATTTGAATTCGATCTTGTCGTCGAAAGATCTGATGTCGAGTGCGTCAGGCTTTTCCTTGATATTGTTTTCCGCAGTCAGGATCTTGTCCACCCTTTCCATGGATGCCAGTCCTTTGGGGATATTGTATCCTGCCTTCGCGAATTCTTTCAGAGGATTCAGCACACTGTAGAGGATGACCATGTAGAATATGAAGGTAGGAGCGTCGATAGGGGCTGTATCGCTCAATATCAGCGAGCCTCCGAACCAGAGGACTATCATGATCATGACCGTGCCGAGAAATTCGCTGACAGGATGTGCGAGGGCCTGTCTGACAGCTACTTTTCTGGTCGCCCTGCGAAGTTCGTTGCTGACATTGGAGAATCTGTCCATCATCTTGTCCTCGGCGATGAAAGCCTTGATGATCCTCAGTCCTCCGAGAGTCTCTTCGAGCTGGGACATGGTATCGCTCCACTTTCCCTGAGCTTCGAGGGATTCCCTCTTCAGTTTCTTGCCTATGGCGCCCATTCCCCAGGCCATGAGCGGCACTACCGCGAGAGTGAAGAGCGTGAGCTGCCAGCTGGTGAATACGAGAGTGCCGAAATAGAACAGTATCAGTATCGGGTTCTTGATGAGCATGTCCAGTGAACTGGTGATGGAATACTCCACCTCGCCCACGTCACCGCTCATCCTCGCTATGATATCGCCTTTCCGTTCCTGCGAGAAGAACCCCAGAGGAAGGCTGATCATCTTGTTGTACACCTGTATTCTGATGTCCCTGACGATACCTGTCCTGAGCGGAATCATGATGGCCGACGAGCCGAAATAGCATGAAGTCTTGAGCGCTGTCATCACTCCCAGAAACAGTCCCAGAATCAGAAGAGTGAGAGAGCCTCCGAACTTGTCTATCAGCTGGGTGACATAGAAATAGGCATTGTTGATGGCCAGATCCTTGAATCCCATGTCCGGAGTGTCCCACGGGATGAATTCATACACGGTATTGTCCATCTTGAAGAGTATCTGCAATATCGGTATGATCAGGGTAAAGGAGAATATATTGAATACGGCGGAGAGAATGTTGAGTATCACCGCTCCGACCAGATATAGTCTATAAGGCGCCACGAAGCGCTTCATCACTTGCCAGAATTCTTTCATCGAACTCGCGTTATTTGTTGTTACAAGTCGACAAAGATAAGAATTTTTCGTATCTTTAGGATTCTTTTTTACATGTAGTGACATCAAGGTGCAGGACTGCATCTTATGAGACGGAGAATCAACCAAATATTATAGGTATCATGAAAAATGCACTTAAAATCATCATTGCAGCGGCCGCAGGCCTGCTGATGACTTTCGAACTTCCGGCGAAGAACGGTATCGAGATAGGCTATCTGAACTCCACGTACCGTACGAAAGCGGCCTCCGGAGAAGTGACCAAGTCAGATCCCATGAGCGGCTTCTATGTCGGTCTGGTGAAAGATCTCAGGCTTTTCGCCGGCCTTTCCATCCAGCCTGGACTCTACTATTCCTATCTGAATACTGCAGAGAAGGAGGAGATTCCGAGTTTCAACCTGTCCTCCAGCTATACTGAGCACGGATTGAACCTTCCGATCCATATCAAGTATACGTTCGACATCGTCCCTGCCTTCGGCGTCTATGTCTTTGCCGGTCCGACCCTATCCCTGGGCCTGGCGGCCAATACAAAAATCTCCTTCACCGGAGAGGCGTTGGGCAATACGATGACTTTTGACGCCAGATACAACAGCTATACAGGCAATATCAAGTCGGAAAATATACCTGAAGAAAGCCTTGACCAGATCGACCGGTATCTGCCTCAGACCAGGATGAACCGTTTCGACGTGCTCATGGGCGGCGGTATCGGCCTGAATCTCGTGAAATTCGTGACTGTCAAGGGCGGTTTCGACTACGGTCTGCTGAATAGGTTCAATGAGGATATGGCGGATGCGGGTACCTTGAACCGCATGCAGTTCTACATATCCGTAGGAGTGATGTTCTAGAATCTGTAAGGCGGCACTGTCCCGTCATCTATGAGAGTCCGCAGGATGGAAAGATAGTTCTCCGAATAATCGGACCCTGGAGATCCGAAGGTGACATTTATATCCTCAAGGGTATAGTCACCTTCCTTTTCCTTTATATAGGAGCATATGGCGGATTTCGTGCCTGCGGTCTTTTCTTTCGATTTCCTGAGCCTGCATACGTCGCATGTCCCGCAGTCTGCGGTGTTTTCCTGTCCGAAATACTTCAGCAGGAAACGGCTCCGGCAAGTGTCGTCTTCCGTAGCGTATGCCGTCATCGCGTCCACGCGTTCCTGCCATGAAGCTTTCAACTTTTCGAGCCTTTCAGGCGAGAGATGCACGTTTTTCGGGCGCAGCCTGTCTTCTTTCAGGTAGATTACCGATGAATGGTCGGCCGGTATATACCTTATAATATGTTCCAGAGAAAGGCCGTACAGGACCTTTCTCAGTCCAGGTACTGTGATGCCGGCTTTCGAGGCGATGTATTCTTCATCTATCTGCACAGGATAGGAGAACAGTCCGGAATATGTTCTCATCAGGGATTCCAGAACGATCTGCTGCATCTGTTCCGGTATTTCCACATCATAAAGTTCTTCACGTGAAGGGATGATCTGCACCCTTGTCGGGATGTCCGCATCTTCCATGAAGATCCAGTGGCCTTCCCGTTCGATGTATTTCATGGCATTGTAGGCTGACGAGGAGTTCAGCTTGAACCGCTTGCAGAATTCCATGATATTGAATTTCAGTTCACGGCCTTCTCCTGATTCGTAAGGGATGCCGGCAAAGATATGGACCTTGTGGTATATGTCTTCTATATATTCAATATCCGGAAAAGAAACTGTCGCTATCTGCTTGAGTTTCCTCAGATCCAGATTGTTCCACAGCAGTACGGCATACGAGCGTTTCCCGTCGCGTCCGGCTCTTCCCGCCTCCTGGAAGTAAGCCTCGGGACAGTCCGGAAGTTCGAAATGGACTACGAACCTCACGTCGGGCTTGTCGATGCCCATTCCGAAAGCGTTCGTGCACACCATTATCCTGATCCTGTCAGTTTTCCAGTCTTCCTGTCTGGCAGTCCTGGTGAAATGAGACAGTCCGGCATGGTAGAATGACGCTGACTCTCCGGAGTTTTTCAGAAACGATGCCAGCTCCTCGCATTTTTTCCTGTTCCTGACATAGACGATGCCCGTCCCCGGGACCGAGCGGCAGATGTTCAGCAGCTGTCCCGGTTTGTCTTCCCTGTTTCTGACTATATATGAGAGGTTCGGGCGTTCGAAGCCTGATTTTATCAGGAGTTTTTCCCTGAATCCCAGTTTCTCCATGATGTCATCGGCTACGGCCGGTGTGGCAGTGGCCGTGAGTGCTATGACCGGTGCATCGCAGCTCTGCCTGATTTCGGCTATTTTCAGATAATCCGGGCGGAAGTCATATCCCCACTGCGATATGCAGTGCGCCTCGTCGACTACTATATAGCTGACATCCATTTCCCTGAACCAGTCTCTGAAAGTCTGTGTGGAGAGTCTTTCAGGGGAGAGATATAGAAATTTGAAGTCCCCGTAGACTGCATTGTTCAGGGCTGTCTCGATTTCCCTTTTCGTCATTCCCATGTATATGGCCAGTGCTTTGATGCCTCTGGCACCCAGGTTCTGCACCTGGTCTTTCATCAGTGCGATGAGCGGAGTGACCACTATGGCTATGCCAGGTTTCATCAGGGCAGGTACCTGGAAACATACGGATTTTCCTCCTCCTGTGGGGAGTATGGCGAGGACATCCCTGTCTTCAAGTGCGGCATTCACTATGTCTTCCTGCATTTTCCTGAAGGAGGTGTAGCCCCAGTATTTCTCCAGCACGTCTATCGCTTTCATGTCGGTTCCCATTGGCACATTTTGTGCAGGCAGACGGCGGCGGTTTCATAGCCGGCCTGATTTTCTTAAGGCATGCGTCTTGTCTGCAAAGACAAAATTAAGAATAATTTGGCTTGAAAATTTGTCCGCTCGCAAAAATATTTTATTTTTGCACGGATATACAGTTGAGTGAACTTTAAACTTTTTTATATTATGAGTAAAATTGATTTAAGCAAGTACGGTATCACAGACGTGAAGGAAATCCTCCACAACCCGTCTTATGAGGTCCTTTTCGAGGAAGAGACCAAGGAAGGACTCGAAGGCTACGAGAAAGGTCAGGTGACTGAACTCGGAGCTGTAAACGTTATGACTGGTATTTATACCGGACGTTCTCCTAAAGATAAGTTCTTCGTATATAACGAGGCCAGCAAGGACACTGTATGGTGGACTTCAGACGAATACAAAAATGACAACAAACCATGCTCCGAAGAGGCTTGGGCTGACCTGAAGTCAAAGGCTGTGAAGCAGCTTTCAGGCAAGCGTCTTTTCGTGATGGATACTTTCTGCGGTGCAAACCCTGCTACCCGTCTGAAAGTACGTTTCATCATGGAAGTGGCTTGGCAGGCACATTTCGTGAAGAACATGTTCATCCGTCCTACCGAGGAAGAGCTTGCAAACTACGGCGAGCCTGATTTCGTGTCATTCAACGCTGCAAAGGCAAAGGTTGAGAATTACAAGGAGCTTGGCCTGAATTCAGAGACTGCCACTGTCTTCAACCTCAAGACCAACGAGCAGGTGATCCTGAATACATGGTACGGCGGTGAGATGAAGAAGGGTATCTTCTCCATCATGAACTACCTGAACCCTCTCCGCGGCATCGCTTCAATGCACTGCTCGGCAAACACTGACAAGGAAGGCAAGAGCACTGCCATCTTCTTCGGACTTTCAGGAACTGGAAAGACCACTCTGTCTACCGACCCTAAGCGTCTCCTTATCGGTGATGACGAGCACGGCTGGGACGACAACGGCGTATTCAACTACGAAGGCGGTTGCTATGCCAAGGTCATCAACCTTGACAAGGAGAGCGAGCCTGATATCTACAATGCCATCAGAAGGGATGCGCTCCTTGAGAACGTGACCGTAGATGCCAACGGCAAGATTGATTTCGCTGACAAGAGCGTTACTGAGAACACCCGTGTATCATATCCGATTGACCATATCGAGAATATCGTGAAGCCGGTTTCAAAGGGTCCTCACGCAAAGCAGGTGATTTTCCTTTCAGCCGATGCATTCGGAGTGCTTCCTCCTGTATCAATCCTTACTCCTGAGCAGACCCAGTACTACTTCCTTTCAGGATTTACTGCCAAGCTTGCAGGAACAGAGCGCGGTATCACAGAGCCGACTCCGACCTTCTCCGCATGCTTCGGCGCTGCATTCCTTTCACTCCACCCGACCAAATACGGCGAAGAGCTTGTGAAGAGGATGAAGGCTGCAGGTGCCAAGGCATATCTTGTAAACACAGGATGGAACGGAACAGGCAAGCGTATATCAATCCGTGATACCCGTGGTATCATCGATGCCATCCTCGACGGTTCTATCGAGAAGGCTCCTACCAAGAAGATCCCTTACTTCGATTTCGAGGTTCCTACAGAGCTTCCTGGCGTGGATCCTGCCATCCTCGATCCTCGCGACACTTATGCCGAGCCTGCACAGTGGGATGAGAAGGCAAAAGACCTCGCAGGCCGTTTCGTGAAGAACTTCGAGAAGTTCACAGGCAACGACCTCGGCAAGTCTCTCGTAGCAGCCGGTCCTAAGCTCTAGTCTTCGGATTTTCTGATGGCCTTCGGCCAATGATCATGAAGAGGATTACCTGAATTTTATGTCCGGTAATCCTCTTTATAAATATTATCATGGAATATGTAGTTTCTAAATTAATTCGGATATGATTTCATATTTGGAACTGGGTTGTCAGGCATATGAAAGCGGCGACTACGGGAAGGCCGTCGGATATTGGAAGCAGGCTGCCGATGAAGGTGATTCTACGTCCATGTACAATCTGGGCGTATCATACGAAACAGGCTCGGGAGTGGAAAAGGATTATGCGGAGGCTGCCGCCTGGTACGGAAAAGCTGCGGAAAAGGGTGACATCAAAGCCTGCCGCAGGATGGGAAAATTCTACCGGGACGGTATCGGAGTAACTGCCGACCGCATCAAGTCCGTCGTATGGTATCTTAAAGCGGCGGAGCAGGGAGACACGGAATCCTGGTATGAATTGGGCCGCTACAACTTCGAGAAGAAGGATATGGAAATGGCTGCCGATTGTTTTCTCGAAGCTGCCGAGGATGGCCATGCCGGAGCTCAGAATCGTCTCGGCGCTTGTTATTATAATGGTGACGGAGTTCCTGTGGATTACGAAAAGGCCGTATTCTGGTTTACGAAAGCCGCAGATCAAGGGGAAGCTTGTGCCAGGTTCAATTTAGGCCTGTGCTATGAATACGGTGACGGAGTGGACAAGGATTATTCGGCTGCTGCCGGCTGGTATGAAAAAAGTTCGGCTCAGGGCAATGCAGATGCCATGTACCATTTGGGCCGTTTTTATGCTGAGGGTAAAGGCGTTCCGAAAGACCATGCCAGGGCATTCAGGTTATTCAAGGCATCTGCATCCAAAGGACATGATTCCGCATTGTTCAATTTGGGGACATGCTATGCAAACGGTGACGGTGTCAGGCGTGACCCTGCAGAGGCTGTCAGGATTTTCCGCACTCTGGCAGATAAAGGGAAGCCTTCCGGAATGTATGGGCTGGGTGTCAGCTACTACAACGGTTCCGGTGTCCCCAAGGATAAGGCCAAGGCATTCGAATTGCTCTCTGCGGCATCGTCTATGGGGTATGAAAAGGCTTCGGCACTTCTTACAGCTGACGGAAAGGCACTGAGACCGGTATCGGAAATCAGCATTCCCAATATGGCCGGAGACATGGTCGGTACTATCATTGGGGAAATATTCGGAGGAACGGACCGTGATTAGAAGAGTTCCGTATTACAGGTGTCTGCTTGCGGTACTGGCTTTCCTTATGGGATTCTCTTCGGTAACTGTGGCGGATACTGTCGTAAATTCCGATTACCGCTTTTCCATCACTTTGCCTCAGCGGTGGTTCTATGAGGAGAATGAAGACGGACCGGTCATTCTGACCGCATGGTATGATTCTTCATATCTTCAGGTCACAGTGCCTGCCGTCGCTGATTCTGACAGGTTGATAGTCAAAAGAAAGATATTCGAGCGAAATAACGGACTTGCCCCTTCGGAATGGAAGTTCATAAGAAAGGAAATCCCGTCTCCGCCTTATGATGTGCTGAGGCATTCGATGGTGGAGTATTATATTACGCCAGGTGGCGGTTATGTCAAGAGGCTGATTGTGTTCCGCGCCAGAACTTTGTTCATGGTGGATGCCTACAGTGCGACCGAAGATTTTTCGCGGTACGATGCGGCTTTTGACTCCGTGGACATAGATTTGACGACTTATGGCTGTTTTTTATTGGCGAAATCGGGGACTGGCAGTATCGGTGCGACTGTATTATTGTTGTTATTCCCGTTTCTCGGCTTTTCCTCGCGAAAGTTCCGGGACAGATGGAGATTGAGCTGTCGGTCAGACAGAAGTGCAGCGATGCTTTATATTGTTTGCATAATGTTGACTGTCATTCTTTTTGCGGCAGAAGTGCTTGCACTCATGGAGTGTCCTGCCTTATTGTGCTGGGTCGTGGCTGTGTCCTTGATTTTCTGGGCCGCGTTTTTTTCGGGATGCAAGTTTTTGCGCGGCATGTATGAAGGTCTCTTCGGACAGTGATGCTGCAGCACATCATACCACGAGATTATCAAGGCCGGCGGCCCGCGACTGGAAGGAGCGAGATACCCTACCGGGGTGATGCCGGAGGCATCGGGGGTAAGAGGAATCAGTCTTTCGAAGAAAGACGTCAGCTCCACAAAAAAAAAGACATCATACCACGAGATTATCAAGGCCGGAGGCCCGCGACTGGAAGGAGCGAGATACCCCACCGGGGTGATGCCGGAGGCATCGGGGGTAAGAGGAATCAGTCTTTCGAAGAAAGACGTCAGCTCCACAAAAAAAAGACATCATAAGTGATGTCTTTTTTTTGTGGAGCTGGGCGGACTCGAACCGCCGTCCAAACATAGCACCAGGCAGCTTTCTACACGCTTAGTCTTTCTTTGTTTGTCGGCCGGAATCTGCCGGAAGACAGGCCAATTCCAGCTTATCCTCTAAATCTTGGCAGGGTGTAGAGGAGTGACCCTGTGCGTCCGGTTTGGATGATACCCCGTATTCCAGACATAACCGGCCTAAAGCCTGGAGGGATACCCGTCGCGACCGCAGCCTTGGCGGCCGGCGATTAAGCGAGACTACTTGGTAGACTACGCAGCGAGTGCATAATTGTTGTTGCCAACTAATCTTTTGGAAGCTGAGATTTACGGGCAAACCTCCGACGCCCGGCGTGCTTACCGTCCAATGTCTTATGCTGTCAAAACCAAAACAGCCCCGGATGGTATTCAAATGCAGAGAATTTCCTCTGCATCTATATTATACGTATTCGGATAGAAAAAGTTTCAATCTGTCAGGAATATTTCCATTCATATCCGCAAATCTGGCTGTCCCTGTATGTCATTTCGAGCGGAGGACACAGTCCGAAGTCGGGAAATCTGTTTTTGAAATATGTCAGATCTCTCCACTCCGGTCCACCGGACCTCCGGTCGAGATGACAATGTGAGGGTGTTTTTGCTTATCGTAATTATGAAAAAGTGGAAAAAAAATTTGCAGGATAATTTTTCTTGCGTATCTTTGCAATCCCAAAACAAACGAAAAACGGGAGCTTAGCTCAGTTGGTTCAGAGCGTCTGCCTTACAAGCAGAGGGTCGGGGGTTCGACTCCCTCAGCTCCCACCACCCGAAAGGGCAAATCAAAGCAAAATCCTGAAGTCCGGCGACTTCGGGATTTTTTTTATGGCCGGGACTGGCAGAAACCGTAAAGGACTTCGTAGAACATAACTTGCCGACTTTTTCTATTCATTGTCCGATGTGAAGGTATCTCCTGCATTTTTTGTAATTTTACAAAATAATCAAGCATATCATTTCCGACAAGTGGGAAAATTTTTGTCAGCAATCGGGGAGCTGGCGCTTTCGGCCAAAGAGATTATGGGTATAATAGGTTAAGGACAGAAACTATATGAAACTCTGTGTCAGGATAATTCTTGTGTCATTTTTATTTTTTGTATTGGCGGAAGCCGGTATTATGGCCCGGACTCTGCCGGATACAACTGGATTTGCCGTCGTGGCGGAAGAGCAGCGGCAGGGGTACAAGTGTTTTCTGATAGAATACGGGGGAGTTTCGGCTGACCCGGCCGTTCCGGTATCGGGATCCGTTTCCGCCGGAAGGCCTGCCGTCGCTTCAGACATAGCTGCCGGAGAGGATTTGATCCGTTCTTATCTGCTTGTACCTGACGGCGCTTCGGCATTGGATAAACGTCCCGGGCTGGTCCTTCTGCACGACCACGGAGCCAGATTCGACATAGGAAAGGAAAAGCTTGTCAGACCGCTCGCTGAAAGTCCGGGACATATCAGGAGATCATCCGAAGAATTTGTCCGGACGAATTTCGACGGAGTATATTTCGCTGATTCCCTCGCTTCCCTCGGCTATGTGGTGATAGTCCCCGATATGCTTTACTGGGGCAGTCGCAGTACCGAGGCATGTCAGGAATGGTCCAGACTCAAATACGGAGATCCAGGCATGTCTCAGGATGAAATTGGTCTATATTGCGGGCAGATGGCTGCGGACAGGAAAAAGACACGGCTCGATTCGCTGAAGAAAGCCGTATACGAAGGCCAGAGAACGGTATATGACAGCCTTGCGGCCACCGGGGTCATCTGGGCGGAAAAGACCATGGCGGAAGATGCTCTGGCTGCACGTATCCTGTCCGGGCTGGATTTCGTGGATCCGGGAAACATAGCTGCATTCGGCTGGTCGATGGGGGCACACCGCACATGGCTTCTGACGGCTTTCTGCCAGGATATCAAGACCGGGGCAGCCCTTTGCTGGATGACCTTGAAAGAGGCCGAAAAGACACCGTACAAGGCTTCTGACTATGCATTGCTGATACCTCGTCTGCGTGACAGATATGATTTTCCTGACATTGCCTTGAAACTGGTCCCGAAGCCGTTCCTTTTTCTCAGCGGCACCAGTGATCATCTTTTCCCGGTCCGGGCTGTGGAAAAGGCATACGGCAGGATGCAGTCCATATATGAAGAGCATGGTGCGGAAGGCAGGCTCAGGACAGAATTTTTCGAAGGCGGACACCATTGTGGAAAGGAGGTGCAGTGCATGATAGTGGAATTTTTCGAAAAAACAGTACCTTTGCATGATGTGCCGGAAACGTATTGACTGAACACTGATGGAAAAGAGCATGGTCTGGGACCCGTTGAGAAAGAAAAACGTGACACTCACACCGGAAGAGGATGTGAGACAGTGGTTTATCGTACAGCTTCACGAACTGATGGGCGTGCCGTTCCATATGATGATGAGCGAAGTCCCGCTTGCGATCGGAGGAAAGAAACTCCGGGCGGATATCGTCATATACGGCAGGGGCACCTCTCCTGTAGCGGTAGTGGAGTGCAAGAGACCGGATGTCACTATCGACAACACCGTGCTGGACCAGGCCGTAGTATATAATATGGTACTGAATGTCAGATACATTTTCATCACGAACGGAAAATCCACTTTCGTATGCAGGAGAGATACCGTAGACGGACGTCCCCGATATTCATTCATCGCCGGACTTCCCGATTACCGTGACATGACCTCCGGAGGCTGACGCCAATTGTTATGGCTGACGCCAATGTCCTTCTGTTGCCGCAATACCGGCATGAAAGACGTATATATTCAGTTAAGAATGTCCAATTATCGATAAAATCCAATAAATGACTGTTACTCATGGTTTTCTGGACCATATGATTTTCCAGATAATTTCTGATACGGCCGCTTCTCTGGGAGTAAGGGCTTTCGTGATAGGAGGCTATGTAAGGGACTGCTTTCTGGGCAGGCCGAGCAAAGACATAGATATCGTGGTGGAAGGCAGCGGAATAGAGCTTGCGGAGGCTGTAGGCGCAGCCGTTCACAGCCATGTGTCCGTATTCCGCAATTTCGGTACTGCCATGCTCAAATACAGAGGAATAGAGGTGGAATTTGTAGGAGCCAGAAAAGAATCGTACAGACGCGATTCCCGCAAGCCCATAGTAGAGAACGGTACGCTTGAAGATGACCAGAAACGCAGGGATTTCACCATAAATGCCATGGCTTTCAGTCTGCAGAAAGAGGACTTCGGTGCTCTTGTGGACCCGTTCGGAGGTATCAGGGATCTGTCCGCAGGCATCATCAGGACTCCGCTCGATCCGGACACTACATACAGCGATGACCCGCTGCGCATGATCAGGGCCATCCGTTTCGCGACAAAACTCAGTGACGGCGACGTCAAGTTCCATATCGTTCCGGAATCGCTTGAATCCATCAGCCGGAACAGGAGCAGACTCGAAATACTTTCCCGGGAAAGGATAGCCGAGGAACTGAACAAGATGCTGGTCTGCAGCCGTCCTTCCATAGGCTTCAGGCTGCTTGACGAGACAGGGTTGCTGGAACTGATACTGCCTCAGCTTGCCAGACTGAAAGGTGCTGAAAGCGTGGAAGGGCTCAGCCACAAGGAAAACTTCTCGCATACGCTTGAAGTCTTGGACAATATTGCCATTGGGGAGATGGAAGCCATTGCCGAAGGCAGGCTGAAGGATTTCGAATTCGTGGACGGGACGGAAGTCGCCAGGCCGCGCACCGAGCCTAACGTGTGGCTCAGATGGGCTGCACTTCTGCATGACATAGGAAAACCGGCGACCAAACGTTTCGACAGGAATGCCGGATGGACTTTTCACGGACATGAAGTCGTGGGAGCCAGGATGATACCGAAAATCTTCAAATCCCTGAAGATGCCTCTGAACGAAAAGATGAAGTACGTGGAGAAGCTGGTGCTCCTTCATCTGAGGCCCATAGCCCTGGTGACCGAGGAAGTGACGGATTCCGCAGTGAGGCGTCTGCTGTTTGAAGCTGGGAACGACATAGATGACCTGATGCTGCTCTGCAGTGCGGATGTGACATCCAAGAATCCACGTAAAGTCGAGAGGCTAAGACAGAATTTCGAGCTGGTGAAGCGGAAACTTGTCGAAGTGGAGGAGAAGGATGCGGTCAGGAATTTCAAGAATCCTATCACAGGAGAGTATGTGATGGAATTGTACGGCATCCCGCCGTGCAGGGAGATCGGCGAACTGAAGGAATATGTCAAGAATGCGATTCTGGACGGTGTGATAGGGAACAACTTCGAGGAGGCTGACAGGCTCATGAGGGAGAGGGCTGCCGATATGGGACTTGTAGTCAGGGCGGGACGCAGATAGAGGTATTGCCATCAAGTCCGTGACCGGCAGCGGAAATGCAGCAAGAGGAGTAAAATGGCGCCCCGGTGTGAAAAATGATACTTGTAGAGAAATATCTGACATACATCTCCACAGTGCGGAGATACTCTGTGAGGACGAGGGACATATACGGAAAATGTCTCGGGGAATTCTGTGTGTTCACACAGGCATCGGATGATGCGGAACTGCTTGAATCCCTGATCCCGAACATCATCAGAGGCTATGAAGCAAGTCTTCTGGAAAAGAAACTGAATGCCAGGACTGTAAACCTCCATATCTCTGTGCTGAGCGGATTCTGCCGGTATCTTGTGAAAGAAGGTATGCTGAAGTCGAACCCTGTGAAGCTTGTCAAGCGACCTAAAACGGAAAAGAGACTCCCGGAATTTTTCAGGGAGGAAGACATCCGGAACTATTTTGCCGGGACGGAAGCCTATGCCTCGGAAATCCCGGACCTGACCACGGCAGGGTATGACAGGAGACTGCGCAGGGCTGTCGTATCCACTCTTTACTGTACTGGAATCCGGCGGTCCGAACTGACAAGTCTCAGGCGGAAGGACGTGGATTTTTCCAGACGTGTGATGAGGGTCACGGGAAAAGGGGACAAAATGAGAGAAATTCCTCTTCTGCCTTCATATTGTCAGGAAATTTCACTATATTTACATGCAGTTGATACGATGGCAGACGGTGTGTTCGACTTGTCTTCGCCGCTGTTCGTCACAGTGAAGGGGCGGGCTTTGTATCCCGAACTGGTGGACAGGATAGTGAAGCAGGAACTTGGAGCCGCAGGCGGCTTTTCCGGAAGGAAATCGCCACACGTTCTCAGGCACACTGTAGCGACAGGGCTTCTGGATGACGGAGCCGACCTGAATTCCATAAAGGAGTTTCTGGGACACGCATCCCTCGCCGCGACACAGGTCTATACGCACAACTCCATCGAGAAACTGAAGCATGTTTATGAATCTGCCCATCCACGGGCTAAAAACGGAGGTAAAAATGGAGATTAGAGTACAATCCATCAAGTTCAATGCTGATCAGAAACTGTTGGACTTCGTAGAGAAGAAGCTTTCGAAGCTGACCAAGTTCTACGATGAGATCATCGGAGTGGATGTCACCATGTCACTGCTCCCCGAGCATGAGAACAAGAATGTGAAGGTGCAGGTGCAGGTTCCGGGCAGCGATGTCGTCGTGGAGAGGAATGCGAGAACATTCGAAGACGCGGTGGTAGACTGTCTTGATGTCCTGAAGGAGAAGCTGGTAAGGGTCAAGGAGAAAAAGGCGAATTGATCGGAAAAATAGATATTTCCCACTTTTATTGGCTGGATTTGTAATCCAGCCAATATTTTTTTATTTTTGCCGCCGCAAAAAGACGCAAAAGGATTTATAATATGGGAGGCTTTTTCGGTACCATTTCCAAAGAGAAATGCATCAATGACCTGTATTACGGTACTGACTACAATTCGCACATGGGCACGAAACGCGGCGGAATGGCCACATACAGCCCGGAGGACGGTTTCAAGCGTTCTATACACAATCTTGAAAACTCTTATTTCCGCAGCAAGTTCGAAGACAACCTCGACAAATTCAACGGCAATTCCGGCATAGGCGTCATAAGCGATACGGATCCGCAGCCGATTGTCCTCAATTCGCATCTGGGGAAATTCGCCATAGTCACGGTAGCCCGGCTTGCAAATATCGCCGAATTGGAAAAGGAACTGCTGGACAGCAACATGCACTTCGCGGAACTCAGCTCCGGAAAGACGAACCAGACAGAGCTGATAGCCCTGCTCATCATACAGGGAAAGACATTCAGGGATGGAATAGAAAACGTATTCTCGAAGATAAAGGGTTCGTGTTCCATGCTGATACTTACGGAAGACGGCATCATCGCAGCCAGAGACAGGCTCGGCCGCACTCCGATAGTCATAGGCAGAAAGGACGGAGCCTATGCCGTCACCAGCGAGTCGTGCAGTTTCCCGAATCTGGGCTATGAAATCGACGGTTTCGTAGGCCCCGGCGAGATAGTGAAGCTGCATCATGACCGTGTGGAGCAGATCAAGGCCCCTGAAAAAGAAATGCAGATATGTTCTTTCCTGTGGGTTTACTACGGATTTCCGACTTCTACATATGAGGGACAGAATGTGGAGCAGGTACGTTTCAAGAGCGGATACGAGATGGGGAAGAAAGACAGTTCAGATGCGGATTTCGTCTGCGGCATACCTGATTCCGGAATAGGCCAGGGGCTCGGATATGCGGAAGGAAAGGGAATCCCTTATCACCGTGCCATCACCAAGTACACTCCGACATGGCCGAGAAGTTTCACTCCGAGCAATCAGGAACGGCGCGACCTCGTGGCCAAGATGAAGCTCATCCCGAACAGGGCCATGCTCCAGGGCAGGAAAATCATATTCTGCGATGACTCGATAGTGAGGGGAACGCAGCTGAAAGACAATGTCAAGGTCCTTTTCGACTACGGCGCGAAGGAAGTGCATATGCGTATCGGATGTCCGCCTCTGGTGTATGGCTGTCCGTATCTGGGATTCTCGGCAAGCAAGACCGACATGGAACTGATCACGCGGCGCATCATCCAGGAATTCGAAGGTGACGCAGACAAGAATCTGGAGAAATATTCTGATCCGTCCACTCCTGAATACCGCAGGATGGTCGATAAGATAGCGGAACGGTTCGGTCTGACTTCGCTGAAATTCAATACTATAGAAACTCTGATACAGGCTATAGGCCTGCCGAAATGCCGGGTCTGCACCCATTGTTTCGACGGATCAAGCCGGTTCTAGCATCCTGACAGCGTTTCCTTGCAGACAAGCAGGAGGTTTTCATGTCTGGAAGGGAAATCGCAGCCGAGACCGAAAATATGGACATTGCCGCCTGAGGAGACTCCGAGTTTTTTCCTGAGGGTGTCAGTGTCCATTTTTATATTCCGCGCGGTGACTTCTGCCTGAGGATATTTTTTCCCTGTTTCCTTTATGTGCCGCTTGTCCAGCGGCAATGCCTCTGTGATATCGAAAAATTTCCCGAAATCCGCCAGTTCCCTGAAAACCCTTTCATTTTCCGACGCCACAGCGTCCAATATATAATAATGGGTGGATTTCCCCAGTTTTCCGAGCGGATATCTTTCACACAGGACATTGAAGACCCCGGCTTTCATCAGGGCCTTGCCTGGCTCATAGAGAATGTCTCCGGCAGATACCGATTCAGGAACCCTGATGTTCCCCCGCACATTTGCCTCCATATCGGCCGGGCTGAATTCCATTCCGGCCCAGCCTTTAGCGGAAATCTTCTGTACGGTCCCTGACGGAGCACCGCCGTCCGTCCTTCCGACATGGTTCGCGGCCACTATGGAGCACGGACCGTGGAATTCCCTGTCCATAAGTACGAGTATTTCCTTGCATTCTCCACCTGCGGCCAGAATGTGCAGCTGTCTGACACTTTCACCGAGCCTTTTCATCAGCATGCTGATGTCGGCCATCGGCGAGACTTTCAGCATTATGTATCTGGACAGGGAAAACAGTTCGTCTCTGAGAGACAGCACGTCAGGGCTGCAGTGCTCCAGCAGGAAGACTTTGGAGCCGTCCGCGCTTCTTCTGGCGGGGTCCATGAATATGATGTCCGGCCTGAAGTCCCCGAGCAATTCCCCTGGTGTCATTTCTTCCGCTTCATGATGCCTGTCCGGAGAATCCGGGGAGGAACTGCCGTCTTCATTCTCCAGGGACGGGACGATCATGCAGGATCTGACGATGATGTTGCTGCAGCCGAGGATCTTGAAGTTTTTCCTGGCGGCATCTGCCAGAGCCGGATTCATTTCGTTGTACAGCACCGTACCTGCCACTTTGGAGAAAGCCCATGAATCCACGCCGAGACCTCCTGTCAGGTCGGCGACAGCCGGTTTCCTGCTTTCCGGGCCGTCTGTACCGGCCGTCAGGCCGTCATTTCGGAAAAGGGTCCCGAGAAGCTCCGCCTTGTATGTGGCTGTAGCTTCTGAACTGCATTGTTCCCCGCTGAGTTTCAGAGGATATGCCAGTTCCGGCCGCGCATGCCATGAAGGGACTTTTTTCTTCAGCTTGCGGCGGACTCCGATGGTATTGGCCGCCAGGCCGGGATCAATTCCTGCAGGGATTTTTCCGGACAGAAGCAGGGCTGCCGTGTCGTCATTTTCATGCTTTTCGATGAATTCGGAGAAACTTTCCATGGAAGTGAGTTTTTCATGAATTTTTTCAGGTGCAAAATTATCATTTATCGCGGATATTTAATAAATTTGTATGATTTATAGGTATAAACGTGAAGCTGATTGAATTTTTTAACGCTATAAAACTAAAAATCAATTATGGAAAGAAATTTCAGAGAAGTAGCCCAAAGCTGGCTCGATGGAAACTATGACCAGGAGACCAAGGCGGAGGTCAGAAGACTGATGGACACAGACCCTGCAGGACTCGAAGATGCATTCTACAGGAATCTTGAATTCGGTACCGGCGGACTTCGCGGCGTGATGGGGGTAGGTACGAACAGAATGAACAAATATGTGGTGGCCATGGCTACTCAGGGCCTGGCGAACTATATCCTCAAGAATGTCCCTGGAGACAGCCATAGCGTGTGCGTCTCGTTCGACAGCAGGAACAACAGCGATGCTTTCGCCCGTATCACTGCAGAAGTGCTTTCCGCAAACGGAATACACGTGTATATTTACGACTGCCTGCATCCTGTTCCGCTTCTGAGCTATGCGGTGAGGAAGAAACATGCTACCGCAGGCGTCATGGTGACTGCTTCACACAACCCTAAGGAATACAACGGCTACAAGGTCTACTGGTCTGACGGCGCGCAGATCATAGCTCCAGTGGACAAGGAAATAGTGGCTGAGGTAAATGCCATCTCGGATCCATCCATGGTCAAGTACAAGGCTGACGGAAAGGAAGGCGGCATCGAGATCATGAGCGACGAGATGAACGACGCATACATGGACGATGTACTCACTCTCATGCTTTCTCCTGAGGCCAGGGCAAAACATAAGGATATCAGGATCGTCTACACTCCTCTCCATGGTTCCGGCGTGAAGATCGTCCCTGCCATTCTGAAGAGACTCGGCTTCGAGAATATCTACCATGTTCCCGAGCAGGATATCAACGACGGGAACTTCCCTACTGTCAAGTCTCCGAATCCGGAGGAGTCTTCAGCACTCGAGATGGCAGTGAAGGTGGCTGACCGCGAAGGCGCTGACCTCGTTCTCGCCACCGACCCTGATGCCGACCGTCTGGGTATCGCTGTCCGCGACAATGACGGCAAGATGGTCCTTTTCAACGGAAACCAGACAGGCTCCATGCTGACATACTACATCCTCAGACGCTGGTCTGAACTCGGAAAACTGGACAGCTCGAAATATGTCGTGAAGACCATCGTGACCACCGAACTTATCCGCGCCATAGCTGAAAAATACGGTGTGAAAGTATACAACGTGCTAACAGGCTTCAAATACATCGCCGACATCGTCCGCAAGAACGAAGGAAAGGGCGAGTTCATCTGCGGAGGTGAGGAAAGCTACGGCTTCAATATCGGGGAATTCGTGCGTGACAAGGACGCTCCTATATCATGCGCCATGGTGGCTGAATGCGCAGCGTGGGCAGCCGAGCAGGGTCTGACCCTCTATCAGCTTCTCCAGAACATATACAAGGAGTTCGGCTACTACAAGGAGTCGCTTACTTCGCTTGTGCGCAAGGGCAAGGCAGGTGTCGAGGAGATAGCGGCCATCATGACCGACATGAGGAACAATCCTCCTAAGGAACTTGCCGGAGTGCCTGTCACCAGGGTCATCGACTACAACAAGCCTGAGGAGACAGGTCTTCCTAAGTCGAACGTACTTCAGTTCTTCAACGAAGAGGGTGACGTCGTGTCAGTGAGACCTTCAGGGACAGAGCCTAAGATCAAGTTCTACTTTGGAGCCAAAGGCGCTGACGCGGATTCGAAGATCGAAAAGCTCAGGGCGCAGTTCATCAAATAGTCCTTCCGGGAGTTTCGGACATGGAAGGCTCATCTTTCCTTCATCCGCAGTTCGAGACGCTTTCGAGGCCGGAGATAGAAGCACTGCAGCTGGAGCGCCTGCACGGGACTCTGTTGCAGTGCATGAAGTCTCCGTTCTACCGGAAACGTTTTGCAGAAAGCGGGATATCGCCGCAGGACATCAGGACTCTGGACGATATCGTGAAGATTCCGTTCACTACCAAGCAGGATCTGCGGGACAATTATCCGTTCGGACTGTGTACTGTCGGTCTCGACCAGGTGGTGAGGCTTCATTCTTCAAGCGGTACGACGGGAAAGCCTACCGTGATACTGCATACGCAGCGGGATCTCGACCAGTGGGCTGACGCAGTGGCCAGATGCCTGTATATGGCCGGACTCCGGCCAGGGGATATTTTCCAGAATACATCGGGCTACGGGATGTTTACCGGCGGTCTGGGTTTCCAGTACGGAGCCGAACGTCTGGGGCTTCTCACAGTGCCGGCAGCGGCAGGAAATACGAAAAGGCAGATCAAGTTCATCACTGATTTCGGCACCACTGCGATTCATGCCATACCGAGCTATGCCGGGAGGCTGTACGAAGTGATGGCCGAGATGGGTATCGATCCGCAGAAAGACACCCGTCTCAAGACTCTGGTCATCGGAGCCGAGCCTCATTCCGAGGAACAGCGCAGGCGTATCGAGCAGATGCTCGGGGTCAGGGCGTACAATTCATTCGGAATGTCGGAGATGTGCGGTCCCGGTGTGGCTTTCGAATGCCAGGAGCAGAACGGCATGCATATCTGGGAGGATTATTATATAGTGGAGGTGGTCGATCCGGTCACACTGGAGCCTGTGCCCGAGGGTGAGGTCGGCGAACTCGTGCTGACCACCATAAACAGGGAAGCCATGCCTCTGCTGCGGTACAGGACACGTGACCTGACCAGAATCCTGCCTGGCGAATGCCCGTGCGGAAGACGTCACAAACGTCTGGACCGTATGAAGGGCAGGAGTGACGACATGATGATACTTAAGGGTGTGAATATCTTTCCTATCCAGATAGAGACGGTCCTGATGCAGTTCCCCGAACTCGGAAACGAATATCTCATCACTCTTACGAACGAGGATGCGAACGACAGCATGACCGTGGAAGTGGAACTCAATGAATTCCACGATGACTATCCACGTCTTCAGGCATTGACCGGAGAAATCCGGAGACAGCTGAAAGACGAGATACTTGTCACGCCTGAAGTCCGGCTTGTACCTAAGGGCTCGATACCGGTGTCTGAAGGCAAGGCCGTGAGAGTGCGGGATTTGAGAAAAACATTGATTTGACATGACAGTCCATCAGATATCAGTATTTGTAGAAAACAAGTCCGGGACCCTGGTGAAAGTCCTGGATCTGTTCAAGGAAGCAGGCATACAGCTTATAGCCACCACCATATCGGATACTGCCGACTACGGCATATTCAGGATTATCTGTTCCGAACCTATGAAAGCCAAGTCAGTGCTTGATGCGGCGGGGGTTTCCTCCAGTCTGGCTGATGTTTTTGCAGTCTCTCTGGAGAATTATCCTGGAACTGCGGCGGATGCCATCAGTTTTCTCAGTCAGGCCGGAATAGGTATATCCTATCTTTATTCTTTCATGCTGTCCGGAAAGGGGATTCTGATTTTCAGGACTGACGCTCCTGAGAAGACGGCGGATGTCATCAGGGCGCACGGCATGTCTGCCCTGGACGATGCATCCCTGCTTTCGCTGGTTTAGCCTGCAGCAGGTTTTTCGGAGGTGACATGAAAATCACGGTGGAAAATGCAGTGGCGAGGTTCCCTGAGTTCAGGTTCAGGGAACCTTTGTCGTGGATTATGGAACATGGTGAAAACTGGGCGGTCATCGGCCCAAACGGGGCAGGAAAAACCCTTTTCACAGAGCTGATACAGGGCAGCATAGCACTCAAGGAAGGTCGCGTGAGACATTTCGGCGAAGACGGGAACGAAATTTCCGGTGGAATCAGGACTCTGGTTTTCAAGGATATATATTCCATGTCAGGCGTGCAGACCATGTACTATCAGCAGAGATGGAACTCTCAGGATGCTGCCGGGTCGCCTCTGGCCTCATCATTGCTGGAAGGCTATGATGAGGCGAAGAAACGTGAGTACACTTCCCTTTTCGGCATAGAAGGACTTCTGGAAAAGAGAATCATATCCCTGTCCAGCGGAGAACTTCGCAAGTTCCTGATCACCAGGGCACTGATGAGTGAGCCGTCCGTTGTCATCCTGGACAATCCATTTATCGGCCTGGACGAGGCTTCCCGTGCATCGCTCGGTTCGATGCTTTCCTCTCTGGGAGAGAAGACCGGGATGCAGACCATTCTGGTACTCAGTCAGATCCGCGATATTCCGTCATGGACAGACAAGATACAGCCGGTTCTGGACAAGACACTCCTTCCGCCCGTCGAAGGAAAGGATTTTTTCGCTGATCCGTCATCAGTATCGGATCTTTTTCCGGCATACCGCTCTGATCCGCACATGCTGCATTCCATACCGGACGGCAGCAGGACTTCGGCCGGGACGTCAGCTCCCGGTGATTACGAGTATGTCCTGAAGATGAACTCTGTGAATGTCAGGTACGGCTGCCGCAGTATCGTTTCCGATGTCAGCTGGGAAGTGAGAAAAGGGGAGTGCTGGGCATTGCTCGGTGAAAACGGCTCGGGAAAATCCACGCTTCTGAGCCTTGTATGCGGGGACAACCCTCAGGCCTATGCGAATGACATCACCCTTTTCGACCGCAGGCGCGGTTCAGGAGAAAGCATATGGGACATAAAAAAACGGATAGGCTATCTGAGCCCGGACATGCATACGTATTATCTGGAGGACATTCCATGCATAAAGGTGGTGGCCAGCGGCTTCTTCGATTCCATCGGCCTTTCGAAAGAGTGTACTGAAGCCCAGTACGGAACGGCCATGCAGTGGATGCGGCTGTTTCACGCCGAACATCTGGCAGAGCGTCCGTTTGTACGTATTTCGTATGGGGAACAGCGTCTGATACTCCTCGTGAGGGCCTTCGTGAAGTCTCCGGAACTGATGATTCTCGACGAGCCTCTCCACGGTCTCGATGCGGGGAAAAAGAAACTGGCCACGGATATCATTCAGGAATATTGTTCGGATCCCGATGTGTCGCTGATATATGTGACGCATTACAAGGATGAAATCCCTCCATGCGTGACGGAATTCAAGGTCATGACGCGTTCTCAGCGTCAGATATGATGAGAAGCCTGTCGCCTGCCCTGAGTTCCGCCGTTCCGTTCGGGACTATGAATCTGTCGTCCCTCTTGATCATCATCACCAGCATGCCTTCAGGCAGTTTCAGTTCCTTGAGAGTGTTTCCGTGAAGCAGGGATTCTTCCGTGAGCGTGATTTCCACCAGTTTGCCGGCTTCTTCCGGCACCTCCACTCCGAAAGTGTTTTCCTCTTCAGGCATTTCCTCGTTCAGCCTGAACATTCTGGCCGATGCCGGGATGGAGCTTCCCTGGATGATGAGTGAGAGCAGGGTGATGAAGAACACCACGTTGAATATCAGATCGGCTCCCTCGACGTTTTCCACTACGGGGTAAGTGGCGAACAGTATAGGTGCCGCTCCTCTGAGTCCCACCCAGGATGTGAACAGCTTGGATGCAGTGGATATTTTCCTGAACGGGGCCAGAGAGATGAAAACGCTCAGAGGTCTGCCTGCCAGTATCATGAACGCCCCGATAAGCAAGGCCACAGGGGCTGTCTTCATCATTTCATGAGGATTCACAAGGAGTCCCAGTATGAGGAACATCACGATCTGCACCAGCCATGTGATTCCGTCGAAGAACGAGAAAATATCCTTCTTGTAAGGAATCTTGTTGTTTCCTATGATGATACCTGCAATATATACGGCGAGATAGCCGTTACCCGACATATAGGTGGTAGTGGTATACGAGAAAAACATCACGCTCAGCAGCATGATTGCATACAGGGGCGCATTGTTCAGTCCCACCCTGCGGAGAAACCATACGGTAGCGAGACCGAAGACCGCTCCTCCCACGCATCCGACCCCGAACTGCAGGACCAGGGTCTTCAGTGCGTTTCCTGCTACGGACCAGGCATCGACACTGCCTGCCGCATCTCCTGTGAGGGTATTGGCCAGCTGGATCAGGATGATGGTCAGTATGTAGGCCATAGGGTCGTTGCTTCCGCTCTCGAGTTCCAGCATCGGCTGGAGATTGTTCTTCAGCTTCATGCGCGAGTTCCTGAGTATGTTGAAGACGGAAGCGGAGTCCGTAGATGACATCGTGGCAGCCAGTAGCAGACAGGTCACCAGAGGAAGACTTATCGGGCAGCTGTCCCAGACGGACAGGACATAGATGAACAGTCCTGTCAGGACGGTGGTCAGCACGACGCCGAGCGTGGAGAGCATGAGCCCAGGGCCCAATACCGGACGTATTTCCTTTACCTTGGTCTCCATGCCGCCGGAAAACAGGATGACACACAGGGAGCACATTCCGATGAACTGCGCCTGTTTCACGTTATCGAACTGCAGCCCGAGTCCGTCCACTCCGAAGAGCATTCCCGCGACCAGAAACAGCAGGAGGGAAGGGAGTCCGAAACGGTAGCCTGCCTTGCTGATGAGTATGCTGCTGAATATCAGAACCGATAGTATCAGCAATATGTTTTCCGATGTGAATGTCATTTCCTTTTCTTGTTTTCATGAGTTTTGGAACAGTCGGTGCCGGTTTCGTATGACCTGCACCACCCCCTGATTTCACAGCCCTCGCATGAAGGCTTGCGTGCAGTGCAGACATACCTTCCGTGGAGGATCAGCCAGTGGTGTGCCTTTGGCCGCATTTCGGGGGCTATCGCGTCCGTCAGGTCTTTTTCCACGGCTTCCACTGTCTTGCCGTCCGAGAGTCCGAGACGGCGGGCCACCCTGAACACATGGGTGTCGACGGCGATGACGGGCCGGTCGTAGACCACGGAAGCTATGACATTGGCCGTCTTGCGGCCTACCCCCGGAAGCCTGACCAGTTCTGACGGATCCGACGGCACTTCTCCGTCGAATTCATCCACGAGCATCCTGGCCATATCCACCAGATGACGGGCCTTGCTGTTCGGGAAAGTGATGGATTTTATGTCTTCCGCGACATCTTCCACATCTGCTTCCGCAAGGCTGGCCGGCACGGGATATTTCCTGAATATTTCCGGCGTGTGCATGTTCACCCTTTTGTCGGTGCACTGGGCTGACAGAATCACGGCTATCAGAAGGTGGAAGACGGAATCATACTGCAGCTCCGTCTGTGCATCCTGCATGTTTCTGGAAAACCAGTCCAGTATTCCTGCATATCTTTCTTCCGTCGTCATTTCTGTCCTTCCTTTTTCTCCGCCTCCGGCGCAATGTTCCCGTCGTCTGTCACTGTCTTCTCCGCCTCCGGCGCAATGGTGTTTTCTTCTTCTGTCTTCGTTTCTTTCTCCGCCTCCGGCGCAATGTTCCCGCCGTCCGTCACTGTCTTTTCCGCCTCCGGCGCAATGGTGTTTTCTTCTTCTGTCTTCGTTTCTTTCTCCGCCTCCGGCGCAATGTTCCCGTCGTC
>CALVDR010000010.1 GCA_944326365.1 uncultured Bacteroidales bacterium | reverse complement strand
TGTCATCATATTTCTTTATTAATTCCATCGTTAATCAATCTTCTCGCATCTACATTCAATATGGAGGCTATCTTCATCAACATTTCCAATGAGGGTTGGGTCGCATTGGAACACCAACGTGAAATGGTCGCCTCATTCTTTCCTAACTGTTCAGCCAGCCATTTCCCAGTTTTCCCTTGTTCTACTAATACTATTTTCAACCTATTTATCTTTTCTGTTCCCATATTAGAATACATTGCAGTTGTACAATAACAATTGACTATATCTGCAAAGATAGTGATTACTTACCAAAACCATTCAAGTTTTGACAAGAAACTGCGTATATAATTGAAGTTTGAGTGTTGCTCTTCTCTTATGGAGGACGTATAGGGCGTTTTATTCGTATCATATTTTACTTTTGGATTTGTTCCACTTTCAATCTCTCCTGCATCAGACTGTCCGATAAGGCTTTCAAATCCTTGTCATATCCGTCAGCTGGAAAATCCGGTCCAAACTGACCCCAGTGTCCGAAAATAAAGTGCCCCCGGAATCCGGAAACCCTGCTTCAGGATGCATGGAGGATGCATCCTGACCTGCGGATCTACATGGACAGGGTAATAGAGGAAAAGAAGTATCCCGAACAGGCCTACAGTTCGTGTCGCGGCATCATGAGTCTCGCCAGGAAAGTCGGGGTCGAAAGACTCCTCAAGGCATGCCGTCTGGCCTCGGCGTCAGGGATGTACAACTATACGGCCGTCGCGGATATCCTCAGGAACAGGCAGGATGAGCTGGTCGAAGAGGAACTGTCGGAAGTCTGGGATGTGACTACCCCGGACCACGAGAATGTCAGGGGAAAGGAATACTATAAATAAAAGCAGACAGACTATGGAAATGAACAAGGAAACACTTGAAAGGATGCGCCAGATGCATCTCTACGGGATGATGAATGCCTTCAGGTCCACCTGGAAGGCTACAGCTCCGACTCGATGACCAATGACCAGTTCGTCTCGTGGCTCGTGTCCAACGAGTTGGACGACAGATGCAACAAGACGATAGCCAGGTTGATTAAGAACGCAGCCTTCCGCTATACGGCGTCGGTCGAAGAGATTGACTACTCGGTCGAGCGCGGCCTTGACAGAAACCTTATGGACCGGCTTGCCGACCTGTCCTTTGTCAGGGAATCACGGGACCTGTTCATAACAGGAAGTACAGGTACAGGGAAAAGCTTCATCGTCACTGCCCTTGGAATGCGCGCCTGTCAGAAAGGCTTCAGGGTAATCTACTCGAACACACACAGGCTGATGGGAAAACTGAAGATGTCCAGGGCCAAAGGCGACATCCTCAAGGAACTCAAACGGATAGAGAAGACTGACATGCTGATATTGGAAGACTTCTGCATGCACCCGTTCGATCCGGTATCCAGAATGAGCCTGATGGATATCATTGAAGACAGATACGGGAAAAAGACTACCGTAATCACTTCCCAGGTGCCAGTCAGAAACTGGTATGACATGATCGGTGACAAGACTGTTGCCGATGCCGTACTTGACAGGCTGGTCCACAACGCCTTACGCATTGAACTCCATGGAGAGTCCCTCCGAAAGGTGCTGGGTGTCAAATAATATCGTTATATTTGAATAATTGTATTTGTTTTGGTATTTCTTCAAATCTTTCTTGAACTGTCTCGTGATTTTCAATTCCCACATACCCGACTACTCCAATGATTTCACAAAATCCTCAAATGTGTCCAAATTCAATTTTTCAAGATTCTTGTTTTCTCTCGCCTCTTTCATTGCTGCAAGGGTTTCTTCGTTAGGTATCCTGTAAACTACATCCATAAGGACACTCTCAACATAATTGTTGAGACTCCTGTTTTCTTTCCTTGCCTCTATCTTCAGCCTTTCAAGCAAATCCTTTCTAAGCCTGAAAGCCGTCTGTTTCCTGTCCAATGCTATTGTATCCATATTTCTGCCATATTTAATATCACAAATATATAACATTAGTATAATAAATCAAAATTTGATTTGAAACAAAAAGACGTATTCACTTCTCCTGTATAAATTCATTCAAAGTGAATACATCCTATTCCTCATTTAATCCTATCCTATTCAGCAGGAGAAAAATATCCCAACATAATGAATAATATAAATAACGTCAGTTCGACGAAGTCTCTGGTACTAAGTAAAATAATTCGTCGAACTGACGTTAAGTATGCTTCTGACTATATTGTCCCTACAGGAGAACATATTGCAGGTATTTTGCAGGCGAAGTGGTGCAACTTGGTGCAATCTGATACAAAAAAGTGCAACACATCGCTTTTTTTTTGAGCGTTTTGTGCTGCACTTTCACTGTTTGCAACGAAATCAGAAGCCTGATTTTCAGTGTTTTATCTTTTGTGGTGTCACCGGGAATCGAACCAGGGACACAAGGATTTTCAGTCCTTTGCTCTACCAACTGAGCTATGACACCATTTCTTTGTGTTTCTTTCGGGTGATTTCATCGTCGTACATCGCATCGTCAGTCGGTCATTACCGTGAGGTAACTCCCTCCATCCTCGCTCGTTCTTCTCGAACTCACCACGAAATAAATCACAAATTTCAAAGTACTTTCGGGTGATTTCATCGTCGTACATCGCTTCAAGCACCCTTACTTTTCGTTTGGGATTGCAAAGATAGTCAACATTTCTTTCCCTGCAAATTTTTTTTGCATTTTATCGGAAAAAACATGAAAAAATCCTGAAAAACTCCGAAAATACAGGGAAAACATCATGATTTCATCACGTATTCCATGACAATCCGTGCGATTACAGCTATCGTTTCCTCGCATTCTTCCATACTGCACCCGGCATCAGTAATGAAAACCGTCAGGGAAAAATGACGCCCGTCAGGCAAAATCACGGTCCCGATATCGTTTACAGCCATGATCCTCCCGTCGGCAGTCATGTCACCTGTCCCTGTCTTATGCACTATCACCGCACTTTGCTCCCGGATATACTTCGGAATCCGCCCTGCACCTGTCCGGCATCCGCTCATGGTATTCCATATGAACCGCGAATATTCATCAGCATCTCTGTTGTCATAAAACTTCTCCAGCAGCATGGCGGCAGACAGGGGAGTGCACCAGTTCTTCATGCAGTCCGCAGGATTTTCGTGCATCATTTTCTCGCTACATTCGATATTGAAATCGTTCAAGCCGAGAGTACGGATATACGAATCAGTCCATGACGGACCACCTGTCAGCCCGAAAAGAATGTCGCAGGCATTGTTGTCACTGTACACCAGGGTATATTCCAGAAGTTCGGCCCAGGAAAATTCGCCGCCGAGCGGAAATTCGTCCCTGAGAGGACTCCATGTGCCTTCAGGAAGCTGTGTTTCATTTACAGAAATTTCATCGGAAAGCGGAGTCCCTGCATCGCGGAGCCGGCCGCATACGGCCAGTGCCTGGTGGAACTTGAATACGCTGAGCATCGGGAATCTGTCAGAGGAATCTTCCCCTAGACCGGCCATCAGTCCCCCTGTGACCTCGATCTCCTCCCCGTCCGGCAGGATCGCAGCTATACCGATACGGGCGTCGACAGAATCCACTGCCGCCTCTATCCTGCTGCGCAGCCGTTCGGAACCGCTGTTCCCATAAAACTTGTACAGCAGCCCGGCCATGATTCCTATGGCCGCGGCTGCTGCAATATTCAACAATATCAGTACGGATATTTTCTTCATTTCCTTTTCCGGATTCCGCTAGAAGAACCAACCTACTCTGATGGAAGGAGTGGCGAAGAATCCGAACGAGCTTGTAATGGAATCAGAGTTACCCTGTGATTCGGTAGTGGCACCGGTATTGTCCACACTGCTGGTCTTGCCTCTGCCTGTCTTGTCAAGACCGTAGCCAAGTCCCATTTCAAGACCTGCGTACAGTCCCTTGCAGATATATACGTCCACACCTGCAGCAGCCTGTACTGCAAAACCGAATGTCGGAGAGACGGTCTTGCTGGATACATTTCCAGTGATATCTTTCTCGACGCGATTCCCTGCATTAAAACCTATGGCTGCTCCGACATACGGTGATATGCGTTTATAGTCTCCGAAGTGATATTCTATACCAGGCATTATTGAGAATGATGTTCTGCCGCTGATATCTTCGGTGGTGGTCACTGAATTGTCAGAATTCGTAATATACGTTTTATCGTTGGTAGAATTTGTCGAGAAACCCAGATTCAGTTTCACGGCAAATCTGTCGCTGAGGAACAGCCTGCCTTTCACACCGTATTCGGGAAGTGAAAATGACGCGCTGTTGTTTGTTCCGAGAACACCAGGTGTGTAATTCAGTTCCAGTGAGAAGTCCTGGCTTCGGGTTTGTAACTGTCCTGTGCACCTGCAGAAACGGCACCTGCCAGAACTGCAGCCAAAACAAAAACGAATTTTTTCATGATAGAAATTTTTAAAACGGTTGATTATTGTTAATAGAAGTGAATTTTCTGCCGATATCGAAAGATTTTTCTTTTTTTTCAGTCATTTTTTCCTTTTCGCAACACAAAATTAGAAAAAAATATTATAAAGCCAAATTCGGGCGGTGGCAGGACTGTCTGAACTTCTTTTCCATCTTCAGGATGGTTCCCATATCATTGGACGGAACGGTGGCATCGCGGAATCGTTCCCAGATATATCCGACAGTCTGTGTAGAAGGATGTACCATGTCTTCTGCATAAAAACGGTAGTCCCGCAGTTCGTCCATGACGATTTCGTAAGCTGGGAAGTAATCACAGAAATCGTGGCGGCGGCACATTTCATCCACAGCCAGCAGAAGAGCAGCCTTACTCAACTGATTCTCATGAGCTCCGTCCCTGAGATGCCGTATGGGACTGACTGTAAATATCACTTCCTTGCCACAGCTCCCTGAAAGCCCCTTGTCCTTCTCCGGACAGACGGCATTCTCCATGAATGACACCGAATCCTCCTCGCCCAGCCTCAGACGGACGAATTCCTTTGCGTCCCTTTTCAGACAGTTCGACACTATCCTGTCATCTTCCAGATGCCTGTAGCACCAGCTCGTGCCCAAGGTTATGATCAGTTTGTTGCATGAACGGAAAAAGGCAGAAGCATCTTCCAGGGCGGTATTGGCGTGAGCCAGAAATTCTTCTTCCGTCTTTCTGGCAAAAGAAGTGTGATGGCTGAATGAACAGATCAGACCGGCCCCGCTTCCCATCATCCTGCATTCGCCGGCCGTGAACGGATCTCCGCTTCTGAGTCTGTCGATGGCATACGAAACAGATGCCGGGTTGTACAGCGTTCCGAAAGGGTTTACGCATACATTCATGCCGATATCCTTCATTCTCTGTCCGATGTTGTCGGCAAAACAGCTGCCCAGCACCATGATCCTGTCCGCAGGTGAAATCTTCACTTTCCCGGACTTTGCTTCTACCGGAGTCTGCAGTTTCATTTTTTCCAGTATTTCCGTTTGTCAATTATTGTCCTTGCCAGGGCAAATATAGGTTTTTTTGACTAATTTCGCAGACGATAACAAGACGGATATGAAAAAAGCATTATTTCTGATTTTGACGGTGCTGGCTGCGGCCAGGCTGCAGGCACAGCCTGGAATCATATCGACCAGACCTCAGGAAACCGGCCAGACAAGACTTCTGACCATGGAGGAAGCTGTATTGGGATATGAACTGTATCCTGAAAATTACACGACGGTATGGAGGCCTGACTGCAACTCTCTGACGACTTTCGAAGACGGGAACCTGCTTTCCCTGGATCCGTCCTCAGGGGATAAGTCTGAGCTGCTTTCATCTGCAGACCTGCAGTCACTGACAGGGGTTCCCGACGTCGGATTCGTCAGATGGGCAGGCCGGGATCTGGCTGTATTCGCCGGTTCTGATACCATATATATGGTAAATGTAGCATCGCGGACTCTGCATGCCGGTTTCGCCGTGCCGGAAAATGCCATGGACATCACACTGAATCCGGCCGGATTTCATCCGTACACTGCAGGCAACAGCCTGTATTTCTGCGACAATTACGGAAATTCCTATCCGATCGCCCTTTCTTCGGATCCTGCAGTCAGTTACGGTCAGTATGTAAGCAGGAACGAGTTCGGTATCACTAAAGGAATATTTCTCTCCGGTTCGGGGAAGAAGGTGGCTTTCTACAGGAAAGACGAAAGTGCCGTAGGGACATTCCCTCTTCTGGATATCAACACACGCACCGGCTCTCTCTTCGAAATACGGTATCCCATGGCAGGTATGGCCTCGGAAAATGTCCGTCTCGGAGTGTATGACTTCGCTGCCGGCACGACAGTGTATCTCTGCTGCGATGATTTCGGCCATGACCAGTATCTGACCGGTATCACGTGGAGCCCCGATGACCGCCTCATTCTGGTGCAGGTGCTCGACAGGACGCAGAAACACATGAGACTCAATGCTTATGATGCTTCCACAGGAGACTTTGTCAGGACGATATTGACTGAAGACAATGACCGTTTCGTCGAGCCTCAGGATCCTGTGTGGTTCCTCAAAGGCAGCAATGACCGTTTCATCTACCGCACCGACAACCGCGACGGCTACAGGAATCTTTACCTTTGTGATCTGGACGGGAATGTTTCAAGACTGACAGAAACGGATGCCGATGTCGCATACATCGGCAATGACGGACGGAAGGTTTTCTATACATCGGCCGAAGTGTCACCGATAGAGAACCATCTGTTCAGCGTCGATGTGCGCAGCGGAAAGACAGCCAGACTCACGGAAACCGAAGGCTGGCATGACATAAGCCTGAGTCCTGACGGACAATATTTCACCGACAGCTACAGCAGTCTCACTGTCCCGCGCGTAGTGGACTTGTGCACCGCATCGGGAAAAAGGACGGAGAATCTGCTCACGGCGCAGGATCCCGTGTCGGGATATGGCTTCTGCGAGATATCTCTGGGCAAGGTCAGGAGCGCGGACGGAAAATACGACAACTACTACCGTCTCATCAAGCCCCGCGATTTCTATCCCGCGAAAAAATATCCTGTAATATTATACGTGTACGGAGGCCCTCATTCGCAGATGGTGAAGAATACATGGCTGGGTGAACTCCGTCGCTGGGAGATGTATATGGCCCAGCGCGGATATATAGTCTATATCCAGGACAACAGGGGCACTCTGAACCGCGGTGCAGAGTTCGAAAAGGCTATCCACGGACAGTGCGGCCAGGCAGAGATGGCGGACCAGATGGAAGGGATCAGGATGCTCATGGATCTTCCGTACGTGGACAGCGGCAGGATCGGGGTACATGGATGGAGCTACGGAGGGTTCATGACCATATCCCTGATCACGAACTATCCGGATATCTTCAAGGTGGCGGTGGCAGGAGGGCCGGTCATCGACTGGAAATGGTATGAAGTGATGTACGGGGAGAGGTATATGGAGAGTCCTCAGTCGAATCCGGAAGGCTATGCCCTCACCAGTCTGATAAACAAGGCCCGTGACCTGAAAGGAAAGCTCCTCATCTGCCAGGGGGCCGTGGACAATGTCGTGCTCTGGCAGCACAGCCTGAGTTTCATACGTGAATGCATAAAGAACCATGTCCAGGTGGACTATTTTCCGTATCCGTGTGCGCAGCACAATGTCATGGGCCGTGACCGGATTCATCTGATGGACAAGGTGACCATGTATTTCGAGGATTATCTCTGACGGCGGTGCCGTGAATCGGAGGAATGTGGAAGTGCGGTAAATTTTTATCGCACTTTTATTGTTTTTTCATGAATAACTCCATACATTTATACTGTCATTCCGAGTGAGTGCGAACTCGCCACGGGATAACGGAAACCACGTTTTTATAACATTGACTCAATATGAATCTGAAAGGGAAAATGCTTCTGACTGCTGCGGCCATGCTGGCAGCGGCAGTTTTCAACGAGTCGGCCGCCTGTACCGGAATCACTCTTACATCGAAGGATACCAGCCATGTCCTTTCCAGGACATGCGAATGGGGCGGCAGCTTTCTCCAGAGCCGGTATGTGGTGGTTCCCCGGAACTATACACAGACAGCTTTCACACCTGCCGGAGCGGATGGCATGGTCTTCACTTCCAAATACGGCTATGTCGGAATATCTGTGATGCAGGACCAGTTCGTGACTGAAGGCCTGAACGAAGCCGGGCTTTCCGCCGGACTTTTCTTTTTCCCCGGTTACGGCCAGTACGAGAAATACGATTCCGCGCTGAATGCTTCCACTTTGACCGACATGCAGCTTGTCGCATGGGTATTGGGCAGTTTCTCCACTGTGGACGAAGTCATCGCATCCATCGGCCGGATACATGTCGTTTCCCTCAGCCCGGAGATGCAGACCGTGCACTGGAGGATAGGGGATGCTTCGGGCCGTCAGGTAGTCCTGGAAATAACAGGGGGCGAACCGAAGTTCCATGAGAACAGGCTCGGTGTGCTGACGAACTCTCCGGGGTTCGAGTGGCAGATGACTAATCTGAACAACTATGTAAACCTCTATCCCGGCAATGCCAGGCCTCAGGAACTCGCAGACGGGATCACCCTCTCTTCTTTCGGGGCTGGAACCGGATTCCGCGGAATACCCGGAGATGTCACTCCTCCGTCGCGGTTTGTGCGTGCAGCATTCTATCAGACCACTGCTCCACAGTATGATACCGGTTTCGAAACTGTGAAACAGGCTTTCCAGATATTGAACAATTTCGACATTCCTGTGGGTATCGAGCACAGCCCGTCTTCCGGCCCTCTTCCTGAGAATGTGCCGAGTGCCACGCAGTGGACCACATCGTCTGATCTGAAGGCTCTGAGATTCTACTACAGGACAGCCTGGAATTCCACTATCAGGTGCATCGACCTGAAATCCATCAGATTCGACAAGGTAGGATTTACTGCGGCCCCGCTCGACAAGGTCCAGGAGCAGCCGGTGGAGTTCATAAAGGTGAAATGACAGTATGGTAGAACCGGTGTCTGCTATATGAAGAACATCGTATTCCCGCCAGATGAAACAGTCCGTCCTCTGGTTTTCTATCTTGCTGCCGAGGAGTATCTCGCCAGGAATTCGGAGGAGGAATGTCTTCTCCTCTGGCAGGCAGGCCCGACAGTGATATTGGGCAGAAACCAGGATCTGGAGGCAGAGGTGAATATGCAGTTCTGCGGGCGGAACGGCATAGATGTTTTCCGAAGGAAGAGCGGAGGCGGCTGTGTTTATGCGGACCGGGGAAATCTGATGATTTCAGTCGTGACAGGAGGAAATGACAAGCCTTTCCTTTTCGACAGGTTCATTTCCTCTCTGGCCCTTTTCCTGAGACAGCGCGGATTCGACGCCTGGCCGTCCGGACGGAATGATATTCTGGTCGGCGGCCGCAAGGTCTCCGGAAGCGCTTTCTACAGTACAGGATACAGGAATGTAATCCATGCCACGCTTCTGTGTCATGAGGATATTGATACGATGCAGATGGCTCTCACTCCTTCCGGGGAAAAGCTCAGGTCGAAAGGTATCTCTTCCGTCAGGCAGAGGGTGGCCAATCTTTCGGAATTCGGTGAGGCGGACATCGGAGCATTGCGTGCCGCTCTCACCGAATTTTTCTGTGACGGGGAAACAGTCTTGGAAGAAGATGACATTGTCCGGATAGAGTCGCTCATGGCGGCCTATCTGGACGGGAATTTCATTGCGGGACGAAAGCATTGGCCGCAGGCCGGCGACTTTTCACGGTGACGCCGGTATTGGCCTTAAGGCCGGAAAATTTGCAGGACAAGTCAGAAAACTGTTGAATATATGGAAAATCTGAAGAAAACCTGTCTGTATGACAGACATGTGGCGGCCGGAGCGCTGATGAATCCGTTCGGAGGCTTTATGATGCCTATCCAGTATTCGGACATCGTATCCGAGCATGTCGCGGTGAGGGAAAGTTGCGGGATGTTCGATGTTTCGCATATGGGGGAGATTCTGGTTACCGGGCCTGACGCGGGGGCTTTCGTGAACAGTATATTCACGAATGATGTGTCGAAGCTTGTGCCCGGTCATATCCAGTATGGCATGATGCTTTATCCTGAGGGCGGAGTCGTGGATGACCTTCTTGTCTACATGATGCCGAAACCTGACACCTGGCTTCTGGTAGTGAATGCTGCCAACATAGCGAAAGATTTCGGGTGGATATGCCAGGCTGCAGGGGCATGGAACGTGAAGATTTCCGACGAATCCGACAATTTCGGCCAGATAGCACTCCAGGGGCCTGATGCCGGAAAGACGGTTTCCGATGTGCTGGGACTTGATCTTTCGGATCTGGTGTTCTATACATTCAGGATGGTGGAGTGGAAAGGTACGGAGGTGCTGGCAAGCAGGAGCGGCTATACCGGAGAGGACGGTTTCGAGTTTTATGCCTCGCCTGAGGTCACGGTGAAGATCTGGGATGCGTTTATGGAGGCCGGAGTCACACCATGCGGTCTGGGTTGCAGGGATACGCTCCGTTTCGAGGCAGGACTACCTCTGTACGGACATGAACTGGGACAGGACATTTCTCCGCTTGAGGCCGGATTGGGCATGTTCGTGAAACTCGACAAGCAGGATTTCATAGGCAAGGCAGCCACAGTGGCTCTGAAAGAGGCCGGACTGAAACGCAAACTCGTAGGCATCGAATTGGCTGACAAGGCCATACCGAGGTCTGGCTATCCTGTGGAGGCCGACGGAAGGCAGGTAGGCGAAGTGACTACCGGCTATCATTCCATTTCTACAGGCAGGAATGTCTGTCTGGCTTTTGTGGAGACGCCATGCAGCGTGCCGGGAACGGAAGTGGGTATCCGCATCAGAAAGAAGGTATTTCCCGGGACGGTATGCAGGAAATGCTTCCATGATAAGAAATATAAAAAGTAATATTCTGATAACCAATTAAATATTAAAACAATGAGCAAGATAATGGAAGGCCTGCTGTATAGCGGATCGCATGAATGGGTAAAAACGGAAGGTGACATGGCCACCATAGGTATTTCGGATTTCGCACAGAAGTCCATGGGAAGCATAGTCTACGCAGATATGCCTGATGTAGATGACGAAGTCACGAAAGACGAGGAATTCGGGGCACTGGAAAGTGTGAAGGCTGCCAGCGACCTGTATTCTCCGGTTTCCGGAACGGTAATGGAGAAAAATGATGCCCTTGATGACGAGCCCGGGCTGCTGAATCAGGACCCGTACGCGAACTGGATCATCAGGGTGAAAATGAGTGACCCGTCCGAAACCGGGTCGCTTATGGATGCGGCTGCATATGCGGAATATCTCGAAAAGCAGGCTTAGCCATGGGATTCGCATATTTCCCTCATACCGGGGATGATATAAAGGCCATGCTCGGCAGGATAGGGCTGGAGTCTCTGGATGAGTTGTATTCCGATGTCCCTGAAGATCTGCTTTTCAGGGGTGATTTCGACATTCCGGATGCCATGTCTGAAATGGAAGTCAGACGGCATTTCGCCGGACTTGCCGAAAAGAATGTGTCTCTGAGTGTCTTCTGCGGGGCAGGGGCTTATGACCACTATTCCCCGTCGGTCATTCCTGCCGTCATTTCACGTTCGGAATTCCTGACTTCATATACTCCGTATCAGGCCGAGGTGTCACAGGGGACGTTGAGGTATATATTCGAGTTCCAGAGCATGATGACCCGCCTGACAGGATTGGACTGTTCGAACGCTTCCATGTATGACGGGCCTACATCGGCAGCGGAGGCAGTCATGATGGCGGTGAACTGCACGAAGAAGAAAAACAGGGTACTTCTTTCCGGAACCCTTCTGCCCCAGGTTCTGGAAGTCGTGGAGACTTACTGCCGCTTCCACGGTATTTGTCTGACGGAAATTCCCCACAGAGACGGTGTGTCCGATCTTGATGCCATCACAGCCGAACTCGGCAAAGGTGATGTGGCGGGAGTTCTGGTGCCGGGAATAAACAGGTTCGGTATCATAGAGGACCTGACAGGGTATGCTGAGGCCGTGCATGCAGCCAGAGCCCTTCTTATAGTATATTCGGATCCGTCATCGCTGGCCGTTATCAGGACTCCCGGGGAATGGGGCGCTGACATAGCCTGCGGAGATGCCCAGACGCTGGGAATCCCTCTGAATTTCGGAGGTCCGTATATAGGATTCCTCTGCTGCAGACAGGAATATGTCCGGAAACTGCCGGGGAGAATCGTGGGGGAGACCGTCGATACGGACGGCAGAAGGTGTTACGTCCTGACTCTCCAGGCGCGCGAGCAGCATATCAGAAGGGAAAAGGCTACCAGCAACATCTGTTCGAACCAGTCCCTGATGGCCCTTTATGTGACCGTATATCTTTCGCTTATGGGACCGGAAGGCCTGAAGAAGGTGAATGACCTGTCATACGGCGGTGCGCATTATCTTCATGATGAACTGCTGGGAACAGGCCTCTTCACCGAAGCATTCGGCAAACCTTTCCTGAAGGAATTCGTCCTGAAGTCACGGCTTCCGGCAAAACAGCTTCAGAAGTCCCTTCTCGATGCCGGAATCTTCGGCGCGCTGTCATGCGGTGATGACCTGGTATCCTTCTGCGTGACTGAAAACAGGACGAAAGAGGAAATCGACAGGGTCGTGAATGCGGTCATCCGCTGCCATATCGACCGCTGCCGTGATATAGTGAACGGGAATCTGATGAAGTGAAAGCCATGAAATACTACGACAAACTCATATTCGAACTTTCGAAGGAAGGCCGGACCGGTTTTTCCCTTCCGGATACGGAATGGGCAGATACGACAGACAGGATTCCGGCCGGACTCAGGCGGGAACTGCCGCCGGACCTTCCGCAGGTAAGCGAACCTGACGTGGTGCGCCACTACGTAAACCTGTCAAACATGAACTTCGGGGTCGACACGGGCTTTTATCCTCTGGGCAGCTGTACCATGAAGTACAACCCCAAGATAAACGAGGAGATGGCCTCATATCCCGGATTCGGCGGACTGCACCCCCTCCAGCCTGACGATACCGTACAGGGGGCTCTCAGTATATACGGGGAACTGTCTGACTGGCTGTGCTCGCTGACAGGAATGGCCGCCTTCACCCTGAATCCCTTTGCGGGGGCGCACGGAGAACTGACAGGACTCATGATCATGCGTTCCTACCATATTTCGCGCGGAGATCTCAAGAGAACCAAAGTCATAGTGCCTGACAGCGCCCACGGAACGAATCCCGCGAGTGCGGCTGTCTGCGGACTGCAGGTCGTCCAGGTGAAATCCACCCCGGACGGAGTCATTGACATCGGAGATCTGAAGCCGCTTCTGGACGATACCGTGGCAGGCATCATGATGACAAACCCGAACACCCTCGGCCTTTTCGAGACAGGAATCAAAGAGATCGAGACCTCTGTCCATGCGGCAGGGGGACTGCTTTACTACGATGGGGCTAACATGAATGCCCTGCTCGGAAAAGTCCGCCCCGGTGACATGGGATTCGACATCATGCATCTGAATCTTCACAAGACATTTTCCACGCCTCATGGCGGGGGTGGCCCTGGTGCCGGTCCGGTAGGCGTGGCGGAGCGGCTGTCCCGTCTTCTGCCGTCTCCGGTGGTGCGCAAGTCGGAAAAGACAGGGAAATACGAGACTGCCGGGAATCCGACGGGAGCAGGCCGCATATCCGGTTTCATGGGGAACTTCGGCGTGCTGATGAAAGCCTGTGCATACATCCTTTCCCTCGGGAACAGGAACATACGGAAAGTCGGCCCGTATTCGGTGCTTGCCGCAAACTATGTCAAGGAATCGCTGAAAGACCTCTACAAACTGCCTGTCAGCACCCTGTGCAAGCATGAATTTGTCTTTGACGGCCTCAAGGAGGCCAATGCCGGTGATCCTGAACGTGAGGTGACGACTCTTGACATCGCCAAACGTCTGCTGGACTACGGTTTCCATGCCCCGACGATCTATTTCCCGCTTCTTTTCCATCAGTCCATAATGATCGAACCGACCGAGACCGAATCGAAAGAGACGCTCGACGCGTTTGTCGCGGCCATGAGGACTATCGCGGAAGAGGCCGTGTCAGATCCGGGACTTCTCAGGAGTGCTCCGCACAATACTCCTGTACGCCGTCCGGACGAGACCCTTGCGGCGACCCATCCGAAACTCAAGATTTGATCCGATGACAATAATCATAATAGGTGCGGGGCCGGGCGGTTATGAAACCGCCCTTGCAGCCCGCAGGCAAGGACTAGACGTGATTCTCGTCGAGTCCGGACAGGTCGGAGGCACCTGCCTCAATGCAGGCTGCATTCCGACCAAGGCATATTGCCGCACGGCAGAGATTCTGGAAGAGATGCGCCATGCCGGTGCTTTCGGGATATCGGCAGGGCAGCCGACGCTGGATTTCGCCCAGGTGAAGCGGCGCAAAGACGACATCGTGTCTGGTTTAAGATCAAATGTGGAAACCCTGCTGGAGAGTTCGGGAGTGCAGCTCGTCAGAGGACAGGCTTCTTTCAAGGATCACAGGACCGTGACAGTCTGCGGTACCGACTATACTGCCGACTATATCATCATAGCTGCCGGTTCTGTTCCTGCCGTCCCGGATATTCCCGGAATCGGACTGGATGGGGTGGTGGATTCCACGGCCCTGCTGGAACTGGAGGAACTGCCACGGAAACTGTGTATAATCGGCGGGGGAGTGATAGGGCTTGAATTCGCCTCGGTATTCCGCAGTTTCGGCAGTGAGGTGACGGTAGTGGAATTCTGCCGCGAAGTATTGCCGCGCTACGATCAGGATATAGCCAAAAGGCTCAGGCAGAGTCTTTCGAAGCGCGGTATCGTATTCAGCCTGCAGTCTGCAGTCACTTCCATCGAAGAAGTCCAGGAGACCGGACTTCTCAGGGTGAATTGGGAGAAAAAAGGAGTTCCGGGGAACTGCGAAGCGGATCATGTCCTCGTGGCTGTGGGCCGCAGACCTGACAGCAACCGGCTGGATACGGAAGCTGCAGGACTGGTTACGGAACGCGGAGCAGTCGTAGTGGATGGCGATATGAGGACTAATGTGCCACATATTTTCGCAATAGGAGATGTGAACGGGCGCCAGCTTCTGGCCCATGCCGCCACTTTCCAGGGAAAAGTCGCGTTGCAGGCCATAATGTCAGATATGGCAGGGCAGTCTCCCGAACCGGTCTCGGGGACAGGGCTTGTGTCTTCTGGAAACGGCGTGAACGGTCCGGATGTGATGCCTTCAGCTGTATTCACCATGCCGGAAGCCGCTTCCGTCGGGTATGCCGAAGAGGATTGCAAGTCTCTCGGTCTGGAATACAGTGTGCACAAGGCATTTTTCAGGGCGAACGGGAAAGCCGTCTGCATGGGAGAGACAGACGGGTTGTGCAAGATCATGTCTTCACCGGAAGGGAAAATTCTCGGATGCCATGTCGTGGGCCCTCATGCAGCTGACCTGGTGCAGGAAGTTTCCAGTCTGATGTCTGCCGGTGCAGACATGGACGCTCTCCGTCATGCCGTGCATATTCATCCTACGCTTGGCGAGGTCATTTCCGCCGCTGCGGAATCCTGATCTTCCGGAGAAGGTGCCAGTCAGATGATACTTTCGAAAACGAACATTCTGCGATAGGTCTCCGCTTTTTTCTCTAAGGAAAGCGGATAGGCGCGAGATGATGACGGCATCCTCCATAGCCGAAGAGGGGAAGACTGGCCCTTGTCATCTTTCCATGTGGTTTCCGTAAAAGTACCCGGAGAGGGGACAGGGCATCCGAAGTACGCCGCCGCAGTCTCGGCGGCTTTCTGTCCGGTCGTCACTATTGCCTTGCAGCCGGGCATCCTGGCCAGCAAGGCACCAATATCGGCAGGGGAGACTATTTCGAGAAACTTGTCGGAGGCATTGTCCTGAAGACGGCGGATTTCCGAGGCCGTATCGTAGAGGGCGATGCCTTTTTCAGTGCAGAAATCCGTGATTTTCACCTTGTCGAAACGTTTCCCGTCGGAAACCGTGAAGAAAGACCTGTCATCGTAAAACACCAGCCCGAATATCCTCCACATGTCGTTGTTGAAATTCGGGTAGAAGAAATCCATCGACCATCTTTCACGTTTCGGAGGGAAACTGCCGAGCATGAGGATTCTCGCGCCTTCCGGTATAAACGGCTCCAGAGGATGTCTTTCCACAGGTATCTCGCCGCATCTTTCCATCACTCCCTCCTTCCTGTCTCCGCTTCTTTGTCTGTCTCTGTGATTCCGGTCACGTCCGATGTCCCGTCCCGGCTTTCGTCAGAGAGATATTCTTTCCTGAACATGTCCAGGAACAGCAGGAAGAGCGATACCAGCAGGGGGCCGAATATGATTCCGATGAAGCCGAACAGCTGCAGGCCGACCACGACACCTGCGATGGTGATCAAAGGATGCGTATCTGCCAGCTTTTTCTGCAGGATGAAGCGGAAAAGATTGTCACTCTGTGAAATGCAGATGGTCCCGAATACCAGCAGCCCGATGGCTTTCCCCCACAGCCCGAGCACGGCGAAATAGACGGCCATGGGTATCCACACCACAGTCGTTCCGACAATCGGTACGATAGAGCACAGACCGGTCATGAATGCAGCCAGAAATGCATTCGGAACTCCGAAAAACATGTATCCCACCCATGCGATAAGACCCTGGATAAGGGCCAGCATAGGGATGCCGATGGCATTCGACTTCACCATGACGTTTATCCTGTCTATAGTCTCCTTTTTGTTAATGTTCTTCATCGGGATGAGCGACGAGACATATTCCTCCATTTTCCTTCCTCCCGTAAAAAGGAAGAACAGCAGAATGAGGGCTGCGGCTATGTTTATGAAGAAATCACCGATTCCGTTTATGAGCGACTGTCCCAAAGCGGTGATTTTCCCTGCGGCAAACGATATGCTCTTTTCGGAAATGAGGTCGATTCCGAACCTTTCCTTCACGATGTCTATCACCTGCCTGGCAGGAGCGATCATGTCTTCAGTATTCCAGTTTACCTGCTGGAGTTTGGCTATGATGAACCATGCCAGCAGGGACAGAGGTATCATGATGAAAAGAATCACGCATATCAGAATGATGGTGGCGGACAGCGTCGGCCGTCCTGTCCTTTCAGTCAGTCTGAAACAAGGCTTCCTGAGCAGGATGTACAGGGTCATGGCACCCAGTACGCCGCTAAGGAACGGCTGCAGCTGCCTGAAAAGGATGATCCCAAGCAGGAAAATCAGAATCAGCAGGGCATATTCCCATATCAGCTCCCTGCTCAGTCCGCTTCTGTTTCGTATCTCCATTTTATCCGTAATGAAATCAGAACATCTCGTCCAGCTTTTCGTAAAGCTCTTCGCTTTCGCCCACGAACACCTCTACGATTTTCCCGTCCTTGTCTATCAGTATCTTGGTAGGGAAGCCCTCGACAGCGTATTCCTTCAGGATGGCCGTATCGTCACCGTTGTACAGGTTCGTCCAGTCCAGACCTTTCTCTTCTACCGTCTTTTTCCATGTTTCCTCGGAATCCCGGCAGTTTATGCCCACGAACTCTATGCTGTCATGATATTTCGCGTAATACTTCTTCATGTCAGGCATGCCCTTCATGCACCAGTAGCACCATTCTCCCCAGAAATCCAGAAGCACGTATTTCCCGCGGAATGAAGACAGTGAGTATTCTTTCCCGTCCATACCTTTCAGACTGAATTCAGGCGCAGCCTTTCCCGGTCTGATGTTTTCCCTGTTCCTGTTCGTGGTGACAATATCCGTAAAACGTCCGGCAATGGTGTCCAGAAACTCACCCAAGGCGCTTTCCTTGACAGACGGACCCAGCAGATTGTATGACTCCAGACCGTTTTCGGCATTCATGAAGGCGGTCAGGTAACCGGAAGTCAGATTGTCCGGATTGTTCTTTACATACTCTACGCAGACGCTGTCCATCATGGCAGTCAGGCTGCTGTATTCCGCATTCAGTGACTGCTGTCCGATGATATCGTTCTCAGCCAGCCGGCCGGCTTCCCTGAAAAGGGAGTCCATTCTGGCAGTAAGCGAGATGTATTCGTCGAACATGGCCAGCCCGTCATAAATCTCCGATCCGCGGAATTCAGGGGCGTCAGCCTTTCCTGACACGCGCAGCCTGTCACCAGGAAGCAGGAAGACCGGGTATGGGGACGTTACCTGGTGGAGAGGGAGGATGTACACGAACAGCAGCCTGTCATCGTCCCTTCTGATATCGATAGACGCTGTTCCGTTCACGGCCACTATGGTGTCTGCTGCTGCAGGCTCGTTGGTCACGGCATCGGTTATATATACTCCGATAGAGTCTGTGCCTTCAGTAAACAATGTCCCTGTGATTCTGGTTTCACGGCTGCAGCTGCTTGAAGCTATCAGTCCGCAAACGACGGCGGCTGCCGCAGCAGCCTGTTTAATGATTCTTTTCATCATCTGTTTCGAGTTTGTATATTTTTCAAAAATACGCAAAATACCGGTAAGTCCGTTTAAAATTCCTGAAATCTTGCTTGGCCATTGTCAAATTTGAGCTAATTTTGCCTTGTTAAAGGAAAAATCATGATTGTTTGCGTAGCGGAGAAGCCGAGTGTGGCGAGAGAAATAGCAGGAGTTCTGGGAGCGACGACGAAACGTCAGGGCTATCTCGAAGGAAACGGTTATCAGGTAACATGGACTTTCGGTCACCTGTGCACTCTGAAAGAGCCCCATGACTACAGCCCGCAGTGGAAGACATGGATGCTTTCATCCCTTCCGATGATTCCTCCCAGATTCGGTATCAAGCTTATAGACAACGAAGTCTATACGCAGCAGTTCGGGATTATAAGGACTCTGATGCAGAATGCGGACGAGATCATAAACTGCGGTGATGCCGGTCAGGAAGGCGAACTGATCCAGCGCTGGGTGATGTTGAAAGCCGGGGTGAAATGCCCGGTCAAACGGCTATGGATATCATCCCTGACTGAAGAATCCATCCGCGAAGGTTTCAGGAACCTCAGGCCGGAATCCGATTTCAGGCTGCTGTATGAGGCCGGACTCGCCAGGGCCATAGGAGACTGGATTCTCGGGATGAACGCCACCAGACTGTACACCCTGAGATATGCGGGAAACAGGCAGGTCCTTTCCATCGGCAGGGTGCAGACACCTACTCTTGCCATGATCGTGAACCGCCAGGACGAAATAGACCATTTCGTCCCTTCCCCATACTGGGAACTCAAGACGGTCTACCGAGATGTCACCTTCACTGCCTCCAAAGGAAAGTCCGAGAACAAGGAGGCAGGGGAAAAGCTTCTGGCCGAAGTTACCGGAAAGGAGTTTACGGTCACCGGAGTGACGGAGAAAAAGGGGAAGGAGGCCCCTCCGCGTCTTTTCGACCTGACTTCCCTGCAGGTGGAATGCAACAGGAAATACGGCTTCAGCGCAGACGAGACCCTGAAACTCATACAGTCACTCTACGAAAAGAAAGTCACGACATATCCGAGGGTGGACACCACATTCCTCAGTGACGACATATATCCCAAAGTGCCGAAGATCCTTTCGGGACTGAAAGGCTATGAGGAATTCACATCTCCTCTCTCAGGCAGGAAGCTGCCGAAGAGCAAAAAGGTGTTCGACAATTCGAAAGTCACCGACCATCACGCCATCATCCCTACCGGAGTGCCTGCCAATGCCCTTACTCTGGAAGAAAGGAAAGTGTATGATCTGGTGGCGGGACGATTCATTGCCGCATTCTATCCCGACTGCGAGATTTCCACCACGACGGTTACCGGAAAGGTTTCAGGGATCGATTTCAAGACTTCCGGGAAAAGGATGCTGAAGCCGGGATGGCGCGTCCTCTTTTCCTCTGACCAGAACCGGAACAGCCAGTCTGATACCGGAGATATTCAGGATGCCCGGCAGTCGCCGGACAATGACGGTGCGGACTCCAAAGAGGAAACCAATGCGGTCCTGCCGGAATTCACGGCAGGGGAGAGCGGCCCGCACAGCCCTTTTCTGAAAGAGATCTGGACTACACCGCCGAAACCGTTTACCGAGGCCACCCTTCTCCGCGCCATGGAGACTGCCGGCAAGGCTGTGGAAAACGAGGAGCTGCGGGACGCCCTCAAGGAAAACGGCATAGGACGTCCGTCCACGAGGGCGGCCATCATCGAGACATTATATAAAAGGAATTATATAAGGAAAGAACGGAAAAGCCTCTATCCTACGCAGACAGGAAAAGACCTTATAGCCACCATCCACGAAGAGCTGCTGAAAAGTGCGGAACTGACCGGAATGTGGGAAAAGAAACTCCGCATGATCGAATCCGGGACATACCAGGCATCCGCCTTTCTGGACGAGTTGAAATCCATGGTAAGGACCATCGTCATCAATGTCCTTTCGGAGAATTGATGAATATTTAAACAAGTTTATTTGCATTGCTCTCGGCTTCTTCCTATATTTGCCGCTGTCGCGTCACAGCATACGGCTTGTGTTTGCCTGAGATGTGTGGGTAAAACTTAACTTTCAAATTGCGATGCTTAGAAAATTGATTGCAGTCACGCTTTGCGCATTTGCCGTGCATACGGCCAGTGCCCAACTTGTGAAAGTGTCTGTCGGAATGCGCGGCGAAGGAGTCGCGACGCTGACAGGTACTGAGATTGCGCCGTCCTCTTATGTTCAATGGGGGGGGGGTGGCGGCCTATTCGCCGGAATTAAAATCGGAAAGGTAATAGGGCTGCAGGTAGACGGCCTGTATCATTATCATCTTGCGGATTATCCTCTTGATATCCCTGAATTCTCATCCGTTTCCACAAGACATCAGTATATAGACATCCCCGTATGTCTTCAGTTGTGGTGCTCCAGAGGTTTTGCCTTTGAAGTAGGGTATCAGCAGTCCATAGCCCTTTCCGGTATCATGACATTGGCAGGCGAAGCCGGCCCTCAGACGGTAGATGATACAGGTATCCTGGATTATGGCAGTCTGGTAGCAGGTATGATTATCAATATGGGGCGGGTGGTCTTTCTTAACCTGCGCTATACAAAAGCCTTGGAAAACAGTTATGTGATGTCGCTGGAGCCGAGCAGAAACATGACTGTATCGGTCGGGCTGGGTTTCAGACTGTTCAACAGCAGACAGTCAGTTTTCAAAAAATAAGGAGGAACGGTTATGGAACACAGTCATTCTACAGGCATGGCATTGAAACTTATGTCCCTGCTCGCCGTTCTGGTCCTTGCATCGGACTGCAGGCATCCTTTTGAGGAAGGCATGATGGGGGCCTTTCCGGTTTTTGAACTTCTTTCTGCGGAAACCGTGACTTTCCCCGCTTCCGGAACCAAATCCGAACTCAGCGGGGAAATAGAAGTCAGGACCAATTCTGAAATTTCCGTCACAGTCGATTATGAGAGCGGCGGCCGTTCCTGGATCAGGGATACGGATATCCGCCAAGAGGAAAGTACAGGTATCAGCTACATCTCTTTTTCCGTTTCAGAGAATTCTGACGAAGATGCGAGGACAGCTGACATAGTCATCAGTTCGGACCACATCGGCAGTTCTGCTTCGGTAAGGGTCAGACAGAACGGAAATGCATCATCCGATGATCCTGACGATGATCCGGATGATGATCCGGATGGTTCGGTATATTACGGAGATCTTTACCTTGAATCACAGGATGATGTCGATGACTTCACCTATTCAGGGTATTCGGGGATAGAGGGCCGTCTTGTGATAGGAGAAACTATTCCGTACGGCAGTCCGTCGCATGCGGATCCGTCGCTTGCTTTCTTCGAAAGCGGCATCAGCGATCTTTCCGGACTCGATCCTCTGGAATATGTCTCTGACGGCATCATCATGGTGGGCAACGTCCGGCTTGCCGATATATCGGTGCTGAATGATGTTGACACCCCTCTGATAGAAATCACCCGCATGCCGCAGCATGCTTTCCAGACGTATGCCGGAAATGCCCGCGACATGTATATATGCGAATGCCCTGAAGTCATTGACGACTTCAGCGGGCTGTCAGATTGCGGCCGGCTGGAAAATCTGATTCTGGAAGGCAACCATATAACTTCCATAGAGTCTCTGGCATCGGTGTCCGGACTCCGCAGTCTGGAAATCAGAAACGATGCGGAACTGCGCAATATCAATGTTCTGGCAGAGATGCCGTTCCTGGAGTCAGTGATACTTGAAAATCTTTCCGTATCCGTGCCTCAGGTGAACTATATCAGGACGGTGAGACCGGAGCTCAGTCTTGCTCTCGTCGCACCGGATGTTGACATCAGCCTTGAAGTGAATGTGCCGGTAAGCACCATGACCATGAACTCCGCTGACTTGAGAATGACTGTAACCGACTATGGTGGCATCAGTTTCCATGATGCCGGTTATGTCATCTCCGAAAACGGATCAGAATTCGACTTTTCCGGCAGGATATCATTCGGGACAGTGCCGTCCGATACAGAATTCACTTATACTTTGTCCGGTCTGGCAGAAGACACGTCCTATGATGTGTGGATGTATGCCATCGATGAAAACGAAAGTATTTATCTTTCGGCTTACGTAAGATTTAGAACTCCGGGAGAAGGGCAATACAGACTGATTCTGGAGCCTGACTTCCCGTACTATGCCAATACCGGAGGCTACGAGCCTGCGACGACACTTGAGGCCTGTGTTTTCAAAAGACTGGATTTTGACTCTGTCACTTCGGCTCATTATCCTGCCACGGAAGAAAACGGAAAATGGCTGGTGGATAATATCGAGCCCGGCTTCAGGCAGATTCTCATCACGAACAACGGATTTTCGGGATTCAGCCTTTCCTACGATGATGTCATCTGGTATATCCGGCAGGATGGTGCGGCAGATTTAGGACATGATCTTCAGATAGGGACACTGGAACTTGATTTTTCGGGATATGATACCCGAAATGTGGATATCATCCGTCCCGTACTCCGTCTTGAAGTCAATCTGACTGTCGAAGGCAATTTTGACGTGACTGATATTGCGGATGTTTCCATGCGTATCAACGGCTGCTACGAAGAATGCGCCATCTCGACCCATACGGGTGAAGTGACTTATGAAGGAAATATCTCCAACATCATCCACAGCAGTGACTGGAACGACAGAACTGTAAGTTTCGGGAACATTTATATCTTCCCTGTCGCGGACGGAAATCCGGCACGGCTTGATTTCGGATTCACATTGGAGGACGGGACTGAGTTGTCCGCATCTTATGATATGGAGTATGCGCTGGAGGCCAACAACGACTATACCGGTGAGAATGCCTTGAATCTGACGATGAATCTGAATATGTCCGATACCGGAGTCGGTTTCACTGTAGAAGATATAGAGGAAGTAGAGGATGTCATAGAATTTTAACAGGTATGGAAATGAAAACATTATATGCATCATTCCTGACAGGCATGTTCCTGTGTCTGGTTTCTTGCTCTGAAGAAGAGCTGTGCCCGTCAGGAAATACGGGTGACGGGATGCTGAAGATAAGACCGCAGCTATCCGGTATGGAAGTGGTTTCCAAGGCTGAGGCCGGGCGGACTTTCTATGCCTACACCATGGAAGACCTCGCGGCGGGAATTCTCCAGCCGTATGCACGGCATCTTACTCAGGGAGAGATCATCTATTATAAAATCCCGAAGGAAAGCCATGGGGTGTTTTTCTCCAATATGGATAGCCGGATAGCCGGGAATGTCTCTCTGAGTGTGTCTGAGGAAGGTTCTCTGGTTTTCGGACTGACTGATCCGGAACTCGCAGCTATCCCGTCAGACATTCTGTTCGGTATGCTGGATAACATCACTGTCGGAAATCAGGAGGTATACGATGTCCCTGTAAGAAGGATTTCCTCACAGCTTGTGACCAGATTCATGGTTGCAGATCCGGAAGGAGACGCTATGACTGACGGTACTCTTGAAACGGTCAAGGTGACATACGGCGGATTCAGTTCATCGTTTGCCGTGAATCAGGACGGAACCTTTTCGGAATCAGGTAACGCCGGTCTTGTCGCAGAACTACGGAAAGACGATGCCGGTATATGGACATCGGAGCAGGTAAATGTCATTCCCGGGAACAGTGTCAATCCCTGTTCTGTCCTCCTGTCATTTTCGGACGGAACAGAACAGACATTCGAAACGAATCTCGGCCGGATCCTTGAATCCAACAGAAGCTATACCGTGACTCTCAGGCTGACGAAAGACAACGGCTCGGCTGTCTTCACACTGGAAGAGCCGGAACTGTACGAAAATTCATACAGCATATACCCGTCAGAACAGAAAATATTCGATGTGAACTGTGCATACACTGTGGGCAAGAATGCCGGAAATTATATCGGATTCGAGGTCAGGACATTGTTGCCATACAGCTGGTCTTATGAACTGACAGACGGACAGGAATACTTTACGGTGAGCAGGGAAGACGACCATTTGACAGTGACGGCCTTGTCTGAAAACGTGGCCGGGTCCAGAACCGGCACCATTGTCCTGCGGACAGAAAAGGGCCATGAACAGACGGTCCGCATATCACAGTTGAACGGGAGCAAGCAGGTCATATATGTTACGAAGCACAATTCCGTGACTACCGAGTTCAATATAGTGGGGACCAATATAGAGATAGACTATGGCAGCGGTCCGATTCCATACGACAACGGGGGAAACATCAGACTGTCAGGCAGCGAGTTCCCGACGGAGACCACAACCACGATCACGGCAGACAGCATCATATCGTTTGAAGATTTGGATGACCCTGACTACAAGTATTCTTACAGGTTCGAAAACTGTATCAGTCTTACTGACCTGTCCGTGGACATGTACGATGAATCATTCGATTTCTCCGTCCTGCCCGCCCTCAAGAATCTGAATGCGGATGAATCGGCTCTGACAGATATGACGTTTTCAGAAGGGCAGGGGATAGAAAGCCTTTCCTTGCTGGATTGTGACCTTACTTCTCTGGATGTAAGCAGTATGGCAGGTACCTTGAAGCGTCTGGACTGCGGAGACAACAGGAACCTTGCTTCTCTCGTGATATATCCTGCCGATTATTCCGGAGAACGGCCGATGGAATACTTGAAACTTCATGATACCGCCATGACAGGTCTTAACTGTTCTTCATATACGAATCTCAGGTTTCTGAACGTTGAAAGATGCTATTCGATGGAATCTGTCAATCTTAACGGCTGTTCGTCGATGCAGGAACTGGATATATCCAATAACAGTCTGACATTTCTTAATATAAGCAATTGTTCTTCTCTTAAAAGCCTTTCTTTTGACGCTGTGAGCATCAATACAATAGTCAGGACAGGGGCAGATGCTATTGAAACTATCCGTTGCGGAGGGACTATACGTGATTTCAATTTTTCAAACCTTGTGTCTCTCAAGGAAATAAGAGGAGAGTTCAAATGTTCCGTGTTTAATGTCAGCAACTGTCCGAATCTGTCACACATAGAACCTGGATATGGTATATCTGGAATAAACGGCTCTTTGTCTGTCGATATCAGCAATTGCACATCGCTGGATTACGTCAGGTTCAACGGGCTGAAAACATGGAAAGTCGACAATACCCCGAACCTGAAACGTCTGGATATCCTGAGATCCGGCGCGGAAGTCTGCAGCTATGATTTCAGCAAGCATCCCGGACTGGAATATCTGCAGCTCTACAATATTGATATTGATGAGTCTCAATTCAATCTTGATTTGTCTGCGTGCACGAACATGAAGACAGTCGTTATTGACCAAGTGGGACTATCTTCAATTGCACTGCCAAAGAGTGTTGAAAATCTTGATTTCGGGGATTGGACTAAGTCAAATCTGACAGAATTGAATCTTGGAGGGTATACAAACCTCAAGTCGGTGGATATCCATGCTTACCTTGACTATCCTGCTCCTGTATCTATTATCTTGTCAGATTGTACTGCTCTGGTTTCTGTGGACCTAAGTGGGCGTGGTATGGCTTCCGTGGACTTGTCAGGATGCACATCCCTTGCAGAGTGTTCACTTGACGGAGTCGGTGAAGGTCTGACATCTGTTGACCTTTCCGGCTGTACGGCCCCGATGCATCTAAATGTAGGGCGCACTCTTTTGTCTGAACTCGATCTGAGCGGAACCGGCGTCAAAGAATGCGAGATAGCCTCAAACAAGAATCTGACATCAGTCACTTTTTCCGGATGCGGAAATCTGGAATCATGCACTGTCAGCGAAAATGCCATACTTGGAACACTTGACTTTTCTTCTTGCCAGTCACTGAAGACCATTGATGCCGGAAACGGTTCAAATCCGATCATTGAAAGCGTCGGTTTATCGGGGTGCTCTTCATTAGAAGAATTTACTTTGTCAGGAGCCAGACTTACCGGTCTGGAGCTCTCTGACTGTACATCCTTGGAGTATCTTGATGTCAAAGACAATCTTATGCAAGCGTATGGTCTGAACGCCATGTTCAGGACCATGTATGACAGGTCATCCGAGCCGGTTACCGGCAGCCTGTTTGTCAGCGGAAATCCAGGGGAATCCGATTGTGACCGGACCATTGTCCTGAACAAGAACTGGTATTTTCCTGTAGAATGAATAATGCGAGTCCGATGAAATGAATACAATGACAAGGATATGAAAAAACACATCATACATACCATTTTGCCTGTTTTGCTGGCCGTAGTGCCGGCGTGTCAGAAGGAGCGGACAGGTGCTGCAGTTCCGGAAGCGGGACAGGGGTACATCGACATCAAAGTCGTTCCGACAAGTCCGGTACTTCAATCCAAATCACTGGTAGATCCGGAAAAGGATGACATATTCCTCTATTATATAGACCGGACCGGTACGTGCCAGGGTTTTGTCGCCCCGAGTTTCGTGAGTGACGGCATCTTTTCATATACTGTTCCGGATGACACGTATTCCATGATATTCACGAATACCCGGGCCGGTGATTTCGTCACAGTATCTTCCGATGATGACAATATCCTGATTTTCAGTCATAACGGTCCAGTTACGGAAGATATGGCCATAGGCCAGGCATGGCTGTCGGACTTGGATGAAGACGGCCATCTTCAGGTCGCCCTTCACAGGCCGGTAGCCAAAATCACGGCTGATGTACATATTCTTGATGCATCAGGCAATTATCTTGACATTCATGATTATGTCGACTATGCGGTATTGTATCTGTCAGATCATTATTCAGGATTATGCTATAGCTCCGGCTATGAATTCATGTACTCGCATACAGGGTCAAGATACATTTTCGATGGTCCCCAGACATCCGGGGCAGGGATGACTGTTTACAGAGTCTGCGAAGATGTGAGCGTATTTCCCGCTGCAACGGAAAATACCGGGATTGAATTGGTCATAAGAGACCAAAACGGATCCCTGACGTCTTTCTCGACTGAACTGGATTATCCGGTGGAAGCGAACAAACGCTACAGCTGGACAATCAATATAAGACGGAACGATACGGGATTCGGGTTCGCTCTTGAAGAGATCATTACGGAAGAAATTCTCATAGATTTGAACTGATATGAAAAAATACATTACCATATTGTCGCTCATTGTTCTTGCCGCATGTACCAGGGACGGGATTCCGGATGTCCCGGACGACGGCGGATTCACGGATATTGCACTGACGTATACGATTCAGACGGAGATAACTTCCGATGTGCATGGCAGCACGAAATCGGATTCCGGCATCAGCCTGGGTTCCTGTGACATCTGGTGTTTTGTTTATGACAGGGGGTCCGGGACATGGGTAGACGGGTTTCCTGCAATACAGACCGGAACGGACGGGAACAGATATCTCTTCCGTATTCCGAAACTGGATTATGCCCGACTGCGTTTTGTAATCATGAGCGAAGATATTGAATATTCATACGAAGGAGGAGACATTGTTTTCAGCAGCCCCGACATGTCTGCGGAAGGATCGTATCTGTACAGTACTGATGCCATAGAACTCAGTACGAATACCGGCCGTATTGTCAATATAAACGGAAAACTTATACAGAGACACTACGATTTGAATCTGGGATTTGAATTCAATAATTTCAATATCTCACCGGAAGACTACTTTGCCGGATGGACTTTCGAACTGACAGACAAAGAAGGAAACATATATCCGTATGGGAAGATGATAGATTTCTCCGCGCTCTCAAAGGAAACTGACAGTGAAAGCGGAAAGGAGTATTACAGATATCATGTGTCAGCCATAATCCCGAGTCTGCAGTTTTTAATGCTTTATTTTGATACGGCCGACGGGATCGTATATGGGTCCCGGCAGTCAATCGCGGATCGTGCCGTATGTAAAGTGGATTTTATCATAAACTATAACTATTTAAACTACTAATACCTTAAAAACATGAACGTACGTATCATTATTTCAGCCATTGTGTCAGCAAGTCTGCTGCTGGCTTCTACAGGTGTTCTGGCCCAGGACGTCGCCACCAGAAAAGAATACAGGAAGATCGAGAGGCACGAGAGATTCCTGAACCGTCAGGTAAAGGACAAGGCCATCCGTTCTGCCAGAAAAGAAGCGAGAAAGCTCGCAAAGCAGGGCTACAAGGCTCCTGTAGGCAAACTGCCTATCGACAAACAGCTGGAAAAGGCATGGCAGTGCCAGTATGAAATGGATTCGAACGGATATCCTTTCTATTTCATAGCTACAGCCAGAACTACCGGCTCGAACTATTCCGCAGCACAGATGCAGGCGGTAAACCTTGCCAAACTCGATCTGGCCGGTCAGATCCAGACGAGAGTGAACCAGCTTATAGAAGCCAAGGTGGCGAACGATGAGATCAGCGCTGAAAGCGCCGCTTCCATAAATTCTTTTGTCAGTGCCAGCAAGAACCTCATTTCCAATACTCTGGGACGTGTCATGATCCTGGTGGAAATATACAGGGTGAACGAAGCCGGAAACAACGAGGTGCAGGTAACTCTCGGTTACAACTCCGAACTGGCCACTCAGGAAGCCATCAAGGCCGTACAGAAGTCCATGACAGCAGAAGCCGGCGAACTTATGGAAGAACTTGACGGCTTGCTCGGACTGTAAATTTCTGCACGATGGGATTTTCTGCAGGAAAAATACTTTTGTGCATTGTCCTCCTTTCGGCCGGCAGCTTGCTGTATGCCGGCGATATCGTGACGGTAAGGAATGCGACCGGCCGCTGGGAGGTCAGTGGCGACATCACTATGGCCGAGGCTGAGGAGAGAGCCATGAACGAAGCCAGGAAAGATGCCTTGAGAAAGGCAGGTGTGATGGAAAAGGTATGGTCCGTGTTCGGGCAGGTCATGACCCGGAGCGGAAGCCGGTTCGAAGAAGCCTTTTCCTCAGTCAGTGTCCTGGCATTGAACGGTATGGTAAACGTGACGGACAAGACGGTGGAAGACATCTGGGATCCTGCTGCAAAAAAACTTTTCAAGGTGGTGACCATAAATGCCAGAGTCTCCAAAGATGACAGGCAGGAAGACCCGGGATATATTCTGGACGTGACAGGAATAGAACCGGTGTACAAAGAGTACGAACCTTTTTCCTGTACCGTCAAGGTGTATGGTGCGGATTCTTACCTGAAACTGTTCTGGTTCAGCGAGGACGGTGCAGCGATGATTTACCCGAACAGCTATGAAAAGAACCTGCTTTTCAAGGCAGGGGAAACCTATACCTTTCCTGTGTCGGACAAGATCGACCTGCTGATGGAGAAAGCCGACAGCTCTTCGGAGGTGGAAGAAGTGAACATCATCATAGTGGCTACGAAGACGGATATTCCGTACATAGGGGATGCTGACAGCCAGTCGATACTGAAATGGATATTCACACTTCCCGCCGACCAGAGGACTTTTTATTACAACATGACGTTAATCAGATAATTTTATGCGAGTTTCAGGAATCATACTCATGCTTTCCATCTTGGTTTCACAGACAGCTATGGCTGATTCCGTGGATTTCAAATGGATAAAGGAAATCCGTTGCGAAGAGGTGCGGCCATACAGCGACGGACTGTGTGCATTCAGGGAAAACGGCAAATGGGGTTTCATGGACACTGCAGGAAAAACCGTTCTCTCTCCCGTGTATGACGAGTGCTATGATTTTACGGACGGACATGCCGTAGTCAGAAAAGACGGATTCTGGGGAATCATAGATGCGGAAGGGGAGAGTACTACAGGTTTTGTCTTTACGCTGATGAGGGATTTTTCTGATGGTATGGCTTACGCCGAAGGCGGGAACATATCCTATTATGTCAGTCCTGAAGGAAAGTCATACCGCCTTTCACCCAAGTTCGAATACGGGGATTTCAGCGAAGGCTATGCGCCGGTGAAGAAAAAGAAAAAGAAAAACGGCAAATGGGGCTATATCGACAAGAAAGGCGCAGTGGTCATCGAGCCTGCATACGATACCGTAAACAATTTCAGCAATGGAGTGGCGCTGGTATGCAAGAAACAGGACTACTTTTATATCAACAGGCGCGGAAGCAAGCGCAATATCGATGGTGCGGCCAATGCCGAGCCTCTCAAGTTCGTGAACGGATTCGCCAAGGTCAGGACTCCGTATGGTGTCCGTTATATGGACAGCAATTTCGAACTGACGCCTTTTACCGTAACGGATGCCACTGATTTCAATGAAGACGGCATTGCGGCCATACTCATGCAGGATGGCAACATGCGCTATATCAACACTTACGGCAAGTCAGTCATTACGCTTGAGTATGACAAGGCCGGCAATTTCAGTGAAGATTACGCATGGGTGTCAGTGGATGGCAAGTACGGCTATATAGACAAAAGCGGTGAACTGGTCATAGATACCCTTTTCACGTCCGCTACCGATTTCCATGACGGCATAGCTTTCGTCTCATATCACGACAGGCTCGGCATCATCAAGATAAGGGAGAAGGGTGATATTATTCCGCAGCTTGTGATCCGGGACATAGTCGTGAACGATGCGAACGGGAACCGGAAAGTGGAGGCTGAGGAAGAATTCAGGATAGCCGTCACCCTGCAGAACCCCACAGGCGAGGATATCCGTGATGTCGATTTCCGCTTTGCCGGCGAACAGGCGCAGTCGGACTGGTTCAGTTATCCCGTCCAGTCTGTCTTCCTGCCGGAAATCAAGGCCAATTCCGACACCACGCTGATTTTCGACGGTGCCGCGAAACTTTCCCTGGTCTCCGACAGGATAAATCTCGAATTCATGGGAGCCGCCAGCAATCTTAAAGACCCTGTAATAAGCCAATATTCATTCGATGCCCTCGGTGTCAATGCCTGCAAGCCGATTATTACAAGGTATTGGGTCTACAAGGACAATCATACCCCTTTGGCCGCCGGCGATGCGGTAAATCTAATGCTTACCGTGGAGAATGACGGCAGTGACCTGGCCAAAGACGTTGTGGTGGACCTCCAGTGGCCTGAAGGCATCAGCGGCATGGACAGCGAACTCAGGATTCCGCTCATAAAGCCTGGCGAGAGTACGGAAGTCACGTCGAAGTTCGTCATTGACCGGAATGCGGCCGATTCCCTTTCCTCTGATCCGGACGATGTGTTGACAGTGGTGGCGAGTCTGTCTGAATATACGAAAAAGCACCGCGATGTCAAGTATCTTTCTTTCTATACCGGAAGGATGAATGCTCAGGTGAATCTCGAGAACGGTTCGCAGTCCATGCTTTACCGGTATCCTGCTGAAATGGAATATGCCGGGAATGCCAGGATGCCTCTTGCCCCTAAGGTAGTCAGCGCTACCGCCGATGCAGGGACGCAGGAAGTGGGAAAACAGACTGTCGTGTCGGAACTTCTTGAAGGCCTGACTCCGGCTGCGGACCCTGATCCTCACAAGTTCGCGCTGGTGATAGGAAACGAAGACTACAATTCCTACAAGCAGAATACCACTTATGAGGTGAATGTGGACTATGCCGGACGTGATGCGGATGTATTCGCAGCCTATGCCACGGATTATATGGGTGTACCGGAGGAGAACGTGATCCTGCTTCACAATGCCACATATGCCCAGATGAACTTCAATATAAACAAGCTCATCAGGATGAGCAGACTCAATCCGGGAGAAATAGAACTTTATCTTTTCTACGCCGGACATGGCCAGCATGACGCAGACTCGGAAGAGACATATCTGATACCTGTCGATGTCAGCATATCCTCTCCGACAGCGGGTCTCAAACTGGAGAAACTGTATGCTGACCTCGGATCGAGCCGAGCCAGAAAGACATACGTCTTTATGGATGCCTGCTACAGCGGTGTCGGGAGGGGTATAGTCATTAAGCCGAAAGAGACACCGATAAACGGGAACATAGTAGTGTTCACTTCCACATCTTCGACCCAGAGATCCATGCCGTACAAGGAAAAGCAGCACGGCATGTTCACATACTACCTGCTGGACAATATCCGGAAGCACGGCGGCAAAGTTTCGGTAGGGACCCTGTATGAAGACACCAGACGGGAGGTGGTGAAGAATTCCATCTGGATAAACAATTCCGAGCAGACTCCGGAACTTTTGTCGGGAGAAGGAATAGAGGCCGGGTGGCGTGACTGGACGCTTTAACCGGCGTTCTGAATATGTGTGTGGAGGATGGCGATTGAAAGGAATTCCCGGCATGACGCGGGAAAGCACCTTTTCAGCCGCCATCTTTTTTTTGAAGTACAGGCCGAATATGGGTAAGTCCGGACATAAAAAAATGAGAATCGACACTCACGTGCAGACCCTCATACTAACCACATAATTAATAACACTAAAACTAATAACCAACATGCTGTAAGTGTCTTGGATCACACTTGACCAGCACGTCTTGAATTTTTACAATATCCGTGCCAAAACATGGATTTTAAAAGAAAAATTCATGAAATTTTCCGTATCGTTCTCTGGAAACGCAGCCAGTACAGTATTCCGGCGGTGGTGAGACCCAGAGGGAATGACATCCATATGCCTGTCAGTCCCCATCCGCAGACGAAACCGAAAATATAGCCGGCCGGAAGTGATACCGCGAAATAGGCTATGAAAGCTATCAGTACCACAGGTTTCACATCGGAAATTCCGCGCAAGGCATTCGAATATGCGCATTGCAGCCCGTCGCCGAACTGGTAGATGATAAACGGTATGACAAGCTGTGCCACGACCGCCGCCACCTCATGATTCTCTGAAAACACTCCTCCTATACTGTGTCTGAATGCGAAAATGCATGAAGACACCACGGCGGCCATCACCAGAATCAGCTGAAACCCTGCCGAAGCCGAATCCCTGACATTCCGGATATCGCCCTGTCCGAGGAAATGGCTGGTCCTCACGGCAATCGCTGCCGCCATCCCGTAATATAGCATGAATCCCAGCTGTCCCACCGTGAGCATCACCTGATGAGCGGCCAGGGCCAATGTACCCAGCCAGCCCACCATGATGGTGGCCAGGCTGAAAGAGCCGGTCTCCATGCCCATCTGCAGGCCTACCGGCCAACCCAGGCGGTTCAGAGTCCTGAAATCGCGCCTGTTTACGCTTGAGCGCAGGAAACCTTCGCGATAAGGGGCGTATTTCTTCGAAAAGAAAAATATCCCGGCGAATACGATCACAGTCAGTATTCTGGAAACCAGAGTGGAAATTCCGGCACCGAGCAGTCCCATTTCAGGGCATCCTAGCTTTCCGAAAATCAGGCACCAGTTTCCGAAGATATTCACTACGTTGCTCAGCAGCAGTATCCACATGGGGGTGACGGTGTCCGCGATGCCGTCCGCGAACTGCTTGAAAGCGTTGAACAGCAGCACGGGCAGCAGTGAGGCCAGCAGTACCAGAAAATAGGGGCGTATAAGCGGAAGAAGCTCCGCAGGCTGTCCCAGCCTGTCCACATTCAGGTATACTGCAGTCATGAAAAGCATCAGGAGTACAGCTATAAGAGAGTTGGCTGCCAGGCTGTTTTTCAGCATACGGCCCACTCCCTGGAAATCCTCTTTCCCGAAAAGCCTTCCGACTATCGGGGTCAGACCATAGGAAAACCCCGTCGAAAAGATGATGACGAGGTTGAAGACATTGTTCACGAAACTGGCCGCCGCCAGGTCACTGGTCCTGTAATGTCCCACCATCATGGTGTCGGCGAAACTCACCAGGATGATCCCCAGCTGGCCGATGATGATGGGAAGGCCAAGACTTGCCAGAGGCCCGTAATGTCCCGAGTATCGTGAATGATATGAAACGAGCATCGTGATTTCGTGGAAATCCCTACTGGATTCCATTCATCGTTGCGAAAAACTCTTCATTCGATACGGTCTTCTCAAGTCTGTCTTTCAGGAATTCCATAGCCTCTACGGAGTTCATGTCTGCAAGATAGTTCCTGAGAATCCATATCCTGTTGCTCTGTTCCTGGGTATAGAGCAGGTCATCGCGTCTGGTGCTGCTCAGCGTGACATCCACGGCCGGGAAGATACGCTTGTTCGCCAGTTTCCTGTCGAGCTGGAGCTCCATGTTTCCAGTACCCTTGAATTCCTCGAATATCACATCGTCCATTTTCGAGCCCGTATCGGTCAGCGCCGTGGCCAGAATGGTGAGTGAACCTCCGTTCTCTATGTTTCTGGCAGCGCCGAAGAACCTTTTCGGCTTATGAAGTGCGTTTGCATCCACACCGCCGGAAAGGACTTTTCCTGATGCCGGCTGCACGGTATTGTAGGCACGTGCAAGTCTGGTGATGGAATCCAGGAAGATGACTACGTCATGTCCGCATTCCACGAGCCTTTTCGCCTTTTCGAGGACCATGTTCGCTACCTTCACATGTTTTTCCGCCGGCTCGTCGAAAGTCGATGCCACTACCTCCGCCTTCACGCTGCGTGCCATGTCGGTCACCTCTTCAGGACGCTCGTCGATAAGAAGCACTATCATGTATACCTCAGGGTGGTTGTCGGCTATGGCATTGGCTATGGATTTGAGCAGCATGGTCTTACCTGTTTTCGGCTGGGCCACGATCAGTCCTCTCTGGCCTTTCCCGATGGGGGTGAACATGTCTACCACCCTGCATGACAGGTCATTGTGCCCGTTTCCGAGAAGATTGAACTTTTCATTCGGGAAGAGCGGGGTCAGGAAGTCGAAAGGAATCCTGTCCCTGATGAACTCTGGTGTGCGGCCGTTTATATACTTGATTTTCACCAGAGGGAAATATTTGTCGCCCTCGCGCGGCGGCCTTATCTCTCCTGTCACCGTGTCACCTGTCTTCAGTGCGTTGGTCTTGATCTGGTTTACGGAAACGTAGATATCATCCGGAGAATTCAGATAGTTGTAGTCGGACGAACGGAGGAAACCGTAGCCGTCAGGCATGATTTCGAGCACTCCCGTGGCTTCCACGACACCCTCGAATTCCACTTTAGGCTGCGGCTGCTGCCTCTGGTGGTACTGCTGGCCCTGATATCTGTCATAGTATCTTTCATTCTGATACCTTTCCTGACCCTGCATCCTTTCCTGAATCTGGGGTCTTTCCTGATTCTGCATCCTTTCCTGCACGTAATTTTCCTGTGGAACGGCCGGAAGCATCTCCCTGTCATCGGTCCCGGCAGGAAGATTCCCGACATTTACCATCTCGGCCCCCTCGGCAGGTTTCTGTATGCGTGTCCTTTTCCTTTTGCCTTCAGGACGCTGGTTCACGGTCTGCTGTCCGTTGTCGGCAGCCTGCACATTTTCAGCGGTTTCCGGAGCCTTGACTTCTGCTTCGGTTTCGGCCGCTTTCTCAGCTGCAGGCTTGCGTCCTCTCTTCCTTTTGCCTTCGGAAGCTGGAGCTGCCTGCGCAGTTTCAGTTGCAGATACTACCACCTCCTGCTCTTCAGGAGCGGGCACATCCTGCCTGTTTGCCTTGCCGGCTGCCTTTCTGCCCCTGCCTCTCTTCTCAGATGCCTGGTTCTCCGCTGGTTTTTCCTCCTTTATGTCCTGATTTGCAGTTTCTTCTCCGGCCGGTACGGCGGCAGTCTGCACCTTCTGCTTTTTCGGTCTTCCTCTTTTCGGCTTTTCCGGTGCATTCTGGGCATTCAGCGCCGCTTCCTTGTCCAGGATCATATAAGCTATGTCCTTTTTCTCCATCTTCTTACCTACATGAATGCCAAGCTCGTTCGCTATGGCGCGGACCTGCTCCAGATCCATCTCGTTCAAGTCAAAAATATTGTGCATATAATAAATGTTTCCTGAAAAATACCAACCAAAAATTGAAAAATGAGTGAAATTCCGTCGTAGACGGACTGTGAGACGTTTTTTCAAAGATTTTGCGAAGATACATCATTGTATCGTAATTTCAAAATTTAATTCACCTCCCGGCTGACGTCAATTGTCCCAGTAGCTGGTGCTCTTCTTGAAACGCAGCAGGTCGGACAGGGCTGCGGCATTCGCAGCTATCTTGAATGACCATGACTCCCACTTTCCGCTCGGAATCCATGAGAAAGTGATGTTGAAGCAGTGCAGGTCATATGTCGCGCTCAGCTGTGTGGTCGTCATCCTGAAAGCCATGATATCGAAGTTCGTGGTCAGCTGCATCGACAGGGCAGGGGTGAGCTTCACGTTGCCGGACACACCGAGAGTCTGGGTGTGCCTGTGATTCGTGATCAGCTGGTCATTCGATCTCTGGTATGATCTGCTGTAACTGTACGAATAATTGAAATTCACCGACCACGGCGCATTCGGGTTCATATAGTACAGCCAACCTCCCGGAATGTATTCCCCGGTGACAGGGTGGTAGTAGATCCTGGTATAGTCGGAAGCCGGATTGCCTCCTGCCTGTGCGCTGCCGTCATTGCCGTTTATCTTCCCTTCTCCTGAAAGCGAATACGACACTGACGCGCTGGCGTTGGTCAGACGGAAAGGCTTTGTCCAGCCTGCCGTCTGTACATTGAACTTGTTGTATTTGCGTCCGTTCTCGTCGATGGCATACGGGTCGAGGTTCACGCTGGCGCTGATGCCTACTTTTCCGAAAACGGATGTGGACATGTTGATCTGGAGATTGCTCAGGTTCAGGGAATCGGCGAGGAAATTGTATCCTGTATTCAAGGTGAGCTGGTCGATGAGCTTTATCTTCTTCTCTCCTTTGCCTGTCGTGTCGCGAAGGTCGCGGACCTTGGCTTCGAGGTTGTTTCCGATGGACAGGTTCATGGACGCCGTCTTGCCTTTCCCGGGAGGAGAATAGAGCTGTCCGGCGTATATGTTGTAGTCCACACTCTGCTGCTGTCCGTTCCTGTCGACATAGTTCAGAGTCCTCCATCCGTTGAAATACTTCCCTTTTTCAGGGCTGAACGAGAAGGAAACCGACGGCGATATCACATGTCTGATAGCCTGTATCTTGCGGTGCTTCCCGAAATTGAACAGACCGTAGAGACGCGTGTTTGCCGAGATGCTTCCAGAGTATGTGTGCGTCGCCCCGAAAGTGCTGAACTGCTTGCCTTCCACTTCTTCCACACGGTCAGTGTCCGGATTGTACACCTGTTCGGAAGAACGGAAGAACCAGTTCATTCCGTAGCTTATGCTCGGAGTGAAGTTTATATACTTGAAAAGAGTGAAATTCGGCAGTCCTATCTGGAAACTGTGCTGCATTCCGTTCTGGAACTTGTCCAGAAATCCGGGCTGGTTGAATTCGGAAGCCTTGAAATTTATCTTGTTCTGAAGCGTGGTGCTGTACCCCAGCGAGAACTGTTCGTAGAACTTTTCCTTGCCGACCCTGTTCTTTCTCTTGAACGGATAGAAACGGCTCACAGAAAAAGTGAGGTTAGGCAGAGTGAAAGAGTAGGAACTATCTATCGAGTTCTGGCTGTGCAGGGCGTTGATGGACAGGTTGAACTTCCCGTTCCAGTTCTTCGAGTACGAAATGGAAGACGAAATCTGGTTCTGCAGGGCTTCGGTCACGGAAGAGGAGTTGTACGTGTTGTTCATCGGGCTGGAGAAATTCACCGATGCGCTGAACGACGTCCCCGGCCTGGCCTTGGCGTCCTGGGAATGGCTCCACCTCACGCCGAAGTTCTTCATCTGGTTGAAGTCCGAACTTCCTCTCTCGCCTGTCTGGTCATTCGAATAGTTTATGGAGAAATTTCCCGTGCACTTGTAGTTCACCTTGTATCTCGAATCCACCTGCGCACTCCAGGACCCCAGCGTGTATATGTCTCCGGTGAGAGAAATGTCGAAATAGTCGCCGATCACGAAATACATGCCCGCATCCCTGAGATAGAATCCTCGCGCAGCCTCCTCTCCGAAAGTCGGCATCAGAAGGCCGGTGGCCCTGTCAGGCCTTTTCGGGATGAACCCGAACGGCAATATCACCGGAAACAGCGGCACATCCTCGATGACCGGGTACGCCGGTCCGAACACGGTTTTCTGGGACGGCTTGGTCATCACCTTCGCCGCGGTCAGATGCAGGTAGTAATGCGGATGCTCGGCATCGCAGACCGTGTATTTTCCGTTCGTGATGTTGATGGACTTGTCCGGCATCATCTTTATGTTCTTTCCGTGAAGGATTCCGTCCTGCTCCTGGGTCACCATGTTCGTGATGCGGGCCTTCCCGGTGTCGAAATTGTACCTCAGCTCCTCCATCGTATAGGTCTTGTCGCCCTGGGTCATGGTAGGCATGCCGGTGATCACGCCTGTCGTGTCTTTCGTGCCCCTTGCGAAAACCGTCTTGGTCTGGATGTCATACTCCATGTAATCCGCGGCCAGTTCCATGTTCCCGTACTTCACCTTCACGTCGCCGTAGTAGTATATCATCCTTTTACCGTCAGTGAAATCCTCGACTATGGAATCCCTGGCCGTGGTGAAGGCCGGCATGTCGAGCGAACTCTTGCTGAGCATGTCCAGCGAGTCCTGTCTGGCTATGGAATCAGCCAGGGCGGTAGAGTCGAGCACAGCCTGCATGGAATCGCTGATGGCGGGTATGGAATCCGTCATGGTCTCCTGCTGCCGGGCGCGGGCCTCGATACGCTCCGCCCTCTGCCTGCTCCGGCGAGACCTCCTGTCATCCTGTGAAGAGACAGTGAAGGAACTGAGTATCAGCAGGGCTATCACCGCGAAAAGCAGTTTGTCCCTGTTTCTGTGCAATTGACCTGAGTTATATTGTGACATTAAATCTCTCTAAATTCAGCAAAAATTTCGTAATTTTGCAAACTGCAAATTTAAAACTATTTTCAATTATTACCAAATGCCTTCATCCGAATGAAAACTTTCCAGCATATGGCCGGAGCGGCTCTCCTTCTTTTTTCCTTTCTCTTTTCAGGGGCCTTTCAGGCCAATGCTGCCGGTGACGACGGCCTCAGGCTCAGGACTGTGGTCATAGATGCCGGTCACGGAGGCCATGACCCCGGTTGCGTCAGCCGCGACGGGAAAGTCTATGAAAAGAACATAAATCTCGACATAGCGAAAAAACTCGGCTCCAGGATTTCCGCAGCCTATCCTGATGTCAAGGTCATATACACCAGATCCACGGATGTATTCGTGACCCTGAACAACAGGGCGGCCATAGCCAACAGAAATAATGCCAATCTTTTCATCTCCATCCATGTCAATGCCGCATCCTCGTCCCAGGCGCACGGATTCTCTACGCATATCCTCGGAAACGGGAAGCACGATCTCTTTTCCTCGAACATGGATGTCTGCCGCAGGGAAAACTCCGTGATCCTCCTCGAAGAGGATTACACCACCGACTATCAGGGCTTTGACCCGGATGATCCCGAATCCTTCATCTTCTTCAACCTGATGCAGAATGCATATTACGAACAGAGTCTCACCTTCGCCGCTGATGCGGACAAGGAACTGGTCAAGGGACCTATCAGGCACAGCCGCGGAATATCCCAGGATCCATTCCTCGTGCTCTGGAAGACCACCATGCCTGCGGTCCTGGTGGAAGTCGGCTTCATGTCGAATTCCTCTGATCTGAAGATGCTGAATTCAGCGGCCGGAAGGAGTGAAATCGCACAGAGGCTTTTCAATGCGTTCAAGACATTCAAGTCGAAGTATGACGCCAGTCTTGATTATGCTGCGGAACCTGCGGCGCAGGCTGCTGCCGCGGATTCCGTATCTGAAACGGCCGACGGCTTCGGAGTGCAGATATTCGCACTGGGCAGGAAGCTTCCTGCAGGAGACAGCTCGTTCAAGGGATATGACGTCACTGCGGTGAAATCAGGAGGCATGTATAAATATATAATAAGGACATCGACTGCCGAAGACGCCAGGAAGATGTTCCTCCAGGTGAAAAAGGAATTTCCCGGGGCTTTTCCTGTAAGGATTGAGGGTGATGCGGTATCGGCGCTTTAGTTTTCATCATGTCATTATTCGCTCCGGTCCCATCCGTATTTAAATGCGTTTTATTATCTTTATCGGATAATTGAACTGAAGTATTATGAAAAAGGAACTCAAAATAGGTATTCTCGCTATAGTAGTGCTGACGGCGACATTTCTGGTCATCAATTTCCTCAGGGGAAAGGATCTCATGAACCGGGAATACGAACTGGTCTCGTTCTATGATGACGTGCAGGGACTCATGCCGTCTTCCGCCGTATATATCAAGGGGTATAAGGCAGGAACCGTGGCGGATGTGACGTATGACAAGGAAAAATCAGGATTCAATGTCACCTGCACCATATCCCGCGACTTCGCAGTGCCTGAGGATTCGAAGATGACCATATACAGTGCGGACCTCATGGGAGGGAAGGCCATCAGGATAGACCTCGGCAATTCCGGCACCATGGCTGAAGACGGGGCCGGTCTCACTCCTGCCGTGTCTCCCGACATGCTTTCGTCCATAGCTGCCGGTATAGAACCTCTTATCAGAAAAGGTTCTGACGTGTTGTCGAATCTTGATGCCGCCCTCACGAACCTGAATCTCACCATGTCCGAAGAGAACCGCGAATCCCTTAGAAGCATCATCGTGAATCTGGACAAGACAGTGGCCGAAGTGGAAAGCATAGCCGGTACGATAGAAGGCAGGTCCGAAGACGTGGAAGCTTTCATCACGAATCTCGGGACTCTGTCGGAACAGCTGGGCAGGGTAGTGGAGAAGGCTGATTCCACCATGTCCGACATAAACGGCATAAGTGCCGGAGTGGCAGCTGCCGACATAGCCGGTGTCGTGACTTCCATGAATTCCCTCCTCTCCAGGATGCAGGACAGCGGCGGTACGGTCGGAAAACTCATCAACGAAGATTCCGTCTACCGTTCCGTGGATTCTCTCGTGACGAATCTCGACAGACTGGTGAAGAAAATCGGGGAAAATCCGAAAAAATATCTCCGGATATCGGTGTTCTGAGAGCCGGATTACCGCCTCCGGAGTCTCTGCGGCAAGGGATTGCCTGTTTGGAATTGTTCAAAATAGGCAAATGGGTGTAATTCAATGCGGTTACGATTTTGTTAACTCATAATCACTTGATTGATAAATAATTATAGTGGCAGCCGTTTGCGGAATCCTTAAACGTTTAGAAGTAAAAAAATAATAATATACAATAGGAAAAAAGATTTTTTATAACTTTTTTTTCCTCATCTTTGCCTTCGGTTTTCAGAACAGTCCGACCGGACAGGTCTGACTTCTTTTGAATGAATGAAATTAATCCGAAAAGCATAAATGTCGCAAGATACTCACATATTGATATGGAACCGCTGTCTCAGGATGATAGAGCAGATCGTGAATCAGAAAGCTTTCGAAACCTGGTTCAAGCCGATCCGTCCGGAATCTTTCGAGGAAGGGGTCCTTACAGTCAATGTGCCGTCCGAGTTTTTCAGGGAGTATCTTGAGGAATATTATCTGGATGTACTCAAGAAGACGCTGAAAAAGGAGATAGGTGCGGATGCCAGACTGGTGTACCGCGTCGCTCCGGTAAAGGTGCAGCCGCCTATGGAGTATCCTGCCGCGCATTGCAACACTCCGGAGAACAAGCCTATAAGCGTTCCGAATTTCAAGCGTGCGGGAAGCCCGAATCCGTTCGTGATACCCGGACTCCAGCAGGTGAAGGTGAATACCCAGCTGAATCCGAACTACTGTTTCGGGAATCTCGTCGAGGGCGAATGCAACAAGATGGGTATCACTGCGGGAGAAAGCATCGCCATGCATCCTGGGAAAACCGCATTCAATCCGCTCTTCCTTTTCGGAGGTCCGGGACTCGGCAAGACCCATCTGGCACAGGCGATAGGTATAGCCATCAAGGAAAAATATCCCGAACTGGTGGTCCTTTATGTACCTGCGAACAGGTTCAAGACCCAGTATATGGATGCGGTGACGGTGAAAAACAACCTTACCGATTTCCTGTCATTCTACATGAGGATGGATGTCCTGATCATAGATGACATACAGGATCTTTCCTCTCCTGGTGCCCAGAACGGCTTCTTCCAGATATTCAACCATCTGCATCAGTCGGGCAAGCAGCTGATATTCACATCTGACAGACCTCCTGTGGAGCTTCAGAATTTCGAGGAAAGGCTTTTGTCCAGACTGAAATGGGGACTGTCCGTAGAACTTCAGAGACCTGATTTCGCCACGAGACTTTCCATGCTCAAGTCTCGCAGCTTCAGGGAGGGGGTGAAACTCAGGGATGATGTCCTGCATTTCCTCGCTTCCAGAATCACTTCGAATTTCCGTGAACTGGAGGGAGCCCTGATTTCGCTGATCGCAAATGCTACTTTCGCCCACAAGGAGATCACTGTGGAGCTGGCTGAGCGTATCACCGGGAAGATAGTCTCCGAACAGAAAAACGACATCACCATCGAGAAAGTGCAGAAGACAGTGTGCCAGTATTTCAATATCTCGATGGACAGTCTGCTCTCAAAGTCCAGAAAACGCCAGATAGTGCAGGCCAGGCAGATCGCCATGTATATGAGCAGGAATCTCCTGAAATGCTCTCTGTCTACCATAGGTTCGGAAATAGGCGGCAAGGACCACTCCACCGTGCTCCATGCCTGCGCCACGGTCCAGGATCTGATGAGCATAGACAAGACTTTCAGACAGTATGTCACCGACATAGAGAAGATGCTTGTCCCTGCGCGGGGCTAAACACTTTCGATATGGAATCAAAAACAGTATTGGACTACTTCCGGGAAATCACGCGCATTCCCCGGGAGTCTGGTCATGAAGAGCAGATAATAGCATATCTGCAGCGTTTCGCCGAAGAGCATTCGCTCGAATCCCGTACCGATGAAGCGGGAAATGTGGTCATCGTCAGGCCGGCTTCGCCAGGCTGTGAAAATCTCCCCGTAACCGTGCTTCAGAGCCATTCCGACATGGTCTGCGAGAAAAATTCGGGAGTAGAGCACGATTTCTCCAGAGACCCTATAGAATATGTGATCGAAGACGGCTGGATGATAGCCAGGGACACTACCCTCGGCGCCGATTGCGGTATAGGTATGGCGGCTCAGCTGGCTGTACTGACATCCGACCTGCAGACCGGCAGGATAGAGTGTCTTTTCACTGTGTCCGAAGAGACGGGGCTGTACGGTGCCAAGGCTCTGAAACCCGGTTTCATCACCGGGAAAATCCTGATCAATCTGGATTCGGAAGATGAAGGCGAGCTCTTCGTCGGCTGTGCCGGCGGTATGGATACGACTGCCGTTTTCCGCTATGCGGGAGTTCCCGTGCCTGAGGGTTCGAAGCTGGCCAGGATCAAGATTTCTGGCGGAATCGGAGGGCATAGCGGGGATGATATAGACAAGGGCAGGGCGAATGCGGTGCAGCTTCTCGCCCGCTTCCTGTATTCTCATCCGGAACTGCATCTGTGCTCGATCGAAGGCGGGAACAAGAGCAATGCCATAGCCAGGGAGGCTGTGGCGGTGGCAGCGGTAGCTGACACGGAGGTGGAGCCTCTGAAGGCCGCCGTGCGGGCTTTCGGGTCGGACCTGAAGGCCGAGTATGCCCTTGCAGACCCCGATATCCGCGTGGAGGTGAGCCTGGAGGAGGTGCCTGCCGGTATGCAGGCAGTGGAGCCTGGCGTGGCGCGGGCTGTGGTGACGGCTCTTTTCGCTGCACCGCACGGTGTCCTGGCCATGAGCCGGGACATACCGGGCCTGGTGGAGACGTCCACGAATCTGGCTTCCGTGAAAATGCCCGAAGAGGGCGTGATAGCAGTGGGGACCAGCCAGCGGAGCTCTGTGGATACAGAGCGCCGGGCAGCCGGACTGAAGGTCGAGGCTGCCTTCCGGCTCGCGGGTGCCGAGGTCACCCACGAGTCGGAATACCCTGGCTGGAAGCCGAATATGGATTCGGCTCTGCTGAAGGTCTGCGAGGAGTCCTACAGGAGGCTGTTCGGGACCGCTCCTGTGGTGAGGGCCATTCATGCCGGACTGGAGTGCGGGCTGTTTCTGGATACTTTCCCGGGGCTGGACATGATTTCCTTCGGTCCGACCCTGCGCGGGGTGCATGCCCCGGGCGAGAGGCTCGACCTCGCCTCCCTGGACAGGTTCGTGGCCCTGCTCGAAGATGTCATACTGCACATCCGTTGACAGCAGGACACACTTCCCGATGTAGGTAAAACAACAGAAACACATATCCGCAAAGAAATATTACCGTTCGGACATTATGATACAGATAGCCCCATCGATGCTTTCCGCCGACTTCCTGCATCTTGAAAAGGATGTGGAGATGGTGAATGCATGTGCCGACCTCTTCCATCTTGATATCATGGACGGGGTATTCGTACCCAATATTTCATATGGCTTTCCTGTGGTGGATGCCATAGCATCCAAGGCGGAAAAACCGCTGGACGCGCATCTGATGATAGTCAGACCGGAAACCTATGTGAAACGTTTTGCGGAATCTGGCATATCCATGCTCAGTTTCCACCTGAATGCCACAGAAGATCCCGGGGCCGTACTGGATCTGATACACGGATGCGGGATGAAAGCCGGAATCGCAGTGAATCCCGACATTCCCGTAGAAAGGCTCTTTCCGTATATCGGCAGATGTGAATATATGCTGGTCATGTCTGTCTTTGCCGGTTTCGGCGGCCAGAAGTTCATAGAGGATACATACGGCAGGATCCGGACTCTGAAATCGGAGATCGCCGGCAGGGGGGCAGATTGTCTGATAGAGGTGGACGGAGGCGTTTCCGCGAAGAATGCTTCTGCCTTGGCCGAAGCCGGCGCCGATATTCTGGTGGCGGGGAGTGCCGTGTTCAAGTCCTCTGATCCGGCAGATGTCATATCCTCGCTCAGGAAGGTGTAGCGCCGACAGGGAACGGACATTCGGCCGCTTCTGTCCTCGTCTGTCTGTCCGTCAGCCGAAAAGATGGCGAAAATTGAAATTTTTTTGGTGAATTAGGCAGAATTGTATTATTTTCGCCTGATTTAAGCATTAAACACAAGTCTGGTGGGGTGAGAGGAAAACATCCCATCAGATTTTTATAAAAACGAATTAGACAATGGAGCAAAAGATTCGAGCTACGCTCAAGCTGGAGAACGGAATGGAATTCCACGGATATTCGTTCGGTTACAACGGCCCTTGCGATGGAGAAGTGGTCTTCTCGACTGCCATGGTAGGCTACACTGAAAGCCTCACTGACCCTTCCTATTCCGGTCAGATACTGTGTATCACATATCCGATAGTCGGAAACTACGGAGTCCCCGCCGAGGGTTTTGACGAGAACGGCATATCCCTGAACATGGAGTCTGACGGCATCTATGTCCGGGGACTTGTCATATCGGACTATTCCGAAGACTACAGCCACTGGAAAGCTGTCATGAGCCTCGGTGACTGGCTCAGGAAGCACAAGGTTCCGGGAATATACGGAATCGATACCAGAGAGCTGACGAAGGTAATCAGGGAGAACGGAGCGATGCTCGGAATCATTGTCCCGGAGGGACAGGATAGGAATTTCCCGGTTCCGGACCCGAATCTCGAGAATCAGGTGGCGGTGGTGAGCTGCAAGGAGGTGATCAGGTACGGTCACGGTTCGAAAAAGGTGGTGCTCGTGGACTGCGGTGTCAAGCACAATATCCTCAGATGTTTCATGCATCGTGACGTGGAGATCATACGCGTGCCGTGGGACTATGACTTCAATCAGCTGGAGTATGACGGACTTTTCATCTCGAACGGTCCGGGAAACCCTGAATTCTGCGACATCACTGTCAGACATATCCAGGAAGCCATGAAGAAAGACAAGCCGATCTTCGGCATATGCATGGGAAACCAGCTTCTCAGCCGCGCGGCCGGAGCCAGGACATTCAAACTCAAGTACGGGCACAGAAGCCACAACCAGCCTGTCCGCATGGTAGGTTCGAACAAATGCTTCGTCACCTCGCAGAATCACGGTTATGCTGTGGACAGCAGTACTCTCGGTGCTGACTGGGAGCCGTATTTCGTGAACATGAACGACGGAACGAACGAGGGTATCAGGCACAAGTCGAAGCCGTATTTCTCGTCGCAGTTCCATCCTGAGGCATCCAGCGGTCCTACAGATACGGAATTCCTCTTCGATGAATTCATAAGCAAACTTTAAATCCAGAGTGCCACACAAACAAAAATTCACGACGATGATTGACAACGATATAAAGAAAGTATTGCTGCTCGGTTCAGGAGCGCTGAAAATAGGTGAAGCCGGAGAGTTCGACTATTCAGGTTCGCAGGCTCTTAAGGCCATGAAGGAAGAGGGGATAGAGACTGTGCTTATCAATCCGAACATAGCCACTGTCCAGACTTCGGACAAGGTCGCCGACAAGATCTATTTCCTCCCGGTTACGCCGTATTTCGTGGAGAAAGTGATCCGGAAGGAAGCTCCGCAGGGTATCCTGCTGGCTTTCGGAGGACAGACAGCCCTGAACTGCGGCGTGGAACTGTACAAGTCCGGCATATTGGAGAAATATCATGTAAAGGTGCTCGGCACTCCGGTCCAGGCCATCATAGACACTGAGGACAGGGAACTTTTCATCGAGAGGCTCGACCAGATAGGCGTGAAGACCATCAAGTCCCATGCTACCGAGACCATTGAGCAGGCACGGGCCGCAGCCCAGGAGCTCGGTTATCCGGTGATACTGCGTGCTGCATATGCCCTGGGAGGACTCGGGTCGGGATTCTGCGATGACGAGGCCCAGCTTTTCGATGTGGCCGAGAAGGCATTTTCCTTCTCTCCGCAGGTTCTGGTGGAAAAATCCCTGAAAGGCTGGAAGGAAATCGAATACGAGGTGGTGCGTGACCGTTATGACAACTGCATCACTGTCTGCAACATGGAAAACTTCGACCCTCTCGGAATCCATACGGGAGAGAGTATCGTCGTGGCTCCGTGCCAGACCCTCGACAATGACGATGTCGAGTATCTGAGGGATCTTGCCATCAAGATAGTCCGCCATGTGGGTATCGTCGGCGAGTGTAACGTACAGTTTGCCTATGACCCTAACTCCATGGAGTACCGCGTCATCGAGGTGAATGCCCGTCTTAGCCGTTCTTCAGCCCTGGCATCGAAGGCTACCGGTTATCCTCTGGCATTCGTGGCTGCGAAACTCGGACTCGGGTACGGACTGTTCGACCTGAAGAATTCCGTGACCAAGAATACGCCGGCATTCTTCGAGCCGGCCATCGACTATATTGTCTGCAAGATTCCGCGCTGGGACCTTTCGAAGTTCCATGGTGTTTCCAGAAAGATCGGTTCCAGCATGAAGAGCGTGGGTGAAGTCATGTCCATTGGCCGGAGCTTCGAGGAGGCCATCCAGAAGGGATTGCGCATGATAGGGCAGGGCGCGCACGGTTTCGTCGGAAACAAGGAACTGAAGGTGGACGACATAGACGAAGCCCTGAAAGAGCCTACCGATAACCGTATTTTCGTGATATCCAAGGCTATGCGTGCCGGATATACAGTGGATCAGATACATGACCTCACGAAGATAGACAAGTGGTTCCTCTACAAGCTTGCAGGCATCGTGGAGACATATCATGACATGATGCAGTATGAAAACTGCGAAGCCATGCCGATAGAGCTTCTGAAGACGGCCAAGCAGCAGGGATTCTCTGATTTCCAGATAGGACGTGCTCTGTACAAGGACAAGCTTGACAACGAAGATGCACAGAACATAGTGCGCGAATTCAGGAAAGCGCACGGTATCGTGCCATGCGTGAAGCAGATAGACACGCTGGCAGCCGAGTTCCCTGCAGCTACGAACTACCTGTATCTGACATACAACGGGAATTTCAACGATGTCACATATCTCCATGATCACAGGTCTGTGATAGTTCTGGGGTCCGGTGCATACAGGATCGGTTCCTCAGTGGAATTCGACTGGTGTTCGGTGAATGCCCTCCAGACCATCAGGAACGAAGGCTACAGAGGCGTGATGATAAACTACAACCCTGAAACGGTCTCTACGGACTATGACATGAGCGACCGTCTGTATTTCGACGAGCTCACATATGAAAGGGTGATGGATATCTACGAACTCGAACAGCCTCACGGAATGGTAGTGTCCGTGGGCGGCCAGATACCGAACAACCTGGCTCTGCGTCTGGACAGAAGCGGTGTGAACATCCTCGGTACGAAAGCCACGAGCATAGACAAGGCGGAAGACAGGCACAAGTTCTCGTCCATAGTCGATGCTCTGGGCATAGACCAGCCTAAATGGAAAGAGCTCACGACGCTGGATGACCTGCACGGTTTCGTTTCGAAGGTAGGATATCCTGTGCTGGTGCGTCCGTCATACGTCCTTTCAGGTGCGGCCATGAATGTGTGCTACAATGAGGACGAGCTCCGCAGATTCCTTTCCCTCGCGGCTGAAGTGTCGCAGAAACACCCTGTGGTGGTGAGCGAATTCATGCAGAGGTGCAAGGAAATAGAATTCGACGCGGTGGCTGACAACGGTGAGGTGATCGCCTATGCCATTTCGGAGCATGTGGAGTTTGCCGGAGTGCATTCCGGTGACGCCACCATACAGTTCCCTCCTCAGAAACTGTATATAGAGACAGTCCGCAGGATCAAGAAGATAGCGAAGAAGATAGCGGCAGCCCTGGAGATTTCCGGACCGTTCAATATCCAGTTCCTGGCCAAGGAAAACGAGATCAAGGTCATAGAATGCAACCTGAGGGCTTCCAGAAGCTTCCCGTTCGTGTCGAAGATACTGAAGATAAATCTGATAGAACTCGCCACGAAAGTGATGCTCGGTCTGAAGCCGTCCGCTCCGCACAAGAGTGCCTTCGACCTGGACTATGTAGGTATCAAGGCTTCCCAGTTCTCGTTCTCGAGACTGCATCAGGCTGACCCAGTCCTCGGTGTCGACATGGCATCCACAGGTGAAGTCGGGTGTCTGGGTGACGATTTCAACGAGGCCCTCCTCAAGTCCGTACTTTCGGTAGGCTACAGGATTCCGGAGAAGAATATCCTCGTGTCTTCCGGAGACGCCCTTCAGAAGGCTGACCTGCTGAACGCATGCCGTCTGCTGGCCGGTCACGGCTATACCATATACGCGACAGGCGGTACATACAGGTATCTCGTAGAGAACGAGGTGGCCGCGGAGAGAGTATTGTGGCCGAGCGAGACTGAAGATCCCGAGCTTTCATCACAGTTCAAATCCGCACTGAAAATGCTTCAGGACAAGGAAATCGATCTGGTGGTCAATATCCCGAAGAATTTCACCAGCGTGGAACTTGCGAACGGCTACAAGATCAGGCGTGCGGCTATAGACTTCAACATTCCGCTCATCACGAATGCCCGTCTGGCTACGGCTTTCATACGTGCATTCTGCTGCATGGGACTGGATGACATCCAGATCAAATCCTGGGATCAGTATTAGCAGCTCCGGTTCTCATTCAGGCGGATTCCGACATGCCACTTCTGACATTGAATGAAATAGAGCAGGCCGCTCCGGTTTTCAAGGGAAAATCAGGGCGCCTGCTCGTTTCGTATCTGATGAAGGCTCTGGCCGTGGACAAGGTGAATGACCTGTACGACAGGAACTGCAGCCATTCGGGACCTGAGTTTGCAAAAGCCATTCTCGAAGACATAGGAGTCAGATATACCGTGTACGGCGGAGAGAAACTGGAATCTCTGCCGCACGGTTCTTTCATCACGGTCAGCAACCACCCTTACGGAAGCATCGACGGAATCATACTTGCAGACCTGTTCGGCCATATCCGGCCCGACTACAAGCTGATAGTAAACAAAATCCTTTCCCGCATCAAGGCGCTCGGACCATGTTTCATAAATGTCACCCCTACGGGCAATGAGCGTACGGCTCCGACGAAAGACAGCGTAGCAGGCATCAAGGAAGCCATGCGGCATGTAAGGGACGGGCATCCGCTGGGAATATTTCCTGCCGGAGCTGTATCGGACCTCAGTCTGAAAGACAGGTGCGTGAGGGACAGGGAATGGCAGATGCCGATCATCCGGCTCATCAGGAAACTGGATGTTCCGGTCGTTCCTGTAAGATTCCTTGACAGGAATTCAGCCTTTTACTACAGCCTCGGACTGATAGACTGGAGAATAAGGCTGCTCCGTCTGCCTTCGGAGGTCTTCAACAAGCGTGGCAAGCCTGTACGGATAGTCTGCGGCGATGTCATCACGCCTGAACGGCAGCACAGTTTCACTACTGCTGAAGAATTCGGGATCTTCCTCCGGAACACCCTCTACGGACTTGATCTTTAATATTCCAGAGTCCCGCATCCCTGCCTTACGATTTCAAAATCAGCGGCGGTGCAGTCCACGACCGTAGAAGTCTTGAGCGAGCCTTCCCCTCCGTCAATGACCATGTCCACCATATCCCCCCATTTTTCGTCTATCAGCCCGGGATCAGTAGCATAACCCGGATCATCTTCGCTGTCATATGGGATGCTTGCAGTCATTATGGGGGCACCCAGAGCTTTCGCTATCTCGCGGATGACAGGATGGTCCGGCATCCTGATGCCCACCTCTTTCCTGTTCCTGAAAATTTTCGGCAGTTTCGTGCTGCCTTCCAGGATGAAGGTGAAAGGACCCGGAAGGTTCTTCTTCATAAGTTTGAACGAGGCGTTGTCCATCCTGGCATAGCGGCTGATTTCGCTCAAGTCATAGCAGATGATGGCCAGCCGGTTTTTCTTCGGGTCGGTTCCCTTCAGCCTGCATATCTTTTCCACGGCCCTTTCTTTCAGAGCGTGACAGCCGATGGCATACATGGTGTCAGTAGGGTAAATAATGATCCCGCCGTTCTCCAGCACATCTTTCACCCTCTCCATTACAGCAGGATCATTGTTTTTTTCATAAACTTTCACAAGCATGGAATCCTCCTTTTCATTTCAGGACAATTATATGCTTTTCCTTCCAGACTTCCAATATATTCCGGAAAAATCTCCGGCAGCAGCTTACAATATGCAGATGTCAATCCCGTTCAGGGTACGGATATCATCGATAAACGTCCAGGTGATACCGTCCAGGGAGGTGGCTGTCCCGAAGTACTGTCCTGCACCCTGTATCTTGAACGTGGCGGCGAATACACCGTCCTTATAGTCCAGCAGGAAGTCTTCCCATGAAGAAGATATATCCGTCTCCTTCCATGTGAATCCGTCTTCGCTCATATATACATTGTCGTAAGTCGACAGCAGGAATATTCCATTTCCGTAGACTATGTCCTGAAATATGAGGTAATTTCCGTCGAAACTGCAGGTCCCTTGCTTCCAAGATATCCCGTCTGATGATACGGCTGCTTCACGGCTGTTGTTCATGATGAAAAACTTGCCGTCTCCGTATTCCATCAGGGAGGTAAAATGTACCGGTATGAAAGATGTCGTGCTTGTCCAGTTGCGTCCGTCACTTGAATAATAAGCGGAGCCGCTGTCCTTGATGGCCAGGAATTTCCCGTTTCCGAATTCGATATGCGTGATATTACGGGACGGCAGTGTCGTCGGGTTCCAGTATTCCCCGTCATACGAAAAGTATCCTTGACAGTCATCTGTCATACCAAGGAAAATACCGTTTCCATATACGACATCTTCCAGACAATATCCCAGCTCTATGACTTTCCACGTCTTCCCGTCCGAAGAGATTCCTGCCAGACCACTGCCTCCGGTCAGGTCGGTATGACCGATGACCAGATACATGTTCCCTCCTCTGACCGCTTTTTCCCAGTATGTCATGTGTCTTATGGACAGGTGCTCGGTAGTGCCGTGTGAGCTGTACCAGACGCTGCTTTCCTTATTCAGAACGAACAGGGGAACATCAGCATAGACTTCAGGCTCCACCTGCCATGACGGTGTAGTCAGAGCATCGCGGGACAATTTCAGAGTCACGGAATTTTCCGTATTCCGGATGATATTGAAGTCGGAGACGGCATCCTGCCCCAGATAGAAACGGTAGGTGACATTTCCGAACAGATCCCCCGAACCGTCAAACTCACACTCCGCCTCTATATATGAACAGATGTCCGCTTCCCCTGATATGTTGTCGGGAATCTTGTCCCATGAATCATCATTCGAAGGCAGCAGGACTCCCTGACAGTTTTCCGGAAGATAGAATGGGATGGCTTCTCCGTCATTCAGATCCCTGATATCCGCACTGGAGGCAACATCACCGTCAGCCACGTCATCTGCAGCGGACTCAGTGAAAAGGGAAACCGAAGTGGCTGCCTGTCTGATTCTGGCGGAAGTGATTTCCATTCCGGGCACATCGTCGAAGTCCACGCTGAACAGTATTTTCGAATACAGTCTTTTGAATATGACCTGGATGTCTGTTCCGTCTCCGGTCACCGTGAAACCTCCGGATGTGGCCATGGGAATCCCTCCGGAGGGCTCCATCGGCGTGACATTCACTCTGCTTGATTTCATCGAAGATTCAGACTCCGGAATCGTGACGCGTGCGATATTCGCGGTAGCATAGTAGCTGTAGTAGCGTCCGGCATCCAGCTCCATCTCTCCGTCACGGCTGTCCTGCAGGTCCAGTGTCTCCACCAGTGAACCGTCGCAGTACACCGATATCATGATGTCTTCCGCCTCACTTTCGGAGACTTTCGTGCTCAGCAGATCAGTCCCGTCAGAAAACGTATCCGAGACGTATGTCCTGAATGTGACGGTGATTTTTTCATATTCACCATACCCTTCGTCCGTCCCCTCGTCTGCAGTTCCCGGAATTTCTTCCGGGCCGATATCGGTACAGCCAGGTACGATGCAGACACAGCTAGCCGCTGCAGCTATGAGCAATACATCCACGAACATCGCAGCAGCCTTTTCCTTCCATTTTTTCATCTTTTCCATATAGATACCTTTTATGATTGTGTCATTCCGGCTTCCGGGCGACACAAAAGTATCCTGTATGCGGAAATATGAGTGATAAAAAAAGAAAAAGAAGTTTAAAAAAAAGAAAAATCCGTCACCGGCAGCCGTCATAAGTCAAAATTTTCTTTTTTTTCAGTCCGTTTAATCAAAAAATTGCTAATTTTATAAAATATTGTTCAATCACGTGAGTTCGATGAAAAGAGCGGAGTGAATTTCAGGGAACCCACGTTAATCCACATGTCAGGAGGAGCAACGGAATGCGCCTGGCAGAAAACCGGAGGTATGATGAAAAGAGAAGAATCTGTCAGGATACAGACATCGCTGCTGAACGGGATCGAGAAGAAGGTTCTGGTATGGCTGGCCGAGCGGCAGCCGCGCTGGATGACATCGGACATATTGACTGTCATAGGATCTGCTGGAGCGGTAATCATTGCCGCAGGTTTCATACTTGCAGGCACGCGCGACATCCATTTCCTGTGGCTGAGTTCACTGGGCTTTGTCATAAACTGGTACGGAGACTCTCTGGACGGGACTTTGGCCAGGGTGAGAAAGCGGCAGCGTCCCATTTACGGGTATTATCTGGACCATACAGTCGATGCCATAAACGAGGTCATCATGTTCGTCGGGGCAGGACTGTCCGGTCTGATGCATTTCGAGATAGCCATGTCCATTCTCGTACTGTATCTGATGCTGACCATAAATGTCAGCGTGAACGCTCATCTGAAAAAGGAATTCTGCCTCACCTATGCGAAGATGGGGCCTACGGAATTCAGAATCATCATGATCCTGGTGAATACTGTTCTGATGTATGTCCGTCCTGTCATGAGATTCTCCACGGAGATCAGTCTGGCAGGGGAGGCTGTGACCCTCACGGCGCTCGATATAGTGGCCGCAGTGATTTTCGTCGTGCTGCTGGTCATCTATCTGGTGACGATCATCAGGGACGCGAGGGACTACGACCGCATGGATCCCATGCCGCGTGACGACAGGCAGTAGGCCGGATGCTCTACCGAAGCAGCGAAGCGCTTAGCCTGCGTCTGTCATATGTGGCCCCGTTCAGCTGCGATTTGGCGTAATCCGCCACGCTTTCTTTCAGCGCCACATAAAGGAACTCGTTGAAGATCTCTATTTTGCCGACGGCTTTTTTCCCTATCCCGCATGCTTTCATGATGGAGATGATGTCGCGTGGGATCACCCTGTTCTTGTAGCCCATGTTCAGGCGCAGCCATACGTACCCTTTTTCGCAGTCGCCGGGATTCCCGTCATTGGCCTTACGGCCCTTTACGGCTGTATTGTCGCCGGAGGCGGCATCCTCTGAATCGCGGACTGATGATTTGCGGCGGTCCTTTTTCTCCTTTTCAGGGATATTGAGGTCCTTTGCCTTGCGGTAGTAGTCGAAGAAACGGTTGAATTCGTAGGACAGGATCTTTTTTACCAGGTCTTCACGCGAGATTCCGTCCCAAAGTTCGTTTATGACAGGCATGAACGAATAGATGTCATCACGGACGTCCACATTGTTTATCCCGTTTATCAGATGTACCAGCTGGCGCTCGCATATTTCACGGGCACCGGGCACAGGCAGTCTGGTGAACTGCTTCTTTATGACGGCCTCTATCCTCCTTATTTTCCCTCGTTCGCGCTGGTTTATGATGGCTATGGACACTCCCTTCTTGTCTGCACGTCCTGTACGTCCGCTTCTGTGCGTGTACAGCTCGATTTCCTGAGGAAGGTTGTAGTTGATCACGTGTGTCAGGTCGCTCACGTCGATGCCCCTGGCCGCCACATCGGTGGCTACGAGCATATGCAGGGCATGGCGTTTGAAACGCTCCATCACATGGTCTCTCTGGGCCTGGGACAGGTCTCCGTGCAGCGCATCTGCATCATAGCCGTCTTTCTGCAGTGCGTCGGCTATCTTCTGTGTCTCTTCGCGTGTCTTGCAGAAGACGATGGCGTATATGTCGGGGTTGAAGTCAGCTATCCTTTTCAGGGCGGAGTACCTGTCTTCCTCTTTCACCATATAATAGTAGTGTTCGACGTTGTCGGATCCGGCATTCCTCTGTCCCACAGTCACCACTTCCGGATTCTTCATGTAGCTTCTGGCGATTTCCTCGACTTCTTTCGGCAGAGTGGCCGAGAACAGCAGGGACCTTCTCTGCTCCGGGGCCTGAGCCAATATGGCATCCAGTTCATCCTTGAAACCCATGTTCAGCATCTCGTCGGCCTCGTCGAGAATCAGAGTCCTGATATCGGAGATATCCGCCGCTTCACGTTTCATCAGGTCGAGAAGACGTCCCGGGGTCGCCACTATGATGTGGGCCCCTCTTTTCAGGTCCTTCATCTGTCCTGTGATGTTCGCCCCTCCGTATACGGACACTATCCTGATGCCGTCCAGATATTTGGAATAGTTCGTCAGGTCCTGCGATATCTGCCTGCAGAGTTCGCGGGTAGGGCAGAGTATGAGAATCTGTGTCCGCGGATTCGTCCTGTCCAGATATTCCAGGGCAGGCAGCCCGAATGCCGCAGTCTTCCCTGTACCGGTCTGTGCCAGACACACGATATCCCCGTCCTCCACCAGAAGTTTGGGAATGACCGTACCCTGTACCGGGGTGGGCTTCTCGAAGCCCAATTCTGCCACTGCGTTCAATATTTCCGTCGAAAGTCCGAGTTCAAGAAAATCAGATACCATAATATCAATACTTTATCAAAGGTCAATTCCTTAAGGGCTGCAAAGATAAAAAGATTTTTTAAATTAGTTTGGCCCGAAATTTTCAATATAGTATCTTTGTAGGATTTAATTTTTTACTGATACTGAATCCGGCCAGGTCCGGAATGATCGAACAAACGATGGAGAAACCTATCATATATCAGATGCTCCCGCGCCTTTGGGGCAATGACTGCGAGTCCCGTATAAGCGGAGGCTCGCTTGAGGAAAACGGAACCGGCAGACTGGCGGACATTGACGGCCCGGCCCTTGAATATTTCAAGTGGCTGGGCTGTACTCATATCTGGTACACCGGTATCATCAGACATTCCACGAAGACGGCATCGGCCGGGTGTACTCCGTCGAATCCGCAGTTCGTGAAAGGGGAGGCGGGATCTCCGTATGCCATAGCTGACTACTATGACGTGAACCCTTATCTTGCCACCGACCCTTCGCGCAGGATGGAAGAATTCGGGGAACTCGTACAGAGGACTCATGACGCAGGCCTGAAAGTGATCATCGATTTCGTGCCGAACCATGTCTCCAGAGACTATGGAATGCTCCCGGACGGGTCAGGCAGGACTTGTCTCGGCATCGGGGATGACAAGTCCGTGCACTGGTCTCCCGACAATGATTTCTTTTACTACCCGGGTCAGTCTCTCAATCTTCCGAATGCCGATGCTTTCATGGCGGAAGTCCGCGACCTGAGGGACGGGAATTTCGACAGGAAATACGAAATCATACCGCAGTGGCTGGTAAGGGAATCCAGGGAAATTGCAGGAAAAGCCACGGCAGCACGGTACCAGGATTTCCTTTCCGAACATGAGCGCCTGCTGATCCCGTTCGCGGAAATGCCCGCGAAAGCCACGGGAAACACCTATACCGCCGCTCCCGGAGTGAACGACTGGTATGAAACGGTGAAGATAAACTACTGCGACTCCCATACGCGTACCTGGGACAAAATGCTCGCTGTCATAGAGTTCTGGATGTCGAAAGGTGTCGACGGCTTCAGGTGCGACATGGTGGAGCTGGTGCCGTGGCAGTTCATGAAATGGCTTATAGCCAGCGCGAAATCATCGAATCCGGATGTCATCTTCATCGCCGAAGTCTACAAAAAGGACCTCTACCGGAAATACATCAGGGACGTAGGATTCGACTATCTCTATGACAAATCGGGCCTCTACGATACTCTCAGGGTGATAGAAGAGGCGAATCTGAACAGCTATGGAATGCCGATAGAACTCTGGCAGTCCGCCAGGGGGATAACCAGAAACTGGCAGTCGCAGGGAGACATACAGCCGTACATGCTGAATTTCCTTGAAAACCATGACGAACAGAGATTCGCATCTGACTTTTTCGGTAAAAAGGCGGAAAATTCTGTCGCTCCGCTGACGGTAGCATTGTACCTGAACAGGGCTCCGTTCATGGTGTATGCCGGCGAAGAGATGGGCGAGAGGGGAATGGAGCAGGAGGGCTTCAGCGGCCGTGACGGACGCACGTCCATCTTCGACTGGTGGGGCGTCTCATCGCTGCAGGCATTGAGGAAAATCATTGCCGCAGGCATCTATAAATCAGACTCGCCGTGGCCGGAGGAATTTTCGCGGTATGAGTCATTTTTCAGAAAATTCACCGATATGGTCAGGTTCGCGGCTTCCGATGACGCTGTCAGGAAAGGCATGACCTATGACCTGTGTTACTGCAACACGAACTCGGACGGGTTCAACATTGACCGCCATTTCGCGTTCCTGAGGGATCATCTGGACGAGACCCTGCTTTTCGTGGCGAATTTCTCCACGCAGGAGGCCAGGATGAAGCTGAAGATCCCGCCTCATGCCTTCGAGTGGCTGGAACTGGCTCCTACCGATACGATAAATCCGAACACTCCGATCGAAGTGACGGTACCGCCCATGGACGGGATCATGATTTGTCTGAGTCAGAATAACGGGTGAGCCGAGCCTCAGACTTCGTGAATAAAGGCGAAAAGCCCTATGTACCACAGGTGGAAATAATGCCTGAATGTCTGTCGTCGTGAAAACTTGAGCCGCCTCCAGAATATGATGTGATGGTTCAGCAGGCTGCCGGCCTTTTTCAGCAATATCGGCAGACGGGAATAGTCTGGGAGAGACTTGTATTGTCCGAAATTGCCGTCATCGAAGATGGTATCAAGCAGCTGGTCCGACAGTCCGCTGAAAGAACTGTCATAAAGCGGAGCTTCTTCTGCCGGGAGTCCCAGATGCCTTACCATAAGGCATACGAAAAGCTTCCATTCCCTGTCCAGTTTGTACTCTTGCAGCCATGCACTGAATTCACGGACATCCATCTCAGTATGGAAACGGTGCAGGAGCATGACTACATCGCAGAGCTGCCGGAGTCCGAGTCCGCTGATCATGAAATGGAAAAACGCATGGCAGAACGTGTAGAAAACGTCGAACTGCGGAGACGGGATCTGCACGGTCTTTCTGTCCGGGACTCCGCCTGTATTTTCGGAGGAATCCGGTACCGCGTTCAGTGATTCTCCGAGCCTGATGCGCTGTCCGCTGCCCATCAGTTTCGTGTATTCCCAGGCCTTGTATTTTTTCGCCATCCTTATCCCGGGCATACTTAAGGCGTGTCTGTGCAGTTCCAGGTCCATGCCGTGGAACCTGAAACCGACATGTTTTTCCTTCTCCGCCGAACCTTCTTCGGCATCAGGCCACTTCCGGATGATATCCGCAGCCTTCCTGTAATTCTCCTCACCCACATACAGGTCGATGTCTCCGCACTGTCTGTGCCCCGGAATGCGGTACAGCACCGCCAGTCCCTGACCTTTCAGAAGCACTGACCTGATACCCTCAGCCGCCAGCCTGGCAGAGATTTCCGCAGACGCCTCATCCAGCTCTCTGTTCAGTCCCTCGATGCGGTCCACGTATGCTATGAGTCTCATCAGAGCCGGACCATGAAGACGCATCTCTTCCGGAAGTGTCAGCATCCCGTCATATATCAGTGGAAGCACGGCCTGTGACCGGCCCAGATAAAGGATACCTTTCCAGTCGGGAAGCCCCGATTCCGGAAAACACGCCATGTCGGCCTTGCCACCCCAGAGTCCTGCCCTGAGCAATGCCAGGAACTGCCGTTCAGCCTCGCGGCTGACAATATCTTTCTTTTTCATATTGAAATTTCTAAAAAAAATTGTAAATCAACGAGATTTCGCTTATCTCTCCCCCCCCCCCGAATCCGGGTCAGGGGCATCCGGGTACAAAGTTATGCCATTTATTTTATTCGCAAAATAAAGCCAGGATTAATTGCCAAACAAAATTTAATTACGTATTTTTGTCAAAATTTGGATGTGGAAGTTATGAATGACAAAATATCGCTGAAAGCTAAGGCCGGATTTGTTCTCGTTATCATGGCTCTGGCCTTGACAGCAGTCTCGTGCAACACTTACAGGAAGATAAACTACCTTCAGGATATAGTGCCGGACAAAGCGGAGAGAATCGCCATAAACAAGGGTATTCTCATCCAGCCGAAAGACATGATATCCATCGTGGTCTCCAGCAGGAATCCGGAGCTGGCCCTTATATTCAACCTTCCCGTCATATCCTATCAGGCAGGGTCGGAAGTGGTTTCCGGCCAGGGTTCGCAGAGACTTCTGGGCTATGTAGTGGACAATGACGGATATATCGACTTCCCTGTACTGGGCCTGGTGAAAGCTGCCGGTCTTACCAGATGGGAACTCGCGAACGAGATCAAGTCCATGATCATCGAAGGGAACTATATAAATGACCCTGTCGTGACCGTGGAGTTCATGAATTTCAAGATTTCCGTGATGGGGGAGGTGACTTCTCCCGGGACGTACAATATAGAAGGTGACAAAATCACCCTTCTGCAGGCCCTGAGTCTTGCCAAGGACCTGACCATCTTCGGGCGCAGGGACAATGTCTCCGTCATCCGTGAGCAGGGTGACGAAAGGATCATCTACCAGGTGGACCTCCGCTCCGCTTCCATCTTCGAATCGCCGGCATACTATCTCCAGCAGAACGATATCGTGTATGTGGAGCCGAACAAGGTCAGGGCCGGCCAGTCTACCATAAACGAAAACAATATCAAGTCCGTCAGCCTGTGGGTCAGCGTAGGCTCGTTCCTGACTTCCCTGGCGGTGCTGATAGTGAATATCCTGAACTAAGTCCCGGATCAGATGAATGAAAATTTGAACTCAGTACAGCAGAACGAAGAAAGTTCGATGACCCTGTCCGATATCTGGCATCTGATATGGGACTACAAATGGTGGTATGTCCTGTCAGTGGCTGTATGCATCATGATAGCCGTCTTCTATCTGTATGTCACGCCTCCGGAGTACGTGAGGGTAGCGAAAGTCATCATCAACGAAGACGTACAGTCGAACGTGATGTCTGACCTTATCACGATGGCAGGCGGTGTGGGCTCGGACTCTTTCAGTTCGAATGCGAACAACGAAGCCGAGGCATTCGCCTCTCCCGACCTGATGGAAAAAGTCGTCAGAAGACTTGCCTTGGAAACTGCATACACGGAAGATCAGGGAATCAGAAAGGTCTCACTGTATGATTCCACGCCTGTAGCCATGACCATCGTGGACAGTCTGGCTCCCGTATATTTTTCTTTCAGAATGGTCCGCACCGGTGATGACACCTTTCTCCTGAAGAATTTCCAGGTGGGGCCGGACAAGGTGAGGAAAGTCCGGGTGGAAGGCCGCCTGGGTGAAAATGTCAGGACTCCTGCCGGAACCATACGGCTCGACCCGACACCGTATTTCGAGGACTGGGACAGGGACATCCTCGTTTCGTGGGCATATCCCATGGCCAGAGCCAAATACTATGCATCGAATCTGGTGGTGACCGTCACCGGGAAGAACTCCACGGTTCTCGCCCTGACTATGACCGACCATTTCATCTCCAGGGCGGAGAGAGTGCTCAATACCTTGATAGATGTCTATAACGAAGAGTGGATTCAGGACAAGAACAGGGCGGCACGCAGTACCTCCGACTTCATCAGCGAAAGGGTGAAAATCATCGAGGGAGAACTTTCCGGCATAGAGACGGACCTGAAGGACTACAAGGAAAAGAACAACCTTACGGACATACAGGCCCTCGGCCAGGCATATCTGGAAGAACTGGGAGAATACTCTGCGAAAGAATTCGAAGTGACGAACCAGCTGGCCATAGCCGGATTCATCAGGGACTATCTGACAGACCCGAAGAATGACCGTTCGCTGCTTCCTTCGAATTCAGGGCTTTCGAACCAGAGTGTAGAGAGTCAGATTTCCGACTACAATGAATTATATCTCGAAAGGGAGAAACTGATCCTGAACAGCAGTGCCGACAACCCTCTGATAGAGGATATGACTCTCGCGCTCGATGCCATCAAGTCGGCTGTGCTCACGTCCATAGAGAACCTCATGGGGACTCTCGAACTCCAGGCCTCGCAGATAAAGGACGAAGAGTCGAAGATACTTTCGGGAATGGCATCCAGCTCCGGGCAGGAGATGGACCTCCTTTCCATCGAAAGACAGCAGCAGGTGAAGCAGTCACTGTATCTGTATCTTCTGCAGAAACGCGAGGAGAATGATATTGCGGCCCTGATGAATGTGGGAAACACCAGAGTCATCGTGACTCCGAACGGTTCCACGCATCCGTCATCCCCGAACACCCTTCTGGTACTGGCCGCTGCATTGATTTTGGGTGCTTTCCTCCCGATGGGAATACTTATCCTGGCTCACAGTCTTGACTGTACGATACGCTCCAGAGAAGATATAAGCAGGCTCTCGGTCTCATTCCTTGCTGAAATACCTCTCATGCCGGGTGCACGCAGGTGGCGGGCCTTGCTTCCTGCACTGAGACGGAAAAAGTTCCAGAAGGCGAGCGGAACCGGCATAGTGGTGGAAAAGGGAAAGCGGGATGTCATGAACGAGGCTTTCCGTATGATGAGGACAAACCTGGATTTCATGACAGGCCAGAAAGATGACACGAAAGTGATCCTGTTTTCATCTTTCAATCCGGGGAGCGGAAAGACTTTCGTCTCCATGAATCTGGCGGCGTCGCTTGCCATCAAGGGCACGAGGATCGCGCTGCTGGATCTGGACCTCAGGAAGGGGACCATGAGCAAGACCTTGAAACTGAAAGGGGAAGGTATCTCCATGTACCTGTCCGGGAATGAAAGCAGCATAGACAGAGTCACGGTGAAGTTCGCCGAGAATCTGGATGTCATTCCGGCAGGCATACTGCCTCCGAATCCTTCGGAACTTCTGGTTTCCGACAGGTTTGCGGAACTGGTGCTGCAGCTGAGAAGAAAATATGACTACGTTTTTCTCGACTGTCCGCCTGTGGACATAGTGGCCGATACTTCCATCATAGCGAGGATGGCGGACATGACCATATTCGTCATGAGGGCCGGGCTTATGGACAAAAGAGCCCTTCCTATGGTCGATGAAGTCGCGAAGGGCGGGTTATACCCGAGAATGTCTGTGGTGCTGAACGGCGTGGCGCAGAAGGAAGGAAGATACGGATACGGCAGGTACGGCTATGGCTACGGGTACAAATACGAATACCGGTAGTCCCGCATTGCTCTGGTATCCTTTGAGGGTGACGTACTCCAGAGAACTGAAAGTGAGGGAAATGCTCGTGTCGGAGGGGCTGGAATGTTTCATCCCCATGACGGTGAAGACAGAGACCAGAAACGGGGAGAAAGTCAGGAAGACAGTCCCGGCTATAAACAATCTCTGTTTTGTCAGGGGAGCAAGGGCTGAACTGGAGACTGTATTCCGGGAAAAGGGGATGAAGACTTATGTGAGCTTCATCTGGGAGAGAGCCACCAGACTGCCTGCAGTAGTGCCTGACAAGGCGATGGAGGATTTCATCCGGGTGTCCGAAGCCAGATACGAGGACATAGTCTACCTTCTCGACGTGAGTTCGAAGCTGAGGGCAGGACAGAAGGTGAGAGTGAAATCAGGGCCTTTCGCAGGAGTCGAGGGAACGGTAGTGAGGGTGAAGCGCTCCAGGCGTGTGATGGTGGAACTTCCGGGGATGCTGGCCGTAGCCACCAGCTACATCCCGGATTCGGACCTGGAGATAGTGACAGGAGAAAATGAAAATAAAATATCAGGATAAACGATAGATCAAATATCTATGCTCTGTTCGATTTTGCTGCTGGATAGCGCAGAAAAGACGGCTCAGGCCGCTGAAGCATACAGAATAGTCCGCCCGGATATACACCAGGGTGACCCTGAGTCGTGACTATGCCATGAAACAAAATGTAGTGTTATGATAGACGGTTTAAGAGAAATTTTCGAGACTATGAATTGGGATTTGGTACTGACAGTTCTGCCGATGACATTTTTCCTGTGTGTGCTGCTGACTGTGATAGCACTCCCGGAAGTCATCCGGATAGCATTCAAGAAACAGCTTTTCGATGTGCCTGACTACAGAAAGGTCCACACCGGCCAGGTGCCTCGTCTGGGAGGAGCCACTTTCCTTCCAGGCATCATGATAGCCGCATGTCTGGCATTCGGATTCATGATAGAAATTCCGCTTCCGGAGACTACCAGGGCTGAAATTCTTTTCGGATCCGCAGGTGCGCTTTTCCTGTATATGACAGGTGTGACAGATGATCTGGTCGGCCTGTCATACCGTATCAAATTCCCTATACAGATCATCGCAGCCTTCCTGCTCTGCGCATCAGGTCTGTGGATAGACAATTTCCACGGTCTTCTCGGCATCTATCAGATACATCCGGCCATAGGCATACCGTTCTCGATAGTGCTTGTAGTCCTGATCATAAATGCCATCAACCTTATAGACGGCATCGACGGACTGGCATCAGGGCTGTGCATACTGATGACCACCGTATTCGCCGTACTCTTCATCAAATCAGGTCTGTACAGATATGCTGTGCTGGCCGTGGCGGCTCTCGGGGTACTGCTTCCGTTCTATATCTACAACGTCTACGGGACTTCCGAGAAGCGGACTAAGATATTCATGGGAGATGCAGGTTCGCTGACTATGGGCTATATGGTATCTGCGTTTGCCATCAAGGCGGCCACTTTCGCCGAAAAACATGTGGATCTTGGTGCGGATGAGGAATTCGGCTTCATTTATGCGTTCGCCATACTCATAGTTCCGGTCCTGGACGTGGTCAGGCTTTTCTGTCACAGGATACTGCACCACAGAAGCCCGTTCGAGCCGGACAGATGCCACATCCATCACAAGTTCCTGGCCATAGGGCTTACCATAGGGCAGGCACGGCACATCATCATCGGCATCTCTTTGGTATTCTTCCTGGTGAATATATGCCTTGCAGGCCATGTGAACATAAACATCATCCTGGCAGGCGATGTCGTCCTCTGGACGCTGATGCACATTTTCATCAGCAGGAGAATCCATGTCCTGCAGGAACATCATGCCGATTGCGCGAAAAATTATCTTGAATAGCACAAGCCGGTGGGTGATATATCAATATTTGTATTTTATATGTCATTTTCAGAAGATATAAAGCGACAGGTCTGGGATAAAGCCAGAACCGAGCCCGGTCTGGATGAGAACATGTTCAGAAAGGATGCCTGCGGAGCATGGATCATGTGGGAGAAATACGGGAACAGGGAAAACGTTTTCGGATGGGAGATAGATCATGTCTTTCCTGTAAGACTTGGCGGAGATGACAATATCGAAAATCTCAGGGCCCTCCACTGCCTGAACAATGCCAGTAAAGGCGATGACTATCCGTCATACATGGCTGCCGTGACAGCGGAAGGATACGATAATATCCGTAAAAAAAGAGAAATGACTGTCAACGCAGACCTGAAAGAAAAACTGAAGCACCTGTATAACAAATAATGTATGCTGGAATATTTTGAAATCAGATCCTTGTTCGGATTGTATTCATATCACCTTGATTTCCGGAATCAGGAAGGCTGGCCTCTGAAATTCATTACAGGACCGAACGGATATGGGAAAACCACGATATTGTCTCTTATAAATTCTCTTTATACGGGACAGTTGCACGAGTTTTTCTCAGTACCGTTCGACTATATGGAATTCGGCTTTACTGATGAAACCATGACATTCCGTCAGGTGTATTCATATGATTCGCAGAAGGGAACAGACGATGATACCATGCGTATACCGGAAAAGTTGGAGGTTACTCTGCAGAATGGCACTGAGCAGAGCATATCTTTCTTTCTTTATGGGAATGATGAAGGCAACGAGCCATCACTGAAAATGTACCTGTATTCAAAGTCCGGCTATTACATAAAGGACCAGAGATTGGTCCGAAAGATTTCCGATTTGGACAAGTATCAGTCAGAAGACGTTCCAGCAGTCGATGATAACGCTGAAGATTTGGGTCGTAGACTGACAGCCGTATCCAATCAGATAAATGAGACATTGCAGTCCATGCTTTTTTCATCGAACGGTATCAGTGATGGGGAGATAACACAGGATGATTATAATATTCGACGTGAATGCATCCTGAGAGATGCGTCTGTATTGAAGAAATTCGGGATTCTGCATGACAACTTTACCGTTTTCGAATACAATTCCCGGTCTTCCGCGTTTCTGAAGACATATATTGAAACTATTGAGAGAGCTTTCGCTGATGCAGAAGATTTTGTGGCAAAACTGGTGACTTTCAGTGATACCATTACTGACTACGGATTCGCTGACAAAGATATGGAAATTCATCCTGGGTATGGATACAGATTCAGGATGAAGAATGATGACAAAACCATTTTACTGCCAGAAAGGCTTTCTTCCGGGGAACAGCATATCCTGATCCTGACGTATGAACTTATCTTCAAAGCCCAGGATGACTCGTTGGTGCTTATAGACGAACCGGAAATGTCTTTCCATATGATATGGCAGCTTGAGTTTCTTAAGGCCATAAAGAAGATCATGATGATAAGACACTCCAGGATACAGTGCATTGTGGCGACACATTCCCCTCAGATTTTCGACAGCAGGTGGGATATGACGGTGGATCTTTATGAGCAGTCGCAGAAGAACAGGGAAGCGTGAAAATGAAATCATTGAGAGAAACTGTCATCAGCAGGGAGCCGGTTTATACAAAATCTGTCATCAAGGCAGGCCTGAGGACAGAAAAAGGGCTTGGCAGTGTTTGGGTAGTGGTCGAAGATACGGATGATATCAGGGTGTATGAGAAATTTTTCCGTGATGACCATGTCAGAATCCTGCCTTCGGCAAATGAATCCGGACATAAGGGCTGTGAATATGTCGAATCTATCGTGACTGAAATCATCGCGGAGGAAGATTTCCGGCGGATATTCGGAATCCGGGATGCTGACTATACCAAATATGAAACGGAAAAGCATGTTTTCCCTGAAGCCATATTCGTCACAGACAGGAGAGATATCGAAATGATGATGCTTTCGGCCCCTTCAGTCAGGGCGGGTCTTGAGAAATGGAACGTGAACATTCCTGTAGTGTGGAAGAAAGCGGAGCCGATACTAAGGAAGATGGGATATCTGAGAATCTGCAATCATATCAGGTCATTGGGGTGCAATTTCAAACGGAAAGTGAAAGTCAGCAGACTGTGGGACGAGACATCACATTCGATAATTCCGGAATGGGAAAATTTTCTTGTGAAACTTTTCCTGGAAAATTGTCACGAACCTTTTTCAGCAGATGAGTTCAATGGGATTGTAAAGGAATTGGACCTTGATAAAGAATCGTCATATGATGTGTGCCAAGGGCATGATACAATAAGATTGTTACAGTATATGCTGGTAAATACCCAGGCAGACGGCTTCAACGAAGCCCGGATCATGACCGCTATGATCAGGTCATACGCTCTGGAAGATTTCAGAACGACAGAACTCTATAAAATGATTTCCCGATGGTCCGTAGAGCATGACGTCAGCATCATGCACAGCTGAGTGAATTCATGACGGTGTGAAACCAATCCGCCTGATGCTCATGCCTGACAGAACGAACTGCAGGAATGAAAAATAAAGGAATTTATAATCAATATAAGTGTCATGAAAGGAATCGTATTGGCCGGAGGCTCGGGTACACGGCTTTATCCCATCACGAAGGGAGTGAGCAAACAGATGCTGCCTATCTTCGACAAGCCGATGATATATTATCCTATCTCGGTCCTCATGATGTCCGATATCAGGGAGATACTCGTCATCTCGACTCCTGCCGACCTGCCTGGATTTAGACGGCTTCTCGGTGACGGAAGCGACTTCGGCGTGAAATTCGAGTATGCTGCGCAGCCATCTCCTGACGGACTGGCCCAGGCTTTCATCATAGGCGAGGAATTCATCGGAGACGATGCCGTCTGTCTGGTCCTGGGTGACAACATCTTTCATGGCAGCGGATTCCACAGACTCCTGTCCGAAGCCGTACACTCGGCGGAGCAGGATGGAAAAGCCACCGTATTCGGCTATTGGGTGAACGACCCGGAAAGATACGGTGTCGCGGAATTCGATGCGGAAGGGAACTGCCTTTCAATAGAAGAAAAACCGGAGCATCCGAAGTCGAACTACGCTGTAGTAGGACTGTATTTCTATCCGAACAGGGTAGTCGGTATCGCTAAAGACATAAAGCCGTCTGCCCGCGGGGAACTGGAAATCACTACAGTGAACCAGCGTTTTCTCGAAGACCGCCAGCTGAAAGTACAGACTCTTGAGAGAGGTTTCGCATGGCTGGATACAGGCACTCATGATTCATTGGCGGAAGCCAGTACATATGTCGAAGTCATCGAGAAACGGCAGGGCCTGAAAATCGCCTGTCTCGAAGAAATAGCCTACACGAAAGGCTGGATCACCGCCGACCGTATGCGGGCCCTCGCCGGCCCAATGCTCAAGAACCCTTACGGGCAATACCTGATGAAGGTGATAGGGGAGTGATGCATCAGAAGATTCAGAGCCGGCGCTATCTTTACTAACGGAGAAAGTAACGGAGAAAATGCAGAAAAAATATCCTATAGGAATACAGAATTTTGAAAAGTTGCGTCGGGACGGCTATTACTATGTCGACAAGACTGAGATCCTTTACCGGTTGGTAACAGACGGACAGTATTATTTTCTGAGCCGCCCCAGACGGTTCGGGAAGAGCCTTCTGATCAGCACATTGGAAGCTTATTTTGAAGGAAAGAAGGAGCTTTTCACAGGGTTGGCTATCGAAGGCCTGGTAAAAGAATGGAAGAAATATCCTGTCATTCATCTGGATCTGAATGCAAAGAAATTTGACGAATCCTCAGATTTGATAAGACTTGTAGACAGACAGTTACTCGTTTATGAAAATGTATACGGAAAAGAATATACTGATGAAACGATAGATGACAGGTTTGTAAGCCTGATCCGGAACATTTATGAGAAAACAGGCAGCAGGGTCGTAATTCTGGTAGACGAGTATGACAAGCCATTACTGCAGACGATAAATAACCCGGAACTGCAGGAAAACTACAGAAATATACTGAAGGCGTTCTATGGAGTGCTTAAGACAATGGACGGTTATATCCGGTTTGCCTTGCTGACAGGCGTGACAAAATTCGGGAAAGTAAGTGTATTCAGTGACTTGAACAATCTTCAGGATGTTTCTTTGGATGAACGCTATGCCGATATATGCGGTATCAGCGAAAACGAACTCAAGGATAATTTCAGCGAAGATATCAAGAATCTGGCAGATGCCAATGGACAGACATACGACGAGGCCTGCATCACGCTGAAAGAAAACTATGACGGCTATCATTTTAACCCATGGACATCATACGGAATCTATAATCCGTTCAGCCTGTTGAATACTTTCGCCAAAACCAGATATGGAAGTTACTGGTTCGAGACAGGAACACCGACGTATCTGGCCGAACTGCTGAAAACCAGTAATTACGATCTTCAGGAAATCGAACATGTAGAGACAGATTCTGACACGATTGACAGTATATTTACGGACAACAATCCTCTTCCTGTCATCTATCAGAGCGGCTACCTGACCATAAAAGGCTATGATCAGGAGTTCGGTCTTTTCACGTTAGGCTTTCCAAACAAGGAAGTCGAAGAAGGATTCATGAAATTCCTTATGCCGTACTATGCGGATGTGGACAAGTCCAAATCCGCTTTTGAGATAAAAAAATTTGTTTCCGACATAAAATCAGGGAACATTGACGGCTTTATGGCGCGTCTGAAAAGTTTTCTTGCAGGATGCAATTACGACCTCGCGCTTGATATCGAGCGTCATTATCAGAATGTCCTTTACATAGTATTCAAACTTGCCGGATTTTATACGCAGGTCGAATATAGGACATCAAATGGCCGCATAGATCTCGTCATCCAGACTGCGGACTATATTTATGTCATGGAATTCAAACTGGACGGTTCGGCCGAAGAGGCTATGGCACAGATAGAAGAAAAACAATATGCATTGCCGTTTGCTGCTGACAGCCGAAAGGTATATAAAATCGGAGTGAATTTCAGCAGCCTGACGCGGAATATCGACAGGTGGGTGGTGGACTAGTTGCATGTGCGCAGAGTGCTGAAAAGGATGAAAAACAGATAAAACGATATTTATGGAAGGATTGCCACGCACATACGAAAGCGATGTATTGCAGTATTGTATCATAGCGATAGAAACAGCAGCACATAAAATGGGTATTACTCCATCTGAGCTTATAGAACGTCTTGAAAAACAGGATCTTATAGACTCTCATCTGATAAACTACTACGATACGCTTCATACTCAAAGTGCAGAATACATCGCTGATGATATAATAGAAACTCTCTACAATTATGAGCATGATAAATGACGACAGCATTCTTTATCACGGAGCGACAGTGGAAGTTCGGGAACCTCTTACAAATGTAGGACGCTCTGATCTTGATTTCGGTCCTGGTTTTTATCTTACCAATGACCGTAGACAGGCAACTACTTGGGCAAAAGCCAAAGCATCCAGAAAGAGACATCCAAAAGCTATTGTCAATATTTACGCTTTTGATATGAATAAATTTCTTGTAGAAGGACTTTATAAGACAAAATTCTTTCCGGAATATAATATCGAATGGCTTGATTTTATAGCCGCCAGCCGTAAACAACTGAAGCCTTGGCTTGGATTTGACTGGATAGAGGGTGGAATAGCGAATGATAGAGTAATAGCTACAGTAGATGCGTATACCGATGGCTATATGACTGCAGAAATGGCGATGGATAAGCTCATAAAGGAAAGTCTCCGTCATCAAGTATGTATACTTAATCAGGAGATAATCGATAAATATCTCACATTCGTGAAATCGGAAGGAGTGATTTGATAATCATGAAGGATTATATACTATATAGAAAGATAACGCGAATCATTATTCAACTTTCGCAAGAACTTAATATATCCGTCAAAAGGGCTATGCTGCTGTTTTACAGTACTACCGTAGGCAAGCAGTTACATGACCCACGTTACGGTTACCAGCTCATGTCTGATACTTATATTGTAAACGATATCAAGGCTGAATTGGCGGACCAATGAGTATGTTTCATATCAGTTTGTCAGCAGTATCCCGACGGAATTCGGACCTCAAATAATAGCTTCGTATGTCGCCGGGATAGGAATAACGGAGAAAATGCTAATAACAGACAACCAGAACGACAGGAATCAGAAATACAGGAAAGCGTAAACATGACAGATAGTATGCAGAAGAAATATCCTATAGGAATACAGAATTTCGAGAAGTTGCGTCGGGACGGCTATTACTATGTCGACAAGACTGAGATCCTTTACCGGTTGGTAACAGACGGACAGTATTATTTTCTGAGCCGCCCCAGACGGTTCGGCAAAAGAGGCTATGGCTCAGATAGAAGAAAAACAATATGCATTGCCGTTTGCTGCTGACAGTCGAAAGGTATATAAAATCGGAGTGGATTTCAGCAGCCGGACAAGGAATAGTGAGAGGTGGGTGGTGAGATGATCAATCAATTGAGAAATATATTCAAACCAATTATATAGTCTAAAATTGTCTCTAAATGCTCCTGCCAAATAGTTTAGCCGACAATTATTAATTTGCGTCGGCTGGACATGCTTGAAAAGAGACGTCTTGCTTGTACTTGTATTTTAAAAAAAAAGATGATTTTTTGATGAATACTAAGTTTCGTAATAGAAACCATGAAGATCTGTTCAGAGTAGCATGATTAATTTCGAGGACATATTGACCATTTATTAAATTATAAATTCCTCGGAACTTGTAGAAATACATAGAAATTATATAGAACACAATTCTGAAAGTCTGTTTGTCGGACTGATTTCCAGAACATCCAGATATAGTGGAGAGTCTGCAGTGTTTTATTTGGGAGCATGATTTTTAGTAATAGAAAGGAACAACTGCAGATAGGTATTTTTATAAATATAAACATAGAGATTATAAATATTATTAATTCGAAAAGAAGAATATATACATGCCTGGGTATTCAATTAATGGCAATAGACTAGCTAAGAATACAGCCTACCTTTATATTCGTATGCTACTCTTGATGGCAGTAAATCTGTATACGTCAAGAGTTGTTTTGCACTCATTAGGTGTTGAAGATTATGGAGTATATAATGCGGTAGGAGGTTTTATTTCAATGTTTTCCATGGTATCAACGGCTCTATCAACATCTATTAGCCGATACATTACCTATACCTTAGGAGAGAATAATTTAGAAAAATTAAAATGCATTTTTTCAACTGGTGTTATAATTCAGATTTTTTTATCAATCATACTTATCCTTATCTTCGAGACTGTGGGTTTATGGTTCTTATCAAATAAGATGACAATACCTGAAGGTAGAGAAAATGCTGCTTACTTTGTTTTTCATTTCTCAGTAATAACATTTGTAATTAATTTATTGAGTGTTCCCTATAATGCAGTACTGATTGCTCACGAAAGAATGTCAGCATTTGCTTATATCGGTATTTTCGAGGGTTTTGCTACATTAGGGGCTGCCTTGCTTTTAAATTGTCTACCGCTGGATTCTCTAATTCTGTATGCTCTACTTATGTGTATTGTTTCACTCGTTGTGAGAATTATTTATGGCGTTTATTGCAGACGACATTTTGAAGAAACAAGGTGCAAGTTGGTTTTTGATATATTCCATTTGAAGAAGATGTTAGAATTTGCTGGGTGGAACTTTATTGGTGTAACATCAGGAGTTTTAAGATCTCAGGGGATTAATTTGCTATTTAATATTTATAATGGCCCTGTAATTAATGCAGCACGTGGTATATCAATGCAAGTCTTTAATGCGGTAAATAAGTTCTCGGGAAGTTTCTATACTGCGGTTCAGCCGCAAATTACTAAGTCTTGGGCAGCTGGCAGAACTCAGGAAACAAATAAATTAGTGTGTGATAGTAGTAGATTATCATTCTACCTTTTGCTGCTTGTTGGTATTCCAATTCTTACCGAGACTGATTATCTTCTTCGTTTATGGCTACATGAAATCCCAAATGCAACCAGCATATTTGTAAAGATTATAATTATTTTTGCGTTTCTTGAAGCATTTTCACAGCCTCTTGTATATTTAATGTTAGCTACAGGTAAAATACGTAATTACCAAATTATCGTGGGGTCTCTCTGTTTATTAAATTTTCCTGTTGCATGGCTAATGCTGTATCTTGGGTTTTCACCAGCGATAGCTCAAGCTACTACTATACTGTTTTCATTCCTTAGCTTGTGGGTACGTGTTTTTATGCTCCATAGAATGACTGATCTATCTTTAAGCTATTTTACATATAATACATTTGGTAGAGCGTGTCTTGTAACGGCTTTGTCAATGGTACTTCCATACATTATTTCAGTTACATATCAAGAATGTGCATTACGTTTTATCATAGGTACAATATGCTCTGAGTTTTTTGCTATTGTATTCATAGCTATTATTGGCTTGGATAAGAAAGAAAGGAAGAACATATTCAATAAAGTCAAACAATTAGTTTATCATGCGAAATAATATATCGACTATAAAAAATATAATGTTGCTATATATACCCCTCATGTATATAGCAGTAGGAACAATGCTGGGAGTTTTTGGTGATGGCTTGCCATACAAAGATTGGCTTCGTCTTATAATTACTATTATTGGAATTGTTACATTGATTATTAATATTAAGTGGTTAATAAGGAATGAGGTAGTTAGAACACTCATTATAATGGCAATCATTATTTTATTGAGTACGTTTGCATTCAATTTTATTTTAAATCCACCTACTCCTGAATCTGTGAGAAATGTAGGAGATTCTATAATGTGGATATCAGTATTGGTTTTAGCCTATAAAATAGGCTATAAAAATCAGGATACGTTATATAATTCGAGGTGGATAGCTTTAACTATTCCTGTGTATTATGTATTATTTATGGCTGTACGCGCTTATTTCGTACTTAATCCAGAAGATACAGCACTTAGATCAACTGCATACTACCCTTTGTTGCTAATGCCATTTGCGCTTATGATAAAACGCAAGTGGCTCATGTGGATTTTTGTCTGCATTATTCTTTTTTCTGTCGTATTATCATCCAAAAGAGCAGGCTTTATAGCTTTTACAGGTGCAATTGTGGTATATGCATATTCAATGATGAGGATTAATAGTAGAGGTTTGGGCTCAAAAATAAAATATGTATTAGGATTTATTCTTGTTGGATTCATTGGCTTTCAAATTTTCAATAGCTATGTTAGTTCAAATGATATTCAATTGCTCGAGAGGCTAGGGAATCTTCGCGAGGATGGCGGTTCAGGAAGAGATGAAGTATACGCGTATACTTTTGATTTGCTTTTGAAATCAGATATTATTAGTTTGTTATTTGGGCATGGGTTCAATACTGTTGTGCACTATTCAGAGTATGAGTTAAGTGCTCATACAGATTTTCTAGAAACACCTTTTGACTATGGTATTATTGGAATGATAGTATATATTGTATTCTATTTCCGTCTTTACAAATACTATAAAAAATTGAAATACTATAACCCTAATTATGCTCCTGTCTTTTTGTCAACAATGTTTATTACATTTATATTAAGCGCTTTTGCCCATCTAATTATTTATCCTACTCATTTTCTCTTTTTTTGTATGTATTGGGGATTTGTAATAGGTGAATGTGATAGGAATATCAATAATCGCTATCGCTAATTTGTATGAAAGTATCTATAATTATCCCAGTTTATAATGTCAGTGATTATATAGAATTTTGTGTCCAGTCTGTATTATCACAGACATATAATGATATAGAAGTAATTCTAGTTGATGATGGCTCTACGGATGGTTCGCCAATTGTTTGTGACATGTTTGCCAATTTAGATTCACGCGTTGTAGTGTATCATAAACCGAATGGTGGAGTAAGTTCAGCCAGGAATATGGGCATCAAACATGCCAAAGGAGATTATATTATGTTTGTCGATGGAGATGATTGGGTGGATATAACATACGTTAATGATATTATTCAACGACTTGAGGAAAACAATAGTGATGCATGTTCATGCAGTAAGTATTATAAGGATGATACTTTACAAATAGCTACTACAGTATATTCGGATGATGTATTGCCGGCAAATGTTATTTTAAAAAAACATCTCCATTTTGGCTTTATTGCTTCACCCTGCTTAACTATATGGAAGAAGAATTGTGTGAAAGACGTTTTATTTAATGAGAATATTTATAATCTTGAAGACTGGGAATATAACTTTAGATGTCTTACCAAGGTAAAGAATATCTGCATTTTAGACAAAGCATACTACCATTATCGTACTGTTAAGGGAAGCGCAAGTGTTTCTCAATTGAATAGCCGAAAGTTGACGAGTTTAACCATTCCAACGTGCGTTAATAACTACCTATTATATAATCACCTTAATAATTATTTTGAAGATGCAAATAATGTTCCTGTATTCATAATTTATCACATGTTAGTCATCTACTCGACTCAGGGCGCTATTGATGCAGCAGAAATAAAGTTACGTAATTTCGCTCGCAAAACATTACGGAAACTCATCTTCAATAAGATGATCTCTTTCAAACATAAGGTTTATATTATATTGGCTTCTATACATCCAGCATTATTTAAACTTATATATAAATTAAAAAATAGAGCATGATCGATAAAATAGCTTATATTATCACATTTCATTGTGTCCCAAATTATGGAGCAGTTCTTCAGACTTATGGATTGCAAGAGTATTTAAAAACTATAATTAAAGATGTTCGAGTTCTAGACTATCGTCCAGAAGCTCTGATAAATGAATATAAGACCATAAACTGTTATTCAATAGGATCCATAACAATGTCATTATACTCTCTTATACCATTTCTTGCAAAGAAACGGGCTTTCTCTGAATTCGAAAAGCGTCTTCAATTGTCATCAGTAACTGGAAGTCAGGCTAGTGATTTTAGAAATATTTATAGTGATTATCTTTTTTGTGGGAGCGATCAAATTTGGAATACTAATATTACACATGGGTGTGATCCTGTCTATTTCGGAGCATTTCAAATGACAGGTAGACCTAAAGTTGTATCCTATGCTGCAAGTTTTGGCAAAAACAATTTTTCAAAGTCAGAAATTAATGAAATGCAGGCATTACTTGAACATGTCAACGTAGTTTCTGTAAGAGAAAAAAATGCTCAAGAATTATTGGCAAGAGAGTTTAATTTGAAGAGTACTGTTGTCGCCGATCCCACTATTCTTGCGGGTGTTGATGCTTTTAGGCATTTGATAAGCGATGTGAAATATAAAAATTATGTTTTTGTTTATAATCTTACAAATAACCCACTTACATTTCAAATCGCAAAACAGGTAGCTGAAAAAAAAAGATTACAAATAGTACAAGTAAATGGCAATCGAGTACCATTACATAACCATGGTTGTATCAATATAAATGATGCTGGTCCAGAAGAATTTCTTTCTCTTCTTTTTTATTCTGATTTTGTTGTGACAGACTCGTTTCATGGGACGGTTTTTTCCAATCTCTTCCATGTGCCATACATAACCATCCCACATAAAACACGTGGTACTAGAATGGTCAATCTACTTACAGAGTTAGATATGATAGACAGGCTTTCAGAAACATCTGATGTGAGCGAATCTTCCATAAATTGGAATGCGGTTGACAATAATATAAAGCGAATGCGAGATAAATCTATTGATTTTATAAACAAGTCGCTATAATTATACTAAGGTATGAAGATACAAAAAAATGTAAGTATAGGACAATTTAGCTGGTTAAATGCTAAAATATATAAAAATGGGGGGGGAAAAATAGGAATATTGTATTTTCCTGAGACTAAAGAAGAATTAAAAGATGCAGTTGACAATATTCAGCAGTCCGGTAAGCCCGTGTTTGTATTCGGCCATACATCAAATTGTTATTTTGGCCCGAACTTTAGTATGGAAGTAGCTATAAGCACCAGATATCTCATGCAATATGAAATACAAGCAAATAAAGTTGTGTGCCAGCCAGGGGTTCATGTTAGAAAAATCTCTAAGGAACTCACATATGCCGGTATAAAAGGTTATAGTGGGCTGATTGATCTTCCTGGTACAATTGCAGCTGCTGTTTTTGGTAATTCAGGGTGTTACGGTTGTGAAGCAAAGGATATTGTCGAATCTATCGAGATAATGCGACCGGATGGTTCTATTCAAAACCTCAGTAATTCAGAGCTAGGATTTTCCAGAAGAAGTTCTGCTTTAAAACGTAAAGAAGTAATAGGAGTAATCTTGTCCGTAACTCTGAAGATGGAATATGGAAACAAAGAAGAGTTAATTATGCATGCAGAAAAATGCCATAATGATCGTAAAATAAATCAACCAGGACCAGCTAATAACCTTGGCTCCAGTTTTATGTCAGGGACTAAGACTCTTCGGCTAAGAATAATGGAGAAATTAGTAAGAGAATTAGGAATAATATTTCGATTGAATAGTCATCAACAGTTTAAAATTCTACTTAGATTATTAGGTGAAAAAAAACTTATTCCTTATTTATTTAATCTCAATAGATTTATGTGGATAGATGAAAACGCTCATGATATGTTTAAGGAGTATGTTTCTTTTTATCACAAAATATATAACAATGCAAAATTAGAAATACAGATATTTAGGTAAAAATGAAACGAGTCCTCGAAGTCCTTTATGGTTTTGGATATGGTGGTATTCGTGCTTGTATCCAAAACTATGTAACTTATATTAATCACTCAGAATTTCAAATAGATATTTACGCTTACGGCATTACTGAATCTCCTTTTAAAACACAGTTTGAAGCTATGGGGTGCAATGTGTATTTAGATAGAGAAAACTACATTGCAACCAATAATATTGTAGGTTTTGTTGATAAATTGACAAAATATATTCAAAATGGACGTTACTATGTTGTGCATGCTCATTGCAATCTTATTAGTGCGTGGATTACTTTAGCGGCTAAGAGGGCAGGAGTTCATGTTCGTATTTCACATTCACACGCTACTAATCATCTGAATTATAATAGCTTTAAACAACGATGTTGGTGTTACTTGCGAAGGTGGATAATTAACCATACAGCTACTGTGCAGCTGGCTTGTGGAGAAAAGGCTGGTTACGCAATGTATGGTAATAATCAGTTTATTGTCCTTAAAAATGGTATTGATGTTAGACGCTTTGCAACAATAAATTACGAAAGAGTAAGGGCATTGAAAGCAGAGTTCGGAATTGCCGAAAATAGTAAGGTTTATATGAATATGACGAGATTTGACCATAATAAGAATCACTTATTCATATTAGAGATAGCAAAGATTATTCATGAAAAAGAACCTGAAGCGAAGTTCATACTGGGAGGCAATTTCCCCTATATTGATAGCTCATTTGATGAAGTCAAGGCAAAGGTAAATGAATATCATCTAAATAATTGCGTAATATTATCTGGTCCAAGAATGGACATAGCTGATATGTACCATCTTTCTGATTGTTGGATATTTCCTTCAAAAAACGAAGGTCTTCCTTTCGGCCCTATTGAATTGCAGGCCGCTTCAATACCTTGTCTTACAAGCGATACAGTAACTAGTGAAATTGATCTTGGCTTGGGCCTTATTGAATTTATGTCGCTTAAGGAGTCTCCTGAAGCATGGGCCAACAAAGCAATGTCTATGAGCAAAAGCCATATACCATTTGAAATAACTTTAAAAGCTTTTCAAGATCATGATTTTGATATAACTATTAATGTAAAGAAGTTGGAAGCAATATATAGAGGAGAATTAACAATATAGAACAAAGTCATAAAGTCATGAAATAAAGTAGTAGCAGGATGGTGAACCAGTTGAAAAAATGATAAAATGAAAACAATAGGAATCATTACTATACACAAGATCAATAATTATGGTTCGGTATTTCAGGCATTTGCATTACAGAAAGTATGCGAGGATATGGGGAACAATGTAGAGATTATAGATTATAATTTTCCGAACGAGTATCATGAGAAACATTGTTATCCTGTTAAATGCGATACCCAACCAAATGAGCCATTATGGATAAAAATGCTCTATGCCCCAGCATTGATTCGTCAACACAAAGGAATACATAAATTCGTGAATAAATATCAACATTTGTCTAAAAATCAGTATAACTCACCAGATGAACTTCTTGAAAATGTTCCTGAATATGATGTGTATATTACAGGTAGTGATCAACTCTGGAATCCTCGCTATTGTGGTGGAGACCCGGTATTCATGTTAAACTTTGCGCCAGATGATGCTAAAAAAATCAGTTATGCGGCTAGTATTGGTGTAGATGCGTTGCCTGTTGAATTAATCAAGTCTTATCGCACCTTTCTAAGTCGTTATCAATATATATCAGTACGCGAACAGTCGAGCATAAAGATTATTCAGAGTCTTATCGACAAAAAAGTTTATAATGTACTTGACCCCACTCTTTTGCTTACGCGTGACCAGTGGAATGTGATAGCGTGTAAAAAACGAATTGTTAAGAAGAAATATATACTTTGTTATTTTCTTAACTATTCCTTTAATGCATTTCCATATGTGGATAAATTAGCAGATTATTTTCAGAAGCAAACTGGTTATGAGTTAGTCCACGTGGCTCGTCCTCCACATCATTTGAGAATACCATATAATCGATATTTAATAGGGGCATCACCAGAAGAATTTCTTGCATTAGTACGTGATGCTGAGATGGTTCTTACTACTTCTTTCCATGGAACAGCATTTGCCGTTAATTATGGAAAGCCAGTGTTTACCGTAGTAAAAGATAAGACTTTTAGTGATAGTCGGCAGGTTTGCCTAATGCATAATCTTGGGATAGAAGATCAGATACTTCAAATTAATGATGCTATGCCGGATGAAAATAGATTTCATTATGATGAGGCTGTAGAACAGGGACGGTTAGCGATATTGCGGAAGAATTCAATGGATTACTTAAAAATGGCGCTAAGTGATGAATTAAGTGTAATTATGTGATAAAGAGCCTTTTAACCATCTGACTTATTCAGGCGTATCGATGTTGCTGTTAATTCTCCAAAGGCATGTGAATTCGTTGCTAAAATAGGGACTGTCGTAAAAAGAATAAAACTTTATAACGAATTGATTGCCAATGTAATATAAAATTTGTATCTTAGC
>CALVDR010000009.1 GCA_944326365.1 uncultured Bacteroidales bacterium | reverse complement strand
TAGAGGATTCGTAAAACGAATCCGTGGGTAAGTCCTCCCCTCGATAGGGGAGGATTTAGGTGGGGTGACACGTAAAATGAAGGGAGATTTCGAAGAAATCGTAACGTCAGTTCGACGAAGTCTCTGGTACTGAGTAGAATAATTCGTCGAACTGACGTTAATTTTATGTGATAGAGAATCGGCCTCGACATAAATTCATGAAAAGGGTACTGGTCATAACATATTATTGGCCGCCGGCCGGAGGGTCAGGCGTGCAGCGATGGGTGAAATTCGCCAAATATCTGCCGGGAGAAGACTGGCAGCCGGTCATTTACACACCTGAAAATCCCGAACTGACATCTGTCGACAAGACTCTGGCGGACGATATTCCGCCTGAGGCCGAAATCCTGAAAACCAGAATAACGGAACCGTACAGGATATACAGGTCCCTGACAGGAAAGTCCGGGGAAAAGCAGGACGAAGTGAATCCGATAAGCGGAGGAAAGAAGTCTCTTTTCCAGAAACTCTCCCTTTTCATCCGCGGGAACTTCTTCATCCCGGATCCGAGGTGTTTCTGGGTGAGGCCGTCAGTCAAATATCTGCTGAGGTATCTGAAAGACCATCCGGTGGACATCATAGTCAGTACCGGACCGCCCCATTCGATGCATCTGATAGCCATGAAGGTGGCTCAGGCCACGAAACTGCCCTGGATAGCGGATTTCAGGGATCCGTGGACCAGGATGTTCTATTTCAAGCATCTGCATCTGACATCATGGGCCAGGCGCCGGCACATCGCTCTGGAAAGGCAGGTGCTGGACTCGGCCTCGGCCATAGTCACGGTGACCAAGCCCCTGCAGCAAGAGTTCCAGTCCATGACTTCCACTCCCGTACACTGCATCACGAACGGATACGACGAGTCCGATTTCAGGCAGATAATCGAACCGGACGGATTCTTCAACATCACACACACCGGGCTTTTCGCTGCGGACGGCAACCCTGAGACGCTTTGGAAGGTTCTGGAAGACAAGTGCCGGACAGACAGTGAATTCCGCAAACTTCTACGGATCAGACTTGTCGGCAAGACCGACAGGGAAATCACGGAATCCGTCATGGAGCACGGCCTGGCTGAAAACTTGCGGAATCTCGGATACCAGACCCATCAGGTCGCCACACGGGAACAGATGGGGGCGTCAGTCCTTCTGCTGCCTCAACGGAAAGAGCCTGAATACAAGGCCGTACTGACAGGAAAGATTTTCGAATATCTGGCTTCGGGACACCCTATACTGGCCATCGGAATGACGGACTGTGCCATGGCGGACGTGATCAGGGAAACACACAGCGGAGTGATGCTGGAATGGGATGACTACGGAGAAATAAGGAAATTCCTGGATGACTGCTGGGAAAAGTTCAAGTCCGATGAGCCGGAATCTGAAAATGCCGACATATCCGGATATTCGCGCAAGGAACTGACAGGACGCATGGCCCGCCTGATGGAAAGCCTGCTGGAGCAGGACGGGACAGGGCGTTGCGTAAAGCAATAATCGTAAATACAGCCGTGTACAGAGAATCTGACAAGAGTAAGACAAAGAATATATGAAAAATACTTTGGTGAAAAACATTTTGTACGGAGCGGGAATCATCCTGCTGTTCATAGTGATTTCATACGCATTCGTCCCGGAAGTGCTGGGAGGGAAGATAGTGAACCAGTCAGACATTTCAGGCTGGACAGGCATGACGAACGAGGTGATCACATACAACGAGGACCATCCTGAAGACCCGTCTTTCTGGACGAATTCGATGTTCGGAGGCATGCCGACCATCTCCATGTACGGCATATTCAAAGGAGACTGGACAGCCTGGCTGTACGATTTCCTGCTCACAGGAGCCAGACCTGCGACCTATATCTTCATCTGTCTTCTCGGAGGCTTTCTTCTGATGCTCGCTTTCGGCATCAGGCCTCTGCTCGCAATAGGCGGGGCGATAGCGATAGCTTTCTGTTCCTACAACATGCAGATCATCCAGGTCGGACACAATACAAAGATGCAGGCCATAGCCTATATGCCGTGGGTGCTCGCAGCGATGGTCTATACCTACAGGTCCGCACTGGCATTGTCCGAAAAGACCAGGAAAAGGCTTTTACAGACATGCCTCGGAGCGGTATTGTTCGCCTTCGCCCTCAGTTTCCAGATCAAGGCGAACCATCCTCAGATTTCGTATTATCTGGCGATAGTCATTCTGGTGTACGTGATAGCCGTGTTTGTGAAAATATTGTCCGGAACGGACAGAAAAAAGGCTCTGGCCGGATTTTTCACGGCATCGGCGTTGCTTCTGGTCATCGGAGGGCTCGGAATAGCGACAAATATGAACAAACTGCTGCCGACTTACGAATACGCGGAATATTCCATGCGCGGCGGTTCGGAACTCGGTCAGGCTGATGGAGAAGAGAACGAAGGGCTGGATCTGGATTACGCCACGGCATGGTCATACGGCATCTCGGAAACTCCCAACCTGCTGATTCCCAACTTCAACGGAGGCTCATCCTCCGGAGACCCGAAACTCAGGAATTCTGAGGTCCGCGACCTTCTCGTACGCGCACAGCAGCCGGATGTAGATGAAACCATGAAATATCTGCCGCTGTACTGGGGTCCGCAACCTTTCACAGCAGGGCCGATGTACATGGGAGCCATATCCGTATTCCTGTTCATCCTCGGGCTTTTCGTAGTGAAGGGACGTGACAAATGGTGGCTCGCGATCTGTACTGTTCTGGCTATCCTGCTGGCATGGGGCAGCCATTTCATGTGGTTCACGAAACTCTGGTTCGATGCCGTGCCGCTGTACAACAAATTCAGGACAGTCTCCATGGCTCTGGTCATCCTCCAGGTGACTGTACCTCTGCTCGGATTCATGGCGCTCGACAGGATATGGAAGACGGAAAAAGGATCACGCAGTGTACGTAAGGCGGCTCTGGCTGCATACGGCATCACGGGCGGATTCTGTCTGCTTTTCGCCATCTTCCCGTCTCTGGCAGGTTCGTTTTCAGGGGCTTCCGATGCGGGAATGCAGGATATTCTGGCAGATGCACTGCAGGCTGACAGAAAGGCCATGCTGGTGAAAGATGCTTGCAGGAGCCTGGTGTTCGTGACCCTGGCTTTCGCCCTTATATGCTGGAATCTCAGGAGTGCTGACGGGAACTCCTCACAGGGCAAATCCTTCACCATAGCCGGACTCGCCATGGCCGCCCTCGTACTGCTGGATCTCTGGGGTGTGGACAAGAGATATCTGAACAGCGACCATTTCGTAAGCCGCAGGGACTTCTCGTCACAGTTCACCGCACGTCCTGCAGATGAAATGATACTGGAAGACCCTTCTCCAGACTACAGGGTGCTGGATCTGAGCGTGAACACGTTCAACGATTCACACGCCAGCTACTGGCACAAGTCGATCGGAGGCTATAGCCCTGCGAAGCTTCAGAGATATCAGGATCTGATAGAACATCATCTGTCGGGAGAGATAAACAGCATCATCCGCACTATAAACTCTTCCGCAACGGTCCAGGATGTAGAAGCCGGACTGCCGGAGATTCCTGTGCTTTCAATGCTGAACGACAAATACATCATCATCGGAGGGGAATATCCGCCTATAGAAAATCATCAGGCTTTCGGTAACTGCTGGATAGTTGGTTCGGCTTTACACGCATCTTCTCCGGATGAAGAAATAGCGCTTCTGGATTCAGCCGACCTTCGCAGCGAGGCCGTGATAGGAGATGATTTCGAATGGGCACGGGAACGCCTGGATTCACTCGGCAGGCTGGCGCAGTATGACATAGCGCCGGCAGATTCAGTATGGATGACTTCATACGAACCGAACGAGCTGAAATACCGCAGCCGTCTGCACTCGGAACAAGCGGTGATATTCAGCGAAATATATTACCCGAAAGGGTGGAATCTCACCATAGACGGAAAGCCTGCAGAACTTTTCAGGGCCGACTGGATTCTGCGCGGAGCATTCATCCCTGCCGGAGAGCATGAAATCGTGATGCGGTTCGAACCTCAGTCCTACAGGACAGGTGCCGCCATCTCCAGGGCGTCCTCCATAGCATTGTATCTGCTGCTGGTTCTTTCCGGTGCAGGTCTCGTTGCTGTCCGCCGGAAGGAATAGCGGCCAAAAAGGTTGTAACAGTATAACCTTTTTGGCGAAATTTTTCTATATTTGACCGATAATGACCGGACAAACACCCGTAAATGCTCATGAAATACCTTAATATAAAAAAAGCGTTGGCCGCATGGCAGGCCTTGCAACCTCTGTCTGCCAAAGACAGGGAAAGGCTGAGCAGACGTTTCACTGTGGATTTCAATTTCAACAGTAACCATATTGAAGGCAATACATTGACTTACGGCCAGACGGAAATACTGCTGCTTTTCGGCAAGGTAATCGGAGAGGCGGATGTGCGTGACGTACAGGAAATGACGGCAAGCAATGTCGGACTGCGGATGATGGAGGAAGAAGCTTCCTTGAAAGGAATACCGCTGACACAGAATTTTATCCGGACACTGCATAAAACCATACTGAGAGAAAATTATACAATATACCATAATTTACCTGGAGGTATGCAGACAAGTTACGTGATTCATGCAGGGCAGTACAAGACACGCCCGAACAGTGTCATCACGCGATATGGCGACAGATTTGAATACGCATCTCCGGAGGAAACTCCGGGCATGATGGGAGATCTGGTAGACTGGTATAATACAGTTGAACAGGAAGGCAGACTTTCTCCGGTAGAGCTTGCAGCACTTTTTCATTACCGCTATATCCGTATCCATCCATTCGAGGACGGCAACGGCCGCATTGCAAGGCTGATGGTGAACTATATCCTGACACGCCATGGCTATCCGATGATTGTAGTCCGCAGCCGTAGAAAGAACGAATATCTGGAAGCCTTGCATCAGACAGACCTTGAAGTCGGTCCTGTACCGGCGGACGGTGCAAATGCCGGCATCCGCGACATACGTCCTTTTCTGAAATACTTCAATGATCTGGTAGCTACAGAAGTGTACAATGACGTACTGTTTCTAAGCGAAAAAAATGACAATGTCTGGTGGTACGACGGTGAGCGGATTGTTTTCCGGACGCCCAACTACACCAGGATACTGAATGCCATGAGGACACAGCCGACATTGACGCTCGCAGACATGAAAGATGTGACAGGAATCAGTGTGACAGCCATACAGAAGCTCTTGGACAAACTGATTTCAAATAAATACGTGGAACGCGGGGAAAAGGAAGGTAATTGGAGAGTCTTCATAACACAATAATCAAGATCAACAGCTTTCGATTTCAATAAGCAACTATATGAATACCAGCAAAAAACACAAGATACTCTTCGTCTGTTTGGGAAACATTTGCCGCTCTCCGGCGGCGGAAGGGATATTCAGGACCATAGTGGAAAGAAACGATGCCGGCGATGACTTCGTCATAGACTCCGCAGGTACATATTCCGGACACAGAGGCGACCTGCCTGACAGGAGAATGCGCAGGGCTGCGGCAAGCAGAGGATATGAACTCACACACCGGGCCAGGCCTGTGGAGATGGGCGACTTCTTCGACTTCGACCTCATCATAGCGATGGACGACTCGAACTTCACAGACCTCATGCACATGGCCCCGTCAGTGGAGGCATCCAGGAAGATAAGGAAAATGTCCGCATATTTCAGCGGACAGTCCCTTGACTATGTGCCTGACCCGTACTATATGGGAGCGGACGGATTCGAACTGGTACTCGACCTCCTCGAAGACGCCTGCCGGAACCTCTATGACAGCATCGTCCTGCAGGCCGGCGCATAAATTAACGTGAGTTCGATGAAAAGAACGGCATGAAACTGGAAATATTATTCAATATTGTATCCTGAAATAGTCCAATAATGCCTTATAGCTGTCCTGAGCTGTAAGACATGTATCCGTCAGATAGCCTGGAGTATATTTCCATTCACGCAAACCACGGTAATAGAACATCTTCAAGTCGTCAGTAATTATGAACGGCACCATGCGGTTCTTAAGACATTCCTTGAACATTATAAGTCTTCCGACACGTCCGTTCCCGTCCTGGAACGGATGAATAGCCTCAAACCGTTGGTGAAAGTCCAGAATATCTTCAAAAGTCACTGCCTGTCTGGCCTTGTATTCCTTAAGCAAAGCCCTGACTGCTGCACCTGTCTTATGCGGTCTGACAGTTTCGATTCCTCCTACTTCATTGGGCAACCGCTTGTAATCCCCCACTGCAAACCATGATCTGGAGGCATCTGACGTGCCTGATTTGAGCAGCCTGTGCAGCTGCTTTATCATACTTTCAGATAATGGTTCACATGCATGGTCTATAATAAAATCTATACACCTGAAATGATTCGTGGTTTCGATAATATCATCGACATTGACCGCCGCATCCGTTATCCCTATCATATTCGTCTCGAAAATATAGCGTGTCTGCTCCCTGGTCAGACGACTGCCCTCGATATGATTCGAATTATATGTCAGGTCAACCTGAGTCCGATGATATATCCCGCCCTTTATTTTTCTTTCTTTCTGCTCGCGCAATGCATATAAAAGCGGAGAAATCCGTTGCTTCGCATTCTTGCGCGATGGAATGGAGGCATCCGCAGGGATATTCCATGTCTTGCCCGTCAAATACACTCCGGGTATCTTGCCAAGAGCGCAATAATTTCGGACTGTACGTTCGGAAATCCCATGAGCTTCCGCATATTCACGTACTGAGACAAATTCTTTTGTTTCCGGCATAAAATCATCAGATTTTCCGTAAAGATAAGCATTTTCTTGCCGATACCGGCAAGAATTAGATGTTTTCGTCCTGCAGGCCGGAAACCAAACCGCTCCTGCATGATCATGATCGGCAGAAAAAGTCTAAAATATCAGCGCCGACAGAAATACGGCAACGACAGCCAGCGGGCAGATGTAGCGGATCAGAAAATAAACGAAACCTGAAATCCACAGATTTCCCTTCAGCCGGCCTCCGTTCGTCATCTCGTCTATCACATCCGCCCTCTTCATCACCCAGCCCACGAAGATGACCAGAAGCAGGCCTCCCACAGGCATCAGGATGTTCGCCGACACCTTGTCGAACAGATTGAATATGGTCTGCCCGAAAATCTTCAGGTCGGCAAGCGGTCCGAACGACAGGGAGCACAGACAGCCCAGCACCCATGCTATGACGAAAATAAGGATGGATGCACCGCGACGGGAATACTTCTTCTCCTCTACCAGATAAGCCACCCCCACCTCATACAGCGATATGGACGAAGTCAGGGCAGCCACTATCAACGCCAGGAAAAACAGTATGGCCACCAGCCACCCCAGAGGCATATTCGAGAAAATAAAAGGCAGAGTCTCGAACACCAGGCCCGGCCCCTCCTGCGGATTCAGGCCGAAAGCGAAAACGGCAGGCATGATGGCACAGCTCGCAAGCAGGGCGAAAATAAAGTCCGCCGAAGCGGTATAAGTCGATGAAGCGATGATGTTTTCATCCTTCTTCACATATGACCCGTAAGTCAGTATGGTGCCCACCCCGAGCGACAGGGAGAAAAACGCCTGTCCGAGAGCGGCTGCACACACTGACGCATCTATCTTCGAGAAATCAGGCTGGAAAAGATATTTCAGTCCCTCTCCGGCTCCCGGCAGAGTAGCAGCACGGACAGCGATGACGATGATCAGCACGAACAGCAGCGGCATCATGATCTTTCCGAACTTCTCTATTCCGCTCTTCACCCCTGAAATGACGATGAAAGCAGTCAGCAGCAGGAAAATGGTATGCCCTATCAGCGGTGACCACACGGATGAAATGAACTTGCCGAACATCATTCCCATCTCCGACTGGGACATCCCCGTAGTGAACTCCAGAGTCACTGCCTTCAGGAAATACTCCACAGACCATCCGCCTACCACGCTATAGTAAGACACTACGATGACAGGAGTCACCACAGACACTGCCCCGAGCCACTTCCATTTCGTCCCTGGAGCCAGTTTCTTGAAGGCACCGAATGCGTTCGAATGGCTTCTGCGCCCCACCGTCACCTCCGATATGAAAATCGGCAGGCAAAGCAGGAACACGCAGAAAATGTACACGAAAATGAACGCAGCCCCGCCATAAGAACCTACCAGATAAGGGAATCTCCACAGATTCCCAAGTCCTATGGCAGAACCGGCCATAGCCACCAGAACCCCGAAACGGTTTCCGAAATTTTCCCTTTCCATGTCTGATTCGTTTTATATTTCAGATTCTCTCATACACCATGAACTCATATTCCAGCCCTGACTCCTCATCCTTCATACGTTCCGACCGCGACACCTCCTTCCAGACTTCAGAAGAAATCTCCGGGAAAAAAGTGTCCGCATCCGGCACCTCGCAATGCACCTCCGTCACATACAGTCCGTCCGCCACCGCCATCGCCTGCCGGTAGATCTCGCCGCCTCCTATCACGAAACATTTTTCAGGACTTCCGTCCAATATACGGCTTTCATTCCGGCCTACGGCCAATGTCTGTGTCCCGTTTCCGGACAATGTCAGGCCTCCGTCACAGCCTCCGGCCAATGCGAACGCCTCCTCCAGGGAACGTGCGATCTCCACACCCTCAATGCTTCCGACAGACCGCGAAATGACGATATTCCGCCGTTTCGGCAGACGCCTGCCGATGGACTCGAAGGTCTTCCTGCCCATAATGACTGGGCTCCCGGTCGTAACCTGCCGAAAATACTTCATGTCCCCTGAAATGTGCCAAAGCAAGGCATTCTCCCTGCCTATGGCCCCGTTATCCGCCACCGCGGCTATAATATACTTTTTCATAATTAACGTCAGTTCGACGAATTATTCTACTCAGTACCAGAGACTTCGTCGGACTGACGTTACGATTTCTTCGAAATCTCTTTCCTCTTACATGTCACCCCTCTTAAATTCTCCCCTCTCGTAGGGGAGAACTTGCCTACGGATTCGTTCCACGAATCCTCTACAGAAGTAGTTCTCTGAAATTCACTACGCTCTTTTCATCGAACTCATGTTAATTAAATGTGGCCGTTTACTCCCGTAAATGACTTAGTCCGAATCCCGATGGCAACGCCGCAATGTGACCGTTATCACGCACCGGCTATACGGCGACAGGTGCTTTGATGGCAGGCCACGGCTCATACCCCTCCAATTCGAAATCCTCATATTCAAACGAGAAAATATCCTTCTTCTCCGGATTTATCTTCATCACAGGCAGAGGACGCGGCTCGCGTGAAAGCTGAAGAGCCACCTGATCGAAATGATTCTTGTAAATATGGGTATCGCCGGTCGTATGGATGAATTCACCAGGCTCATATCCGCATACCTGGGCTATCATCATGGTCAGCAAAGCGTATGATGCGATATTGAAAGGCACTCCGAGAAACACATCGGCGCTGCGCTGGTAAAGCTGGCAGGAAAGCCTGCCTTCAGCCACATAGAACTGGAACATGGTATGGCATGGTGGAAGAGCCATCCTGTCGACCTCTGCCACATTCCACGCCGACACTATCATACGACGGGAATCAGGATTATGCTTCAGGGTCTCTATCACGTTCGAAAGCTGGTCTATGGTACCTCCGTCAGGAGTCGGCCAGCTACGCCACTGATGTCCGTATACCGGGCCGAGGTCTCCGTTTTCATCTGCCCATTCATCCCAGATGGATACGCCGTGATCTTTCAGATATTTAATGTTCGTATCACCCGAAATAAACCACAGGAGTTCGTATATAATGGATTTGAGATGCACTTTCTTAGTCGTGAGCAGAGGAAACCCACGGCTCAGGTCGAAGCGCATCTGATAGCCGAAAATACTCTGCGTACCCACCCCGGTACGGTCATGCTTCATCGTGCCGTTCTCCCTGATATATCTCAGAAGATCAAGATACTGTTTCATAAAGACTCGTTTTGACAAACAGATACCGGACCTTTATTTGCGGACCCCGAAAGAGAAGACTATGGCTTCACGATAGGATTCTCCCGGACGCAGGACTGCGGAAGGATAGTCAGGCTTGTTCGGAGTATCCGGGAATCTCTGGCACTCTATGGCAACGCCTTCATAGTCCCTGTAGCTTCTTCCGCATTTTCCCTCAGGACAGCCGTCCAGCCAGTTCCCTGTATAGACCTGCACTCCCGGCTGGGTAGTATAGACCTGAAGGACCCTGCCGCTTTCAGGAGCATAAAGCTCGGCAGCGAACCGGACGGACTCTTCGGGACTGCCGTCTATGACCCAGCAGTTGTCGTAACCTTTACCGTACTTCAGGGCAGGAAAATCTTCATTGATATCCCTGCCTATAGGTTTCGGATTCACGAAATCCATAGGAGAACCAGCCACGTCCTCACTGTTCCCGAGAGGTATCAGGGTGTCATCCGTAGGAAGATATTCGGAAGCATTGAGCAGAAGCTCATGACCGAGGATGTCTCCGTTGCCTTCCCCGTTCAGATTGAAATACGCATGATTGGTAAGATTCACCACTGTCGGGGCATCCGACTCTGCAGTGAGGATGAGAGTCAGTTCGTTTTCCTCAGACCATTCATATCTGGCTACAGCTTTCAATGCTCCTGGATACCCCATCTCTCCGTCCTGTGAATAGTACATGAACTCCACGCCACCGTCCTTCTCCCGGCTTTCCCATACCTGATTCTGGAAACCTTCCGGTCCTCCGTGGAGATGATTGGGACCGTTGTTCACCGGCAGTTCATACTCTTTTCCGTCCAGAGTGAAATGACCCTTCGCTATCCTGTTCGCAAAACGTCCCGGCACCTTGCCCATGCACGGACCGTCTCCGAAATAACTGAGGGCATCCTTATAGCCCAATGCCACATCCGAAAGATGTCCTTCCCTGTCAGGCACCACGACAGAGACTATTCCCGCACCGACTTCCGACAGTTCCACATATGCTCCGGAAGCATTTGTGATGGTATATTTATGGATTTCCTTTCCGCAAGGGGCCGTACCCCAGACTTTCTTTTCTATTTTCATTTTCTACAAACTTATTGGTTCTCCGAACCAACAAATTTATAAAATTAACATGAAACTGACGGAACTTTTCGGTGAAAACATTTTGAGATTCGTGTAAAAGAACAAGTATCTGATCTATACGAAAGACCTGCGCAAAGAAGGGGATGTGCTGTATCTTCCAGCATATATGACAATCTTCCTGTAGAAACCGGACAAAACGGTATCATGAAGGAATATTCTGAAGCCAATAGAACAGTTTCTCCTGCGGAACGTCTTTCATCAGGACGGTCTTGTCGCGATCCAGAAGATAAAGGGACGGGATAGCCCTGACATTATACAGCACATCCGTCCGGATGACGAAATCGGGGTCATAGCCGTTGTACCAGCTGTCAGGATATATAGGCATGTATTTTCGCCATTCTGCCAGGTCCGAGTCGATATAGATATTCAGGACAGCCAGACTGCCGTCAGAAAGCATCTGCGACACGCGCGGACTGGAATTCAGTTCGTCTATGATCTGCTTGCACGCCGTACATCCGGGATTGCTGAAAAAAAGAATGACATGGTCGGCCCGTATGCCATACAGTGAATATCTCCTGCCGTTCCTGTCACAGAACACGAAATCGGCAGCCTTCGTCCCCACCTGGTTCAGAGCGCACATCTGCGCGTCGTATTCATATCCGGGTTTCATCTCTTCAGAAACGAAAGCACTCTGTGAAAGCCCTTTCACGAAAGGCAGATAAAAATCCTCGTTCCTGAACGGGGAATTCGGATCGTACAGATACTTGCCCGTCATGTCCGAAATGACTTCGAAAACAGTGGAAGACGTATCTTTGCCCTCCATGGCTGATATTCTTGAAAAAAGCCTTTCCACAGCCGACACAGCCTCTGCATGAGGGACCATGTCCAGAATGGCAAGCCAGTTCGCATACGCCTGTTCCAGTTCACCTTTCTTCACACCGTTTACCAGAACGCTGTCACATGGATAGAGTTCTCCTGAATCAGTAAATTCATCCCAGTAATATTCTGCCATAAACGATGCGGCCTCCTGACCGTCAGTCATCATCGACGGGACGGAAACCTGCGGAAACGGTCTAGGTTCAAAAGCATTGTCCTGCCTCTGTCCGCACGAGACAGAGGTCAGGACAATAATGGAAAAAATCAGTCCTTTTTTCATTTTTCGCTGGCGACGGACAGTTCTGCCTGTGAAATGTTGATGATGAAATCGCCCATCTTCTCAAGCTCGGATACGATATCCATGTAGAACACGCCTGTCTGATAGTTGTAGCTGTTGCTTTCGAGATTCACTATATGCTCCTCTCTGAGCGCGTTCCTGTATTCGTTGATCTGGATTTCGGAATCCGTGGCGTTCGAGATGTCAGTCAGGTCGGCATAGCGCTTCTTCAGGTTCTCTATCATGGCCTGATAAGCATTCTCGACCAGATCCATCATCTTGTTCAGCCGTCGGAGCATGGCCTCATCAAATGTCTTGCCATGGACATTCTTACGCTGCAGCATCCTCGCTATGGCTTCTCCCGAATCACCGAGACTCTCCATTTCACCTATGATCTTGTACATGGCCTTGATACGGGCGCCTGACTCCTCGCTGATTTCGGACTTGGACACTTCGTTCAGGTATGAAGCTATCTCGAACTCTATCCTGTCTGTGATCTCCTCATATTTGACGAGCTTCTGGTCCAGTTCCTCGAACTTGTCCTTGTCTGTTTCGTTTATGGCCTGCCGTACATAGCCGAAGCCCTTGTGGCATACCTCTGCGAAATGCACGATTTCCTGCTTGGCCTCATCCAGGGAAAGTTCGGCGGTGCTGAGAGGTCCGCCCTGTATGAATCTGAGTCTGAATGTCTCTTCGTCTCCCTCAGGATTCTTCACCATCCATGTCACGAGCTTCTCTATGACAGGCACGAACCATATCAGGATGCAGGTGTTGATGGTGTTGAACAGTGTGTGCAGCATGGATACACCGTAAAGGGCAGATGTCTGCAGAGCCATATATTCAGCTGATCCTTGCTCCGCATCAGCAAAACTTGATGTCATCGGATTCGGATATCCCATAGCTTCGACTATTATCCCTATCAGTTTCAGGAACGGTCTGTACAGTATCAGCACCCAGATGACACCGAAGACGTTGAATACCGTATGCGCCCTCGCCGCACGCTTGGCCGACACATTCGCCACTGCTGCCGCAATGTTTGCGGTGATCGTCGTTCCTATATTCTCGCCCAGCACCATCGCCGTCGCTATATCGAACGGAATCCAGCCGGCATTTACCATGACCAAAGTCAATGCCATCGTAGCACTTGAAGACTGGAGGACGATGGTCAGCAATGTTCCTATGAGTACGAATATCAGTACGGAGCCGTAGCCGAAGCCGGACCAGTGCTGCAGGAATGAAAGCACTTCCGGAGACTGGTTCAGGTCAGGCACCGAATTCTTCAGGAAATTCAGACCGAGGAAAAGGAGTGCGAAACCGATGATGAATTCTCCGATACTCTTGTTCTTGCTTTTCTTGGCCACGAAGAAGACGAAACCTACGGCCATCAGAGGGATGGAGAGCGAGGCTATGTCTACTGTGAAACCGAGAATGGAAATGAGCCAGGCAGTGACCGTAGTACCTATATTGGCACCCATTATCACACCGATGGCATTGGCGAGTGAAAGCAGTCCTGCGTTCACGAAGCTGACTACCATCACCGTAGTCGCGCTTGAAGACTGTATGACAGCCGTGATCCCGAGTCCTGTAAGCACCTGTTTCAGCGGAGTGGATGTCATGGAAGCCAAAAATGACCTCAGCCTGTCTCCCGCAGCCTTCTGAAGACCTTCGCTCATGAGAGTCATTCCGTAGAGGAACATTCCCAGAGCACCCAGAAGGGTAAAGATTTGAAGAAATATTTGCATATAATGGCGGTTATAGTTGCGATTGCAAAGCTCCGGCAAAAATACGCAAAAAATTTTTAATAATTTATTATTATTTCCTTAACATTTCTAATCCGCCCTCTCCCGGAATCAGTCCGGAACAAAATCTCGTGAATTCCTTAAAAGGAATATCCCGGACTGGAAAGGAAGATTCACTTGCAGGTTGAACGGATTCCTTGATTTCCCGGTCCGGGACGTCATGATTTTCAGAAATTGTAAGAAATTCCTATATGCATGCCTATATTGCCTGTATGCAGTGAATCCAGCTCAGACAGCGCCTGCGCAGGTTCCTCACCGACATACGCTGCCACGGATTCCAGCTGCATAAGAGTAGTGCGATCAGAGCATGATACTGCCGCGGCAGCTATAAACAATACAGGGAAAATTATATGCAGGACAGACTTTTTCATTGCACGATTTTCAAAATGTAGGCATCTTGCGGTGTTCACCCTCTGACAGCATATTGAAGAAAAAGGGAGATACCAATTGCAAAAAAAGGACTGGTTTTTCATTTTTAACCAGTCCCTTATGTTCTTATGGAAATTTCCGGTTATTTCAGTTTCTTCAGAAGCGAGGACATGCTTACCTGATCGTTTATGATCCTGTGCAGGTCTTCGATCTTCACCCTTTCCTGGGCCATGGTATCGCGGTGACGGATAGTCACGCAGTGGTCGTTCAGTGAATCATGATCGACCGTGACGCAGAACGGAGTACCTATGGCATCCTGACGGCGGTATCTCTTTCCGATGCTGTCCTTCTCGTCATACTGGCAGTTGAAATCATATTTCAGCTCATCCATGATCGTCTGGGCAAGCTCAGGCAGCCCGTCTTTCTTCAGAAGCGGAAGCACTGCTACCTTCACCGGAGCCAGCGGGGCAGGAATGCTCAGCACAGTCCTTTTCTCCCCGTTTTCCAGAGTCTCTTCCTTCAGCGAATGCGAAAGTACAGCCAGCACCATTCTGTCCACTCCGATGGAAGTCTCTATGACATACGGAGTGTAGCTCTCCCCTGTTTCAGGATCGAAATACTGGATCTTCTTGCCTGAGAACTTCTGGTGATTTCCCAGGTCGAAATCCGTTCTGGAATGAATACCCTCCAGTTCCTTGAATCCGAACGGGAAATTGAACTCTATATCAGTGGCGGCATTTGCATAGTGGGCCAGCTTCTCGTGGTCGTGGAACCTGTAGTTTCCGTCACCCATTCCCAGAGCCTCATGCCATGCAAGACGGTTCTGTTTCCATGTCTTGAACCAGTCCAGCTCAGTACCCGGCTTGATGAAGAACTGCATTTCCATCTGCTCGAACTCCCTCATCCTGAAAATGAACTGACGGGCCACTATCTCGTTTCTGAAAGCCTTTCCTATCTGCGCTATACCGAACGGAATCTTCATCCTTCCGGTCTTCTGTACGTTCAGATAGTTCACGAAGATACCCTGTGCAGTTTCAGGACGCAGATAAATCACATTCGTGTCATCTGAAGTATTTCCCAGCTGGGTGCTGAACATGAGGTTGAACTGGCGCACTTCCGTCCAGTTCTTCGTACCTGAAATCGGACATACGATCTCGCAGTCGATGATGATCTGTCTGAGTTCGGCAAGGTCGTTCGCATTCAGGGCATCCGCCATTCTCTTCTTGACCTCGTCTATCTTCGTCTGATTACGGAGCACATTAGGATTCGTTTCGCGGAACTTAGCCTCGTCGAAAGCCTCTCCGAATTTTTTCCTGGCCTTCTCCACCTCCTTGTTTATCTTCTCCTCCAGCTTGGCTATGTAATCTTCGATCAGGACATCTGCCCTGTATCTTTTCTTCGAATCCTTGTTGTCGATCAGAGGGTCGTTGAAAGCCCCCACATGACCTGAAGCCTCCCAGATTCGAGGATGCATGAAGATACATGAATCAATACCCACGATATTCTCGTGAAGTCTCACCATAGCCTCCCACCAATACCTCTTGATATTGTTCTTCAGCTCCACACCCATCTGGCCGTAATCGTAAACGGCTGCAAGACCGTCATAAATCTCGCTGGAAGGAAATATGAAACCGTATTCCTTGCAATGAGCGACCAGTGTCTTGAAAAGTTCGTCCTGAGTCATAATTTTCTATATTTTATCAATTAATTTCCATTTATCCGCCTTACGGCAATGTCGTTATCCCAACAATACCTCCCGAGTTTTTTCCACCCTGCCTGAAGGCAATGCCGGATTGTCTGTAATCGGCAGACAATCCGCAAAAATAACAATATTCTTCCAATAATCCCACGGCAAATTCCCATGAAAATCACCGTGAAATAAAACTACTCCTGCAGGATTTCCGACAACGGTACCATGACAAAATCCCTTTCCCGCATCAGCGGATGAGGTATTTTCAAGTCAGTCTCGTTCACGTGCCAGTCACCGATGAGCAGAATATCTATATCGATGATTCTGGAATGATAGACTCTTCTGCCATCGGACGTATATTCAGGAAGACCTGTGCGGCCCATTGTGCGTTCTACACATTTGCATATATCCAGAATATGTCTGGAAAATGCCGACTGTGATGTTCCACGAGGAACGGAAAGCACATATTTGACCGCCGCGTTAAGAAAACGCTCCGAACTTTCGAATCCCCATGGCTCGGTTTCATGAAAACCGGACAATGACGAATATCGGGTTCCGAAAGCCTCATCGAGAAAAGCCAGGGCTTTCTGCAGATTCGCCTCCCTGTCCCCGAGATTGGTTCCAAGCCCTAAATATACGTCTACCTCGTCCATCATGCCTATCAGTCAAGACCAAGCTCTACCAAAGCCTCTTCGGACATCCGGCTCTTGTCCCATACAGGTTCGAAAACCAGATCCACCTTCACGCTCACCACTCCAGGAACGTCCTCCACTGCAGCCTTTACCGTATCCACTACAAAATCAGCCATAGGACAATTGGGTGCAGTAAGTGTCATCTGGATATAGACATTATGGTCATCATCGACCTTTAGTTCGTAAATCAGTCCCAGATCATAGACATTGACTGGAATTTCCGGATCATATACCTGCCTGAGTGCCATTATAATATCCCTCTCAAGTGCCATTTTCTTCTCCTTATCTTCGGGTGCCTTTTTCTTTTTGAAAAAACCAAACATTTCCATCTGATCAAATATTCCTTGCAGCTATCTCGCGTATCATCTGAATCATCGAAACAAGACCGTTTGCCCTCGTCGGTGAAAGATTTTCCTTCAGCCCTATTTTCTCCACTACAGAGAAATCGGAAGACAATATCTCCTGCGGCGTCCTTCCGGAATAAATCCGGACCAGAAGCGAGATGATTCCTTTCGTAATGATGGCATCGCTGTCAGCATTGAAGAAAATTTTTCCGTCCTCGACTTTAAAATCAATCCATACTCTTGACTGACAGCCTTTTACCAGTTTATCATCTGTTTTTCTGTCTTCAGGATACTCCTCCAGAGACTTGCCCAACTCTATGATATATTCATATTTGTCCAACCAGTCATCAAAAATAGAAAACTCATTAACTATTTCATTTTCAATATCTTGCAGTGACTTTTCCTTTTCCATATCCATAAATGTCATTATCTGAATCCGCTCTCGGGCGTTATCTCAACATATTCACAGCCTTTTTCAGGGATTCCATAAAATACGCAGCTTCTTCCATCGTATTGTACGGAGCCAGCGATACCCTGAGCATTCCTGATACACCGAACCTGTCCATAAGAGGCTCCGCACACATCTGACCTGATCTGACAGCTATGCCCATCTTGTCGAGGATCAATGCCAGATCCTCATGGTGGACACCTTTTATGCAGAACGAAAACAACGGAATCTTTTCTTCCATATCCGTTGTAGTTCCGAAAAGTCTGAGCCCTTCCACTTTCTGAAGTCCGTCATAAAGACGATCCCGTACTTCATCACACGACTTCTGCAATTCGCTGTCATTGCTGATGACTGAAGCCAGCTCAAGGGCAGGCTTCAATGTAGCGATGCCTGTAAAGTTCTGCGTACCGGCTTCGAATTTCAGAGGCAGCGGAGCATATGTGGTTCCGGAAAACTTCACCGTGCCTACCATCTCTCCCCCGCCCATGAAAGGTGGCATCTCATCCAGAATTTCCTTCTTGCCGTAAAGCACTCCAGTCCCCGGCGTCGCATAAACCTTATGCCCGGAAAACACATAAAAATCACAGCCTATACTCTGGACATCGACTTTCGAATGCACTATCCCCTGTGCCCCGTCCACGAGCACTTTCACACCTTTCGAATGGCATATTTCCACTATTTTCTCTACAGGATTCACAAGTCCGAGTACATTCGAAATATGGGTTACAGCCAGAAGTCTTGTTTTCGGTGTGATGAGATTTTCAAGTTCATCCAGCTTCAGATGTCCCGAATCATCTACAGGAAGAACTTTCAGAACCGCATTTTTCCTGCCGCACATCAGCTGCCACGGAATGATGTCGGAATGATGCTCACATTCGGTCACTATGATTTCATCACCTTCTCCGACATATTTTTCACCGAAAGAATAAGCCACCAGATTCACTGATGCCGTAGCTCCGGAAGTAAACACTATCTCTTCGCGTGAAGACGCATTGATGAAATCCTTGACTGCAAGCCGTGCCTGCTCGTAAGCTTCAGTAGCTTCATCTGCCATTTTATGTACGGCGCGATGAATATTTGCATTAGAATTTCCGGCGAGACTGTCCCACAGGTCCAGTACGGCCTGCGGCCTCTGGATAGTGGCGGCATTGTCAAAGTATACGAGATTTTTCCCGTACACTTTCCTGTCCAGAGCCGGAAATTCTTTTCTTAAATCTTCAGGACGCATATTAATTCCTTTTTAAAACGTCTGATTGACGGATTATCAACGAAGCGCGCAAATTTAACAATTCTAACAATAAGGTGACATCAATTCTCCCAAATTATTCATCGAAATCACATGAATTTATGATAATTTTGCATTCTCAATACCGGAAAACAAAGCAAAAACCGTTCAAATCATGATAGACTACATCAAAGGAAAAATCACTGAACTGAATCCGTCTGAAATGACTGTGGAAACTTATGGAATCGGATACAAAGTCCTTATATCGCTGCAGACATTCTCATCTTTCGAAAACAGCAGCGAATGTACGGTATATATCCACCATCATATCAGGGAAGATGATGAAACCTTCTATGGATTCAGCACCAAAGACGAGCGTGAACTGTTCCGTCTTCTCATAGGGGTTTCCGGAATAGGAGCAGCCACAGCCAGAATGATGCTTTCATCCCTTTCATCCGAAGAAATCAGGAATGCCATCATAGCAGAAGACATCGTGAGAATCAAGTCGATAAAAGGAATAGGTGTCAAAAGTGCCCAGAGACTCGTCCTCGAACTTAAGGATAAAATCGTCAAGGGAGCCGGAACCGATGTTTCAGGACTGATAAGCAAGACAGACAACGGTACGTCAGAGGAAGCGGCCACCGCTCTCGTACTTCTCGGTTTTCCAAAGGCTACAGTACAGAAAGTCCTTAATTCGATAATAAAAGAAGAGCCGCAAATCAGTCTTGAAAACCTGATAAAAGCAGCTCTTAAAAAATTATAAAAGTTCCACGTGGAACTTTTTTCTACCTACCGAAATAAACGAGCAAGACAGAAATATCAGCTGGGGACACGCCTGAAATTCTCGAAGCCTGGGCGATAGTCCTTGGTTGATATTTTTTCAATTTCTGCCTGCACTCTATGGAAAGACTCTGCACTTTGTCAAAATTGAAATCATCAGGAATTGTCAAATCCTCCAGACGCCTGATTTTCTCAGCCAATTTTCTTTCCCTTTCTATATACCCCTTATATTTGATGGAAATCTCCACAGATTCCAGAACTTCATTTCTGTAATTTCCCTTCAGAGCTGATTCCATGAATTCAGAAGAAAGAGCAGACACTGGATATTCTGTATTGTTCCTCAGAACATAAATAGAATCCATAAAAGAATCCGCTACTCCCCTTCCAATCTCTCCTTTCTTCGAATTATCATCATAAGAGCACATAGATGTCAGCAAGTCTGCATAAGTCTCTCTGGATTTTACGAAAAGTCCAGAATCGTATCTGGTCAGACTGTCAAAGTCCATTGCTTTTCTCTCTAAAGTTCCACGTGGAACAATATTAATAATTTCGCTAATCTTAACCTGAGGACGGGAAATCAGGTCGGAATATCTTTTCCTGTTCTCAATCGCGGCAGTTCCACAGGAACTGAGATACGGATTTACAAATTCAGGCCTTATACTCTCATTCTCGAAAAATTCAGTAAGTCTGGAAACCGAATCGTATTTTCGCATAGTAAAATCATACCGGGACCTGTCAGCAAGACCGATTGAATAAGCCAGTGGCGTCAGTCTTAAATCAGCATCATCCTGTCGGAGCAGAATCCTGTATTCTGCGCGGGATGTGAACATCCGGTAAGGCTCATCGACTCCCTTCGTAACAAGATCATCTATCAGCACACCTATATAAGCTTCATCTCTCTTCAAGACAAAAGGTTCCTTACCCTTGCATTTAAGATGTGCATTGATACCGGCGACCAGTCCCTGGGCTGCCGCTTCCTCATATCCGGTAGTACCGTTCACCTGTCCGGCAAGAAAAAGATTCTCGATGGATTTAAGCTCAAGAGTAGGCTTCAGCTGAGTCGGATCAAAATAATCATATTCGACAGCATATGCCGGACGATATATCTTCGCAGTCTCCAAACCTTCTATCTGATGAAGGGCGTCAAGCTGGACCTGTAAAGGCAAAGAAGAAGAAAATCCCTGGAGATAATACTCATTAGAATACCTCCCTTCGGGTTCAAGAAACAGCTGATGGGAATCCTTATCGGAAAATGTACGAATCTTGTCTTCGATGCTCGGACAATAACGCGGACCGATTCCAGTAATCATTCCGGAAAACAGCGGCGAATCCTTGAAGCCGGACCTTAGAGTTTCATGGACCTTTTCATTAGTATGCACTATAAAACATGGCATCTGAGGAGTTCCGTTCTGGGCCGTCGAAAGGAAAGGCAGATAAGAGAATTTTTCAGGAGCAGGATCTCCGGTCTGAGGCTGAAGTCTTGAAAGATCCACGGAAGAAATATCTATTCGCGGAGGAGTACCAGTCTTCATCCTGCCCGTAACGAGTCCCATCTCCACAAGCTGAGAAGTCAGCCCGTAGGAAGACATCTCCCCTATCCTGCCACCGGCAAATTCAGTACGACCAATGAAAAGTCTGCCGTCAAGGAATGTTCCTGCAGTCAGGATAACCGTCTGAGAATTGAATATAGCGCCGGTAAGTGTACGGCAGCCTGTAATTCGCGAACCACAGAAAGCAAAAGAGACTACAGTATCTTGATAAATATCTAATTTACAATTAGTTTCAAGCAATTTTCGCCAATTCTGACTGTACACGTTCTTGTCGCATTGGGCACGAGGACTCCACATGGCAGGTCCTTTCGAACGGTTCAACATCCGGAACTGAAGTGTTGATGCATCAGTGACTATGCCCATATAACCGCCTAAGGCGTCTATTTCCCTGACAATCTGACCTTTGGCGATTCCGCCAATGGCAGGATTACAGGACATCTGTCCGAACTTGTTCATATCCATGGATATAAGAAGCACGGAAGAACCCATCCTCGATGCAGCCATGGCAGCTTCACAGCCTGCATGACCGCCTCCGATGACTATAACATCATAATCCTTCTGCATGTAAGTTTCAAATAAGGTCGTAAAGTGAGAGATAATAATTTTCCTTGGCACGCATTACCCTGACATCTTCCTCTGTATGGTCATCATATCCTATAAGATGCAATATCCCATGGACTATGACCCTATGCAGCTCATCCTCGAATTCCGTTCCATATTCGAGAGAGTTCTCCCTGACGGAATCGACACTGATGAAAAGGTCACCGGAAATCCTGTCACCTTCGGAATAATCGAAAGTGATGATGTCAGTGAAATAATCATGCTGGAGAAAACGCTGGTTTATATCCAGAATATAATTGTCAGAACAGAAGATGACAGACACATTGCCGAGTCTGTACACTTCGCTTTCAGCCACGAGTTTAAGCCAGTATTTGATCCTGGTTTTGGCCTTCAGTCTGAAATCCGTATCTTCGAAATAATAGGATACCATAAATAAGGAAAATTATTAGCCGCAAAATTATGAAATAAAAATAATTCTTCATAACTTTACCGCACTAAAACCGATTATCTAAAAATTGAAATAAATGGAAATAAAAAAGACTGAGAAGGCCAATCTTGAAAACAAGAAACTTCTATTTCTGGAGATCGGACTGATCGTGGCTCTCGCAGCTGTTTTCGTAGCATTCGAATGGCAGACCGAAGAACAGCAGATCATCGAACTCGAAGACACTACACAAGTCATCGAGGTGGAAGAAGTCATCGCTACACAGACTGAAACACCTCCCCCACCACCATCAGCACCTAAAATGCCTGTACTTTCAGACCAGATCGACATCGTGGACGATGAAATCGTAGTAGATGACAACCTGTTCCTGAATCTGGAGGATGACGCCAACATGGGTGTGGAAATCATGGACTATGTAGAAAGTGTCGAAGAAGAAGTCATAGAAGAAGAAGCTATTCCGTTCCAGCTGGTGGAAGAGAAGCCATCGTTCATGGGCGGAGATGCAAACGAGTTCTCAAAATGGGTCAATCAGAGACTTGTTTATCCTGAGATAGCAAAGGAAAACGGAGTACAGGGCCGCGTCACACTCCAGTTCACGGTAGAATCTGACGGAAGGGTGACAAACGTGAAAGTTCTCCGCGGTGTGGATTCATCACTTGACCAGGAGGCAGTCAGAGTGGTTTCAAGTTCACCGAGATGGACACCTGGAAAACAGAGGGACCGCGCAGTGAGGGTTACTTACACTTTCCCTGTTATATTCCAGCTCAGGTAAATCTTATCCAAAACAGTTTGACAAAGGCTGTCCTCACGAAACAGGATGGCCTTTTTTTATGAAGGAAAATGACTGAAGGTAAAGAAAAAGCGATTTTTGTAGGCGTCATCAAACAGGGTGACGACGAAAGACAGGTAATGGAATATCTGGATGAACTGGAATTTCTGGCTGAAACCGCAGGAGCAGAAGGCACGAAAAAGTTCATACAGAAAGTTGACAGGCCTGATACCAGGACATATATCAGAAGCGGAAAACTTGCTGAAATCAAGGAATACATCCGGGAAAATGAAATAGAACTTGTCATTTTCGATGATGAACTCACTCCTACACAATTAAGAAATATAGAAAGGGAACTGGAAACAAGGATTCTGGACAGGACAAATCTGATTCTGGATATATTCGCACAAAGGGCGAAGACTGCATATGCGAAGACTCAGGTTGAACTTGCACAGTACCAGTACCTGCTCCCCCGGCTTACCAGAATGTGGACACATCTGGAAAGACAAAAAGGAGGCATAGGAATGAGAGGTCCGGGTGAAACGCAGATAGAAACAGACAGGCGAATCATCCAGGACAAGATAGCCAAACTTAAAGAACAGCTGAAGAAAATTGACAAGCAGATGGCCTCACAGCGTGGAAACAGAGGCTCCCTCGTGAGAATATCACTTGTAGGTTACACGAACGTGGGGAAAAGCACACTGATGAATCTGCTGGCAAAGAGCGATGTATTCGCTGAAAACAAACTGTTCGCGACGCTTGATACTACGGTGAGAAAGGTCGTGATAGAAAACGTGCCTTTCCTGCTCAGTGATACGGTAGGTTTTATAAGAAAACTTCCTACCCAGCTGGTGGAAGCATTCAAAAGCACTCTTGATGAAGTCCGTGAAGCCGACATACTGATGCATGTGGTCGACATATCGCATCCGAATTTCGAAGAACATATAAGAGTAGTAGAAGAAACACTCAGGGACATAAACGCCATAAATAAGCCGATTTTCGTAGTTTTCAACAAAATCGACGCATACCGTTATGAAGAATACGATGAGTTCTCATTGGAGCCGAAAAGGGCTGAAAACTATACCCTTGAAGAGTTCAAGAACAGCTGGATAGCCAAAGAAAACACTCCATGCATATTCATTTCAGCGAAAAACAGGACAGGAATCGACAAATTGCGTTCGGACCTGTACAAAATGGTCGCAGAAATACATGCAGGACGCTATCCGTTCGACAATTTCCTCTGGTAAAAAATTGACCGGACCCTTTTCAGAGTCCGGTCAAAATAATACTGTTCCGGAAGATCGGTAATCAGCCGGAACAATTATGAATATTTAATCCTTGAATTTTGCGGAAAGGAATTCCCTGTTCAGTCTGGCAATGTGCGACACAGTGATGTGTTTAGGACATTCCATCTCACAGGCACGTGTGTTCGTACATGCACCGAATCCGAGTTCGTCCATCTTTGCGACCATGGCTTTTGCCCTCTTTGCTCCCTCTACCTTTCCCTGAGGAAGAAGAGCGAGAGAACTTACCCTGGCAGCTACGAAAAGCATTGCAGAACCGTTCTTACAGGTAGCCACACATGCACCGCAACCGATACATGCAGCTCCGTCCATGCTTTCTTCAGCAGTCTCATGAGAAATGAGGATTGCATTTCCGTCCGGAACACCGCCCGTACCTACTGAGATGAATCCACCGGCCTGAAGAATCTTGTCGAAAGCGCGACGGTCTACAACAAGGTCCTTGATTACAGGGAAACCCTTGCTTCTCCACGGCTCTATAGTGATGGTATCACCGTCATGGAACTTGCGCATATGGAGCTGGCATGTAGTGACCTCATCATCAGGTCCGTGTGCACGTCCGTTAATGTAAAGCGAACAAGCTCCGCAAATACCTTCACGGCAGTCATGGTCGAACGAAACAGGACCACTGCTCTGGCAGCCTTTTTCAACAGCTACCGGATCTATCCCCTCATGAATCAACTGCTCATTGAGGATATCAAGCATCTCAAGAAAAGAACTGTCTGCAGAGATGTTCTTTACCTGATATGTCTCAAAATGTCCTTCGGACTTGGCGTTTTTCTGACGCCATATTCTTAAAGTAAAATCCATTTCAGTCTAGTCTTTATAGTTTCTGGTAGCTATCTTGATATTCTCATATTTGAGAGGCTCCTTATGCATTTCAGGCACTGAATCTTCGCCCTTGTACTCCCAGGCAGCGACATACATGAAATTCTCGTCATCACGCTTGGTCTCGCCGTCTTCGGTCTGCATTTCCTCACGGAAATGGCCGCCGCAGGATTCCTTTCTGTTAAGGGCGTCACGAGCCATGAGTTCTCCGATTTCAAGGAAATCCGCAAGTCTGAGAGCCTTTTCAAGCTCCTGGTTGAAGTTTTCCTTGTCACCGGCCACGTATACATCGCTCCAGAATTCCTTGCGGAGTTCCTGAATAAGCTCGATAGCTTTCTTCAGTCCGGACTCGTTGCGGGCCATACCCACATATTCCCACATGATATGTCCGAGCTTCTTGTGAAGTTCGTCTACAGTATGCTTGCCCTTGATTGAAAGAAGTCTGTCGATCTTGGCTTTCACCTTCTTCTCTGCTTCTTCGAATTCAGGGGCGGAAGTATCTGTCTTAGGATTCTTGAACTGTGTGGCAAGATAGTCTCCGATAGTATACGGAAGGATGAAATATCCGTCCGCAAGACCCTGCATCAGGGCAGAAGCACCCAGACGGTTTCCGCCGTGATCGCTGAAATTGGCCTCACCTATGGCATAAAGGCCAGGTATGGTAGTCTGGAGATTGTAGTCAACCCAGAGACCACCCATAGTATAATGTATGGCCGGATAAATCATCATAGGCTCCTTGTAAGGGTCGGAATCCGTGATCTTCTGGTACATCTGGAACAGGTTGCCGTATCTCTCACGAATCTTGTCGACACCCAGCCTCTCTATGGCAGTGCTGAAATCAAGGAAAACAGCCAGTCCTGTCTCATTCACTCCGAAACCGGCATCACATCTTTCCTTTGCGGCACGTGACGCCACGTCACGCGGAACGAGGTTTCCGAAAGCCGGATAACGACGCTCAAGATAGTAATCCCTGTCTTCCTCAGGTATCTGTGAAGGCTTGACTTCTTTCTTGCGAAGCCTCATGACATCCTCTTTCTTCTTAGGAACCCATATACGTCCGTCATTTCTCAGGGACTCGGACATAAGCGTCAGCTTTGACTGCTGGTCCCCGTGAACCGGAATACAGGTAGGATGAATCTGTGCAAAGCAAGGATTTGCAAAATAAGCACCCTTCTTGTAAGCCTGCCATGCAGCGGAACCGTTGCTGTTCATGGCATTTGTAGAAAGGAAATATGTATTGCCATATCCGCCTGAAGCGAGGACGACGGCATGAGCGCCGAATCTTTCAATTTCCCCAGTCACAAGATTTCTTGCGATGATTCCTTTTGCTTCACCGTTTATGAGTACCAGATCGAGCATTTCATGGCGTGGATAGCTCTTCACCGTACCTGCCGCAATCTGCCTGTTAAGGGCAGCGTAGGCTCCGAGAAGAAGCTGCTGTCCGGTTTGGCCGCGGGCGTAGAACGTACGGCTCACCTGAGCGCCTCCGAAAGAACGGTTTGCGAGAAGTCCGCCATATTCTCTGGCGAAAGGAACACCCTGGGCCACACACTGGTCAATGATGTTTCCGCTCACTTCTGCGAGACGGTAGACATTTGCCTCGCGGCTGCGGTAGTCGCCACCCTTGATGGTCTCATAGAAAAGTCGGTAAACGGAGTCATTGTCGTTCTGATAGTTCTTTGCAGCATTGATACCTCCCTGGGCAGCGATGGAATGCGCCCTTCTCGGAGAATCGCTGATGCAGAAAACCTTCACATTGTAACCGAGCTCACCGAGCGAAGCAGCTGCAGACGCCCCGCCCAGACCGGTACCGATGACAATGATCTCGATTTTCCTTTTGTTGCCGGGATTGACAACTCGAAGCTGGGATTTATGCTTTGTCCATTTTTCAGACAAAGGACCCTCAGGAATCTTAGAAATTAATTTATCGGCCATTTTATATCGTTTAATGAAATTTCGCCACAATTTTAATGATTTTTATGCAATTCCGCAATTAATTCGTGCATTATCCGCCTTATCTGATATTTCCCGGACCGCTCCTGCGGAGATAACAGCCGAAAGCATCCGTATACGATGAAAAAAATCCAGCGGAAATACTGTCATAAAATTCCAGATATTCGCCTTCGGCAATGTCTCCGTCAACAAATTTCCGATACAGCGGCATAAAACTTCCGGTAATTGCGGCCTCTGCCTGACGGCAGCAGGCCAATGTCGGAATACAGCGCCCGGCATCACCCAGCACGAACCTGAGATCGACATATTTCGACATGTTGCTGACTTCCGACGTGAAAACCAATTCGTCTTTCAGCCTGGATGAAAGACCGCAGAAAGTACCAGAAGAGGAAGAAGGAAACCCCGAGAGAGCTGACGGCACATGATCTTCTTCAGAAACGGGAACCGGAACTGTCACAGAGACTGCCGGATATCCGAGAGCCGCCCAGAAGACAGCGGAAGCGGGATTACCTCCGTCTTCAACTCCCTGGACCACTACTGAAGCGGAAGTGGATTTTCTGGGTATGAAGTCCAGATCCGGAAACAGGCCTGTAGTCCCCGAAAGGAATACATCGGCATCACGTACCAGATCAATGCCTGTCACATCGTTTCTGTAAGACCTGGAAAGACTGTCCATGATATCAAGCGGACTGATATCACGCAGTTCTCCCCTGCCGTCCATTTCCCCGAATATGTTACAGGCAGTGGTCCAGCGTTCCACTCCGCGCCATCGGGACGGTTCGCCCGATTCGGAAAAATTAGTCACTACGATGTAGCCATTACCAGTGGAATTTACATCCCTTTTATAATAAGAATAATTGCCGGTCTCATACCATGCGGCTCCGCCATGTGCATCGATGCAGCCGAAATTCGCTTCCACACCGAAAGGACGGGACAATGTATCGAGAAAATGCTCGAAATCTTCGAGAGAGGCGCAGATTTCAAGTGCCCTGTACATGAGTATCCCCTCCCGGTCCATCCTGGAAGCAGGGATATCGTCGTTTTTAAGGCAATAGGAAGCTGTATTCATAATGGAAAAACCGGCAGTATTCGCTCCTATCCACACCTCACCGCCTGGAGAATCGGAATTGACAAGACCTACAAAGGAATATTTTTCACCCTTGAAATGCCTTACACTGTTGTCCAGACAGTCCGTGTCTCGGTTCTTCCACATCAGAGGCCGTCCGTCCGCAGTCTTCTTTCCCGAAATTATGACAGCCGTACATGCATCAGACAGCGACGGAGCCAACATCAGCACCGAAACCGCGATATATTTCCATACACTTGACATAAAATCAGAACAATGTACCGTCACCACCGTCAGACAACATATCAATACCGAGATGCCTGTATGCAAGTTCGGTCACTTCCCTTCCGCGCGGAGTCCTTATCAGAAACCCTTCTTTAATAAGGAATGGCTCATACACTTCCTCCAGAGTTCCCTGATCCTCCCCCACTGCCGTGGCAATGGTATTGGCCCCGACAGGGCCACCCTTGAATTTGGTGATTATGGTCCTGAGGATCTTGTTGTCGATGGAGTCCAGCCCCCGTTTGTCGATATTGAGAGCGTCAAGCGCATATCTTGCTATTTTCAGATCAATATGCCCGTCTCCTACGACCTGCGCGAAATCCCTGACCCTGCGAAGAAGGGAATTGGCGATACGGGGTGTTCCCCTGCTGCGCAACGCCACCTCGTACGCAGCTTCGTCATCAATGCCTATGCCCAGTATATCAGCGCTCCTCTTCACTATATGGACCAGATCGGATGTGTCATAATATTCAAGGGCGAACTTTATGCCGAATCTGGCTCTGAGCGGCGACGTAAGAAGACCGCTTCTGGTAGTGGCCCCTACAAGAGTGAAAGGATTGAGGGATATGCGCACGGAACGTGCTCCAGGTCCCTTGTCTATCATGATGTCGATGACGAAATCTTCCATGGCGGAATACAGATACTCCTCCACTACCGGAGAAAGCCTGTGTATCTCGTCTATGAAAAGCACGTCTCCTTCATCAAGGGAAGTCAGCAGTCCGGCCAGGTCGCCAGGCTTGTCAAGCACAGGTCCTGACGTCACTTTCAGATTTGCCCCCAGCTCATTCGCTATTATATGGGCAAGAGTGGTCTTTCCCAACCCGGGAGGGCCGTGAAACAGCACATGGTCGAGGGACTCCCCTCTCATTTTGGCCGCTTTCACGAATATCCGGAGATTTTTTATTATCTTGTCTTGCCCGGAAAAGTCGCCGAGAGCCTGCGGCCTTATCAGCTTGTCGAGATCCTTGTCCTTTCCGGCGGACGGGTCATGCGGGTCGAATCGCTCTGCCATAATCATTATCAAAATTTATTTTACAAATATAGTTTATTTTAAAGGAATGGTTTTTATAATATAGCTGTGGATATGTTGATAATGTATGGATGAGTGCTCATTATCAATAATTTGTCTCTGTGGATTATTTACAGCAATGTGCCGTTTCCGGTTAGAAAATCACGAGAAAAATTGTTCGTGGAATTTTTTGAAATCAAATATTAATGCCGTTTATACGGATTATTCGGATTTTATAATTTATTTTTGGATTTTATTTGAACAGGATATCTACACATTATCTACATGATTCTGTAGTGATATGAACATGTTTTCAACAGAAAAACTGGAGAAATGTTAATAAACAAGAAATCGACGGAACAGCTCCGTGACAGTCTTGAGGCCGGGAGGGAGGTTTTCTGTTCCGGTCTGTTTCTGTCTGCCAGATGGTTTGTCTTTTCATCTGCAGTGCAGTCCGGAATCCATCTCATAGTGCTTCCTGACAAGGAATCTGCCGAGTATTGCGCTTCCGACCTGTATGACATGATAGACGGGGACAGAGTGTTTTTTCTGCCCGATACCGGACGCAAGATAGAGAGGAGCAACTATAAAGCCTCGCTTGAGGTGCAGAGGACAGCTGCGTTGGGCAGGATCATGAATGCTCCTGACGGAGAGTTGTCGGTACTGGTCACTTATCCTGAAGCTCTGGAAGAGAAGGTCCCTACCGGTGACAAGGTGAGTTCTTCCATAATATCTCTTGTAAAAGGCGCGGAGGAAGATTTCGACGGATTGTGCGCGAGGCTGGCTTCCGAGGGGTTCGTAAAGACGGATTTCGTTTCCGAGCCGGGCCAGTATGCCGTGAGGGGCGGGCTGGTGGACATATTTTCGTACTCGTTCAACAATCCTTTCAGGATATCTTTCTTCGGAAACGAAGTCGAAAGCATCAGCATATTCAACTGCAACACCCAGCTGTCTGAGAGTCAGGTGGACAGTGTGGACATTTGTCCGGAGCTTGTTTCCGAAGATGATGAAGGCACTCCCCTCTCCGCTCTTTTGCCTGACGATGCCGTGGTATGGCTGGATTCTTCGGACATGTACCGTGAAAAAGAATTCTTTCCTGCCCTGCTTGATTTCAGACATGTCTATATCGATACTCCCCTTTCCGCCCAGGATGTATCCCCTGTAAAGTTCGATATTTCCCCGCAGCCTGTGTTCAACAAGAATTTCGAACTTCTGGTGGAGGATATACGGAAAAGGGTGGAGGAAGGATGGAAAGTGTATATATTCGGTGAGAAGGAATCGCAGCTTGAGAGACTGAGGTCCATACTTTCCCAGTATGGCGGGATCATACCGGGATTCTGTCCCGGAAAGAACATCCACAACGGATTCATCGACAATCAGGACAGGATATGCTGCTATTCCGACCATGAGATATTCGACAGGTTCCACAGGGTGGCCATAAGACGTACTGTCGAGAAAAGCGAGCAGCTGACCATAAATGACCTGACTTCTTTCAATATAGGCGACTATATCGTCCATATAGACCATGGAGTGGGGATCTTCGGCGGGCTTGTCCGTGTCAGGGACGACAAGGGACGGATGCATGAGGTGGTCAAGCTCATATACAAGGACAATGATACCGTACTGGTTTCCGTCCATTCTCTTCACAAGATATCCAGATACAAGTCCAAGGATGCCGAGCCTCCGAAAATATACAAGCTGGGCTCCAAGGTATGGCAGAACCTCAAGGCCAATACCAAGAAGAAAGTCAAGGATATAGCCAAGGAACTGATACAGCTTTATGCCAAAAGGAAAAGCGCCGAGGGCTTTGCATTCTCTCCCGACACGTATATGCAGGAAGAGCTGGAGTCATCTTTCATGTATGAAGATACTCCTGACCAGGAAAAGGCCGTAAAGGCCGTGAAGGCTGACATGGAAGCAGACTATCCCATGGACAGGTTGGTCTGCGGTGATGTGGGGTTCGGCAAGACGGAGGTGGCTGTGCGTGCCGCATTCAAGGCTGTGGCCGACAGCAAGCAGGTGGCCGTGCTGGTCCCTACTACAATACTTGCCCTGCAGCATTACAACACGTTCAAGGGTAGGTTGAAGGATTTTCCTTGCAATATCGATTATGTGAGCCGGCTCAGGACAGCCAGGGAGGTATCCGACATACAGAAGAGGCTGAAGAACGGCAGTATCGATATAGTCATAGGTACTCACAAACTCATAGGAAAAGGCTTTGAATTCAAGGATCTCGGGCTTCTGATCATAGATGAAGAACAGAAATTCGGCGTGAGCGCGAAGGAAAAGCTGCGCCAGATGAAGAGTTCCGTGGATACTCTGACACTGACGGCTACGCCGATCCCGAGGACTCTTCAGTTTTCTCTTCTCGGAGCACGGGACCTTTCCATCATCAACACTCCCCCGCCGAACAGAATTCCTGTGCAGACTGAAATCATGCTTTTCGATCATGATGAGATAAAGCGTATCATAGACTATGAGCTGAACCGCGGAGGCCAGATTTTCTTCGTGCACAACAGGGTGGAAGAACTTCAGTCGATATATGACATTCTTCACAGAATAGAGCCTGACATGAAAATATGCGTGGCGCATGGCCAGATGGAAGCCAAGACTCTTGAAAACAAGATACTAGATTTCATGGAGGGAGACTATGACATGCTTCTATGTACCACCATCATAGAAAACGGTCTTGATATCCCGAATGCAAATACCATCATCATAAACCAGGCCCAGAACATAGGGCTGAGCGACCTGCATCAGCTGAGAGGAAGGGTGGGACGTTCGAACAAGAGGGCTTTCTGCTATCTGATAGTGCCTCCTCTCGTTTCCATCACTGATGAAGCCAGGCGGAGGCTCAAGGCCATAGAGTCCTTTTCCGATCTTGGAAGCGGTTTCAATATAGCCATGCAGGATCTTGACATAAGGGGTGCGGGAAATCTTCTGGGAGCCGAACAAAGCGGCTTCATCTCCGACATGGGACTTGAAACATATCAGAAGATACTCGCCGAGGCCATGGAGGAATTGGGTGTGGAAACAGGTTCCACGGCAGGGCGTTCAGACGAGTCGTATGTATCCGACTGTACCATCGAGACTGACCAGCTGGCCCTTATTCCGGACAGCTACATAGACATGACTGCCGAGAAAATCAGGATATACAAGGAACTGGATTCCATTTCCGATGAAAAATCCCTGGACAGGTACCGGGACAGGCTTGAAGACAGGTTCGGGAAGATTCCGCCGGAGCTTGACAGGCTGTTCGATATCGTCAGGATCAGGCAGCTTGGCGAGAAACTCGGGTTCGAGAAGATAATCATCAAGAACGGAGTGATGATATGTTTTTTCATATCCAACCCTCTGTCAAAGTATTACCGTTCGGAGAAATTTTCGTCCATCCTGCAGAGCATAAACGGGAATCCTGCCCTTTTTGACTTGAAACAGAATGACAGCAAGCTCAGGATTTTCGTCAGAAATGTGGAATCCCTGTCAAAAGCCTATTCCATATTGAAGAAATTATAAGTAACTTTACAGGTTGTTTTTACTTGTTATGGCGAATCTTCTGGTCGATATAGGCAGTACGGCATTGAAAGCGTCATGGGCTGACGGAGTCACGCTCGGAAAGACTTTCCGGTATCAGGGTGAGCACATGATTGATTTCATACTTTCGCTTGTCGTGACAGACAGGCCGGATGTCATGGTAGTATCATCGGCCAGGGACATATCCTCCTCTGATGAAGAAAGGCTTCGGAAATGCTGCGACAGACTGCTTCTCATCGATTCCGTACACAAGGGCATATACAGGAATGCACCTGACTATCTCAGTCCTGACAGATATGCTTCCATAGTGGCCGCACGGTATCTTTTCAAGGACAGGAAATGTGTCATTTTCGATTTCGGCACTACCATGACGGTGGATTTTCTTGATGCCTGCGGAAACTATGCCGGAGGTAACATATCCCCGGGATGCCGTACCAGATTCAAGGCTCTGAACAGGTATTCCAGAGTACTGCCGCTTGTGGATACTCCGGAAGATATACAGGAAGTGGGGACATCCTTGAAATCGTCCGTAGAATCCGGTGTGATTTCAGGCATAATGTTTGAAATTCAGGGATATCTTGGTCAGAATCATGAAAATATTGTCATTTTTACCGGAGGAGACGCAATTTATTTTGCAAAACGCATTAAAAACTCCATCTTTGTAATTTGTAATTTAGTTTTGATGGGATTAGCTATATTGGCTGAAGAATATGTTGGATAGGTTATATTTGTTTATCATAGCTGGACTTATCTGTATCTGCATACCATCCGCAGGGCAGACGAACGGGACATATGGAGCTTATTCACCATATTCCGTTTTCGGTCTGGGAGAAATTTCCCGTGAGGGTACAGCTTACAACAAGAGCATGGGGGGAGTCGGCATAGCGTCGAACAGCAGAAGATTTGTGAACATAATGAATCCGGCATCGGTGTCCGTGAGGGACAGCAGTTCATTCATGGCTGATTTCGGTATTGTACAGAAGAACACTATATTCCGTCAGAATGACCTGAGGTCGGGTAACAATACGTTCAATATCTATAACTTCGTGATAAGTTTCCCGGTGTACAGGTCATCTGCGCTCATGGTGGGAATCATGCCTTTCAGTGATGTGGGGTACAATATCAGACAGAAACAGACGAATCAGGACATAATAGGTAATACCGGAAACATCACATACAATACTTACGGAGAAGGAAGTGTGTATCAGCTTTTTCTGGGAGGAGGTGCCACTTTCTGGAAGAGGCTTTCGATAGGGGCCGAGGCCATATATTATTTCGGAAATCTGGACAAAGTCTACAACCAGGATTTCAGCAATACTTCCTATGCATCGCTGAAAAGCGGGTATGAACTTCTGGTAAGGGGTGTTACAGGAAAGTTCGGACTGCAGTACCAGCAGCCTCTCGGAAATGACCTCTATATGGTTCTCGGGGCCACTTACAGATTGAAGACCAATATGAAAGGCCATACGATCTATTATGAGAACAAGCAGACCGACGAGATAGTGGACACTCTGGTCTATAATGATGTTCTGAACGGAAGGGATAACGATCTGAAGATAGCCGGGGAGATAGGAGTGGGAATATCCGTGAAGAAAGGGGAGAAATGGAGTGCTGAATTCAATTATATAAGATCCGACTGGAGAAATTCGGGAATGGACTTGTATGACGGCTATGGTGTTTCGGGTGCGTCATCGTTTTCATCCAGTGTTTCGCAGTCTTTCAGGGCCGGATTCGAGATTGTGCCCAACAGGAACGATATCAGGTATTATCTGAGAAGATGTGCCTACAGGGTGGGAGCCTACTATGAACAGGCTTATTACAAGCTCGACGGCAATATGGTGAATTCCATGGGGCTTACGTTCGGTGTCACCTTGCCTGTATTCAGGTGGTACAACGGTCTGACTTTGGGAGTGGATGTGGGACAGCGCGGAAGCCTGAGGACAAATATGGTGCGTGAAAGGTACGTATCCTTTGTCATAGGTTTCAATATCTTTGATATCTGGTTCCAGAAACCACGGTATCAGTAGACTGTTGCCGCTTGCGGCATATATTATGATTGTAACGGTTTAAAGAAAACAAACTTAATTGAATATGAAAAAGAATGTCCTTTTGTTCTTCTCTGTCGTTTTCATGCTGGCAGGGGCGTGCATTGCTTCCGCTCAGGGTAAATATGGTGCGGACAGTGCCGAATGTATCAAGTATCTGTCTTACTACAACGAGTATTACAAGCAGAAAAACTATGATGATGCTCTTACGAACTGGAGAAAGGCTTACAAGCTTTGTCCTCCTACCGCAAACCAGACCATGCTTATCAATGGTACTTCTCTGTACAGGCGTCTCATAAACGAAAACAGGAACAATCCTGTGTATTTCGAATCCCTTATAGATACCCTGCTTACCCTTCATGATACCAGGGCACAGTATTATCCGAAATATGCGGTGACTGCTCTCAACAACAAGGGGCAGGACATGATAAACTATATCAAGGATGATCCGCAGAGGCTCTATGACGAATTCAAGCTTATCATAGATGCTAACAAGGCTGCGGTAAAGCCTCAGATTCTTCTTTTCGAACTCAATACTTCTTGCCAGCTCTACCAGAACGGTACTATGATGGCAGAGGATGTCATCCAGGACTATAATACTGTGATGGGTCTTCTTGACCAGATGAAACAGACTCCTGACATTGAAAAGATCAGGACAGACTGTGAAAGTATCTTCATAGGAAGCAACGTGGCAAGCTGCGAGAATCTCATCGCACTGTTCACTCCGAGATTCGAGGCCGCTCCGGATGATCTCCAGCTCGCGACCAATATCGTGAAGATGCTTTCGTCTACCGAAGGATGTACTGACAACGATCTGTTCAAGAACGCTGCCAATACCATGCACAGGCTTGATCCTTCATACAATTCCGCACACTTCCTCTATCAGCTCTATTCTGCAGAAGGAGATGTGGACAATGCCCTGAAATTCATAGACGAAGCCATAGCTTATCCTGAATCTGACAATGCTGTCGACGCCCAGTATGCTTATGAAGCCGCAGCCTTTGCATTCAAGAGCTCGAGAAATGCAGCTGCATTCGAATATGCCATGAAGGCTGCCGAACTTGATTCTGCACTTGCCGGAAAGGCTTATATGCTCATCGGTACCATATGGGGATCACTCGTATGCCAGGGTAACGAAATAGAAAGAAGGGCTCCTTACTGGGTGGCTGTGGACTATATGGTGAAAGCGAAGAATGCTGATCCTTCACTTGCGGAAGAGGCGAACAAGCACATCGCACAGTACCGTCAGTATTATCCTCAGACTGCAGAAGCATTCATGTACAACGTGACTGACGGTGATTCGTATACTGTATCATGCGGCGGAATGCGTGCTGTCACTACAGTGAAGACCCAGCAGTAATCTCCAGGTTTTGCTGAAAAGGTTGGGATATACAGGTTTTCATGCGGCAGCCCGGAATCTGATTCTGGGCTCCGTTTTCGTTTTATCCGCTGCCTGCGGCGGAAGGGATCTGGGGACGGCTGAAAAGCTGGACCTGGCTGCTACTCCCGTGCAGACTGTAGACAAGATGTTCGTAGTCCAGTCTGAAAACGGAGTTCTCCAGATGCGTATGGAGGCGGATGTGATGGAAAGGTATCAGAACGACTCCATGTCTTATGAATTGTTCCCTAAAGGGCTTGCCGTTTTCGGATACAATGAAGACGGTCTTCTGGAAACTGAAATCACGGCTGACAACGGCAGGCATGTGAAGATGGAGAAGGATGACAGCGAACAGTGGGAGGCCTACGGCAATGTCGTGGTAAGGAATATCATCAACCAGGAAGTTATGGAGACCGATACCCTTTACTGGGACAGGAAGAACGAGAAGATATATACCGACTGCTATGTCAAGCTGTATTCCCCTGACGGATATATGCAGGGATATGGGATGGAATCGGACCAGCGTGCCAGAAATTCAGTCATCCTCCAGCCTTTCGACAGTTATGGTGTGATAGTGCAGGACAGTACCGAGGTAAGGATAGATTCCGTGAATTTTATAGGACCTTTGATAAAAAAATAGTCGCAGATTCGATGAAAATTGCTATCTTCGCGGTCCATAGCGCATTATAAAGGAAATAATTTAAAATTTAATGATAAGATGGCTGTTCTTGAAAAAATTAGAGTTAAGTTCGGCATACTGATTTCAGTAGTGATAGCTCTGGCTTTGCTTTCGTTCATCATCGATCCGAATACCATAAGCCAGGTGGCATCATCCATGTCATCAAAGTATCGTGTCGGAAAGATTGACGGGAATTCTGTTTCATATCAGGATTTTGACAATGAATTGAATTATCAGAACCGTATTTTCGAGTATATGTACAGGAGAAATGCGAATACCGACCAGGAGATGGAGTATGTCCGCAATATGGCCTGGAAGACATTTGTCGACAGGTACATGTTTCTGTACAATGCGAAGAAGGCAGGGATACAGGTAGGCGAGGCCGAACTTGTGGATCTGACTTCAGGTGATATGGTATCTCCTATGATTTCGCAGATTTTCGTGGATGAGGCAGGTGCGTTTTCCAAAGACATGCTTTCAAACTATCTCCAGAGCATGCAGTATGACCAGACCGGCCAGGCAAGAATGTTCTGGGACTATCTTCAGAATACTGTCACTACGGACCAGTATTATGTAAAATACAACAGTCTGTTCAATGCCGGCAATTTCATAAACCCTCTTATGATGACAGATGAAATAGCCGACAACAACAATTCCGTGGGAGTGGAGTTCGTGATGGTACCTTACGGCTATCAGAGGGATACTACCATAGAGGTGACCGATGCCGAGATCAGGAACTATTACAAGGAGCATAAGAAACTTTACAGACAGACTGCAAGCAGGGATATCGAATATGTGGTTTTCGAAGTGAAGCCGTCACAGACAGACATAGCGGATGCCAATGACAAGGTGGTAAAGGCTTACGACGAGTTCTCTACTACAGACAATGTCAAGAATTTCCTGATGAAGAACTCTGATACTCCGTACTCTGACGAGTGGTACAAGAAAGGTGAACTCAGGACAGTCTCCGCTGACGTGGAAAATTTCGTATTCGATTCCAAGACCAGGACAGGAGATGTATCCCAGGTACTTGCCAAGGACAATACTTTCTATGTGGCACGCGTGATGGATTCAGCCATGGTTCCGGATTCCGTATTCGTGAAAGGCATTCTCCTTCAGGGTGTGCAGACAGATCTGGCGGACAGTCTTCTGAATGTGCTCAAGACCGGCAAGGATAATTTCGAAAACGTAGCCGCGCAGTATTCTGCCATGGGTGCTTCCCAGACAGGCGAACCGGGAGACTACGGCTGGATGACCAAGAATACCATGTTCCCTGGAATCGAATCCGTATTCACTGCAAGACTGAACAATCTGTATGTAGTCGAGACACAGTACGGAAAACATATCCTCAAGGTGACTGACAGGTCAGAGCCTCTGCAGAAGAAGAAAGTCGCGATTTTTGAAAAAGAGGCGCTTCCTAGCGGAAACACCATCAATGAATATTACGTACAGGCAAATGCACTTGCCACCAAGGCAGACGGAAAATACGAGAACCTGAAGAAGGTCGTGGATGAGGAAGGACTTGCTCTTCTGACCAGAAACAATCTTCGTGAAGGTGACGAGAACGTAGGTTCCGTAAATGACAGGACCAAGGAGATTTCCAAGTGGGCGTTTGAGACAAAGAGGGAAGGAAAGGTTTCCAATGTGCTGAACATAAACAACGACTACTATGTAGTGGCAGCCCTCAAGAAGATACACAAGGAAGGTTATGCTCCTGTAGCGGATGTCGCTTCAAGTATAAGTTCCATCATCTATAATCAGAAACTCGGAGAGAAGAAGGCAGCTGAAACCGCCGGGAAGATAGCGGGGCTCGGCTCCATGGAAGCCATTGCGGAAGCTCTCGGAACCACTGTAAGCACAAGGGAAGGCATATCTTTCTCTTCTTACATGAATCAGGGTCTTGACCCTAAGTTTATCGGTGCTGTCACAGCAGCTGAGGAAGGCGTGATTTCACAGCCTCTTGCAGGAAACATAGGTGTCTATGTATACAAGGTGATTTCACACGATGAAGGTTCGTCCTTCACAGAAGAAGACGTGAAGAACAGGGCAGCCCAGATGTCCTACTATGCTTCCCAGTCTCTCCTTCCTGTCATGATGCAGGATGCCGATGTGGAGGACAACAGGGCACGTTTCTTCTAGAATACAATTCATCAATCATAAAAACCGGACCTTCACAGGCCCGGTTTTTTTATTGTATCTTCCATGTAACATTTGTAAATGGCAGGACGCAGCCTGTCAGACATTGAAAAGAAAGTGCATGATGTCTCCGTCCTGGACGACGTAGTCCTTTCCTTCGATTCCGAGTTTTCCGGCTGCCCTGCAGGCTGCTTCTGACTTCAGTTCGATGAAATCCCCGTATTTGATCACTTCAGCCCTGATAAAGCCTTTTTCGAAGTCCGTATGAATGACTCCGGCCGCTTTCGGGGCTTTGTCTCCCTTGTTTATGGTCCATGCGCGGCATTCGTCCGCTCCGGCAGTGAAGAATGTCTGGAGATTCAGCAGCGAGTATGCGCTCTGTATGAGCCTGACCACTCCTGATTCTTTCAGTCCCATTTCCTCTATGAACATCTGTCTTTCCTCATAGCTTTCAAGTTCCGCTATGTCGGATTCTATCTTGGCTGCTATGACGAGGATTTCGGCATTTTCGCCTTTGACGGCTTCTCGCACCTTTTCGACATATGCATTGCCGGTGGAGGCTGAGGCCTCGTCCACATTGCAGACATACATCACGGGCTTGTTTGTAAGAAGATACAGGTCCTTTGCGAACTGCTGGTCTTCCTGGCTGTCGAAAGTGACGGTACGGCAGTTCCTGCCTTCCAGCAGGACATCCCTGTACTGCTGGAGTATCTCACAGAGTTTCTTCGCAGTCTTGTCTCCGCCTGCCTGAGCCTGCTTCTGGACCTTTGCCAGTCGGTTTTCCACGGTTTCCAGATCTTTCAGCTGGAGTTCCATGTCTATGACTTCCTTGTCCCTGACAGGATCTACGGAACCGTCCACATGCACTATGTTCGGGTCATCGAAGCATCTGAGAACGTGAAGTATGGCATCCGTTTCACGTATGTTTGCCAGAAACTGGTTTCCGAGACCTTCTCCCTTGCTGGCACCTTTGACCAGGCCTGCGATATCCACGATTTCCACGGTCGCCGGAACGACTCTTTTCGGTTTGCATATCTTTTCAAGTTCTTCCAGCCTTCTGTCCGGCACTATTGTCGAACCTATGTTGGGTTCTATGGTGCAGAAAGGAAAATTCGCGCTCTGGGCCTTGCCTGAACTGATGCAGTTGAACAGCGTCGATTTGCCGACATTGGGAAGGCCTACTATCCCACATTTCAATGACATGACGTTATTGTTTGATTTGACCGGCAAATTTACTGTTTTTTATGTATTTTTTCTTTTTATTTGGAATGTTTTTCTTTTTTTGACATTCATTCATTTTAAAAATACCCAGATTTGCCGATGTCATGAGAGTGTACCGGCATATCGCAGTCTTTCTGTCTGCAGTTCTGTTTCCTGTATGTCTGACAGGGCAGGACGAAGAGGTCATGCTTGTGTCTTTCTGGAATCTCGAGAATTTCTTCGATTATGAAGATGGAGGGGGAGGCGGTTCCGACAGGGAATTCAGTTCCGGAGGAGAAAGACATTGGACGAAGTCCAGATATTGGAAAAAATGTCATGGAGTGGCGAAGACGGTGCTGTGGATGGCGGACAGTTACGGGAAGGTGCCGGATGTGATGGGGGTGGCGGAAGTGGAGAACAGGGGAGTGATGCAGTCGGTGCTGAACGGGACTCTGCTGAAAAAGTACGGATACAGGCAGGTGCACGAGGATTCTCCGGATGCCAGGGGTATAGACGTGGCTCTGATATACAGGGAAGATGTATTCGGGATGGCTGAGTACAGGGCTTTTCACGTGTCGGAGGATATGGACGGGAAACCCATGAAAACCAGGGATATCCTGTATGTGTGCCTGGAGGATGCGGACAGGGAAAGATATCATTTTCTCGTGAATCATCATCCTTCGAAATACGGTGGGGCTTCTGTGTCGGTGCCGAAAAGACTGGCGGCCATGGATGTGATGGTGTCGGTGTGTGATTCGCTAGTCCGTGCAGGGGAAAAGAATATAATATGCATGGGTGACTTCAATGATACGCCTGACGGGGATGCGTTCCGTATGGCCGGGAAATGCCTTGTGAACATGGCCGTCACGCTGCACAGGCAGGGCAGGGGTACGATAAGATACGGAGGGAAATGGGAGCTTATCGACATGTTCCTGGTCAGTGCCGACGTGGCCGGCAGGGCGGCAATGGACATATGTTTCCCTCATTTTGCTGCAGTGCCTGACGGCGGGCATTCGGGATGGAAACCGTTGAGGACCTATACCGGTCCGAGATATACAGGTGGTATCAGTGACCACCTCCCGGTAATGCTTAGGGTAAATAAGTATTGATTAATCCATAATACTTCGTATCTTTGAAAGATATAGGAATACAATCAATAACCCATAATCATGAAAACCAAGATCACAGAGAAATTCAGAACACTGTTCGGAGAGGACGGTGAGTTTTTCGCTTCGGCAGGCAGAATCAACCTTATAGGCGAACATACCGACTACAATGGCGGCTATGTTTTCCCGGGTGCGGTAGACAAGGGCATAATGGCTGAAATCAAACTGAACGGTACAGACAAGGTCCGTGTCTATTCGCTGGACATGGACGAGTATGTGGAATTCGGTCTGAACGAGGAGGATGCCCCGTCACAGAGCTGGGCCAGATATATTTTCGGTGTGTGCCGCGAGACTATAAAGAGAGGCGGCAAGATAGCCGGATTCAATACCGTGTTCGCCGGAGACGTGCCTCTCGGTGCAGGCATGTCGTCTTCTGCGGCACTTGAGAGCACATACGCTTTCGCCCTGAACTATCTTTTCGACTGCCACATCGACAAGTTCGAGCTTGCACGTATAGGGCAGTCTACGGAACACAACTATTGCGGGGTGAAATGCGGTATCATGGACCAGTTCGCTTCAGTGTTCGGTAAGGCCGGAAACCTCATCAGGCTTGACTGCAAGACGATGGATTACAAGTATTTCCCTTTCCATCCGGAAGGATACAAGCTGGTGCTTGTGGATTCCGTAGTGAAGCACGAACTGGCATCTTCGGCATACAACAAGAGAAGGGAATCATGCGAAAGGGCAGCTGCCGCCATCAGGAAAAACCATCCTGAAGTGGAATTCCTGAGAGATGCCAGAATGGAATGGCTCGAAGAGGTGAAGGATGTGATTTCCGGGGAAGACTACATGCGTGCGGAATATGTCATCGAAGAAGTACAGAGGGTCCTGGATGTATGTGATGCTCTCGAAAGGGATGACTATGAGACTGTAGGCCGGAAGATGTACGAGACACATTATGGAATGAGCCGTCTTTATGAAGTCAGCTGCGAGGAACTGGATTTCCTGAATGATCTGGCCAAGGAGTGCGGCGTGACAGGCTCCCGTGTGATGGGCGGAGGTTTCGGAGGATGCACCATCAATCTGGTGAAAAACGAACTCTACGATTCATTCATCGCAAAGGCAAAACAGGCATTTTCCGAAAAATTCGGGCATGAACCGAAAATTTATGACGTCGTGATAAGCGATGGGGCAAGGAAATTGCAGTAAGAAATTCCTTGTGCAGTGATGCACGTTTCATAACACACATTTTCACACACTCGGTCGCGACTGATTTCTGTGGTCAGTCGCGGCCTTTTCTTTTTCCTGTCACTATTTCATGAATGACAGTATCCAGTCTTGGTCTATTTTCATGAAGTTGTCTGAAGGGACTATGTCCGGATTCCGTCCGATGATTCCCAGAGAGTCTTCATAAACGTTGAATCCTACATTGAGACTCATCATCCTGCCGTCTGAAGGATATATGAAAACCAGATACCTGACTCCGTCCTGCTCTTCCACCCGGTGAAAATGGAAAACGGCTGAAGCTATTCCGGAAGCTGCCTCCCGGTTCTTTGACATCATTTCCATCTTTGTGACATATTTGCACATTTCGACTGCCAGATCGTCAAGTCCGGCATCGAAAACCAGGATCTTTTCCATCAGTTCCCCGACATCCTTCACCATCCTGAGCCTGTAGTCTCCCATGGCCCTGGTATGGTTCGCTATCGCTTTCATCTGCGACTCCGGAAGTTCGCCTGCCGGCATCAGCCAGATCATTATCTTCTTTTCAGGGTCGTGATACAGTGTTTCGTATCTGGCCAGATTCGCCTGATGACAGTGCGGGCACTCCCAGATAAACAGGGAGCCGTCCCTGAGTTTTTCCTTCAGTTCCGGATTCTCAGCGACGTTCATGCTTTTGTAAACGGTTATCTCCGATCTTTCCCCGCACCTGCTGCATGGTGCAAGGGCTGTAGCTGTTATGGACATATCTGATGAAATTGTTTGTGCAAATCTAATACAAAAATCAGAAACTTATCTTGATGACCGGCTTTATGGAATGTCTGATGACTCCCGCCCCGCTTTCGTCCATCATCGGGAATATTGTGCCGAAATTGTACGAGTAGTCCACTCCTATCTCGAACGGAAACGACCAGAGCAGTCTGCCCAGCTGCAGTGCCACGGATGCGCCTGCAGAGCACAGATGAAGTTCGGGATGGGAGGAATACCCGTAGTCGAAATGCGGGGTGACCACCATCCTGTTCAGATATATCAGCGGAGTGATGTTGATATCCCCGAGATGAACTGGAATCGCATAGTCGAATGCCAGCAGAGAACTGAAGGACGGACTGAAAAGGTTTCTCGGGATGGCGCCGCTGAAACCGCGTGGAAGTATTTCCGTGCCTGGATTGAAAATACCCTGATTCAGGACTTTCTGCGTAGTGACCGATATCTTGCCGCCCTGATTCTTCCAGATGCCTGGAAAATAACCGTATGCATGGAAATACCATGTATCCCCCAGCTTTACAGGCTGCTGTTTCACACTTCCGGCAGCATATGCCATCCTGACACCGGTTTCCATGCCGATACCGTACCTCGGGAAGATTTCTGCCTTGGCATAATCGCGCAGCATCCAGAATCTGCCTGATACCGTAGTGGAATGGTTCAGCAGTCCGTTGTACCGGCTGTTTTCTATTTCCCAGGATATCCGCGGAAGAAAATTCAGAGTCATGCCTCCTGCTTCCCGCGACAGAGGCACATAAACGTCCAGCCTTCCGGCGAGAGAAGTTCCCCTGTGGGGTGACCTGCCTACGCTTCCGTCTTCTGAAACGGTATAGTCCCATGTAAGCCTGTCGTTTATGAAAAGACTGGCCTCGATTACAGGATACCACCCGGCATAAGTGAAATCCACGTGTCCGCCATGGACCCACCCCGATCCGTCAGGGTCAGGTCTCCAGCAATACCCGGCACTTCCGTATGCAGTACCCAAGGTGTTTTGTGACAGTACTGTCGCTCCGACCGATACATAGTCATACAGTTTTTCTCCTTTCAGGGCATCAAGTCTGGAGATGTTGCAATATACCGGAGCCCACGAATGCAGTCTGAACAGATGAAGCCCTTTCCTGTATCTTTCCGGGGCTGAAATTTCCGTATCTGCAGGTCCTGTACTCTTCACTGCCTCTTCTTCCTGTGCCATGAGTCCGGACGCGACCACGGACTTTCCGATGGAATCCAGACTGGTCCTTACATGGAAAAGTGCCGGGGAATCAGCTGCATGAAGCTCATATCCCAAATGGTCCATCCTGCTGAAATACAGTTTCTGTCCGGACGGGCTGAAAACGAAATCCCTGGCTCCGTATTTCGAGGAAGTAAGCCTGTAGATGCCTGAATCTTCCAGCTGGTACAGGTCGAAAACCCCGGAAGCATCGCAAGAAAAGACAGGACGGCCGTTCCTGCTTCCCAGATTCCTGATACTGCATCTTACGGGTCCCGTCACAGCCTTCCACCCTATGTACCCTGTATTACCGTCCGGCTCAGCCCTGAATATCCATGCCCCTTCGTCAGAAACTCCCGAAGCATAAAGTCCTCCGTCGCACCACGTACATTCGGTGAACAGTACTCCATCATCAGGATAAGGCAATATGCTCCGCCCGAACCCCGATTCCGCGTCCAGCACGATGACCGTGGTCCTGTCCGGTTCCGGCCCGTAGATGGCGGCGATCTTCGTCCCGTCCGGGGAAATGCATGGGTTGAACATGTTCAAGCCTCCGGCCAATGTCCTGGTCCTGCCGGATTTCATGTCCCGGTACCTGATGATATTGTACCGTTTCTGTTTCCATCTCCAATCGCTCACAGGTTCGCTCCAATACAGCCTTTCAAGTGGTTCAGACCATGCCAGGCGGCTGCTTGTGCCTGAAAACGGAGATAAGATATCTTCCTTTCCGTCAGGAGAGACGCTTACGAGCACTGCGCTTCTGTCCATAGACTTGCGGACTGAAAATATTGTCCCGTCAGGGACGGAAACCGAAGACGAATATTCGGTATAGAAGATATTGTCTTCGTGCAGGACAGGTTCGGAGACGGTGAAAGGGGCGCGTTTCTTAAGTTCCGCCACATAGATATCCCTGTGCCAGTCGAAGATTTTCCTGAAGGATTCCGTGTGGAGATTTCCTCCGGATGTCCGTCTGCTCAGTCTCGTACCGTAGAATATGTCATATGGCCTTTTTGCGGTATGGAGAAGATAGTCGGCAGTGTAGTCGGGCTTGTCGTACATGCATCTCAGTCCGCTGAGTATCATATAGCCGAAAGCATCGGTCCCGGGGGTGTAGTGCCGGTATGAACCGATGGCCCACCTGTCCCATCTGTAGCCGCGCATGTCGCCGGCATCGAAAGCCGCCATGTAGTAGTTCAGGAATTCCCCGTATCTTCCGTAGCCATCAGGTATGAGTGCGGTGGCGGCTGTCGCGGCGTCTCCGGCGAGAAGCCATTTGTCAGGATAGAGTGTTTCCATGGCGAAAGGGAAGAGTTCTCCGAAAAGCCATGTGAAAGGCTTGAATACGTAGGATGAGCCGAAATTCATGTGCGTGGCCTGACGAGAGAGGCTCACTGCCGCCAGTTCCGCGACAGGATATGAGAAACTGTATTTTCCTTGTGGAAGAACGGACATTCCGATGACTGACGGAAGCTCCGACAGCGTATATTCTCCGGATGCATTCAGCGGATGAAGGACTACAGGCACTTTTGCCGGCAGGAATCCTGAAGTGGCAGACACGGGTTTCCGGTATCTTTCGAACATTCTGGCATAGTCCGTCGCCAGACTGTCATATCCTTCCGGATATATGAATCTGTAGCCTGCTGTCCGTATCTGGTACCATCTGGTACCGGCAGGATCCTGCACAGGTGTGGAGAGCTGTGCATGGATTGCTGCCGGGTATAGGACCGACAAGGCGAGAAGTATGACTGAGATCCTGAGCTTCATCCCTCGTCAGAATCAAAAGTCCATGCTGAATACGGGTCCGACTGTATGACGCCCTGGGTCGATGCCTGCATTTTTCAGGCTGCTGAAGGTCGGTCCTCCGTTGTACGAGTATGTCACTCCTAATCTGGCCGGAAAAGCCAGGCCGAAGAAATTCCCGAATTCCATCTCCAAAGTGGCTCCGGCAGAGAATAGCTGTCCGCTGCCTATGAAAGACCAGTCGAAATGAGGGGTAATGATGCCCCGTGTCACGTAAAAGAGGTTTCCGATGTGGAAATCTCCCAGAGGGAACGGCATGGCATAGCTGGCGGAAAGTTTCGCGCCTCCTTTTTGGGCCGCGGCCCATTGGCTGAGGAGTGCGTCTGATGACAGGCCGCGCGGCAGAGTGTTCACGCCGGAAGAGAAAGGAGCGGCAGAGCCTGTCCTGCGGCTGACGGTAGCGCTCAGCATCAGTCCCTGGTTTCCATATATTCCCGGAGTGTACCCGTAGAGATGGAAATATGCGGACGGCGATATCATGTCGTTCAGGCCAGGATGCAGGGATATTCCTGTCTCCACACCTATGCCCCATTCCGGATATACATCGGCGTGGGCGGCAGGGCGCATCATATAGTACCTTACAGATGCAGACAGGGCCTGATAAATCGCGGACCTGCCCGATGTGATGCCCGTCACCTGTCCGTATCCGGCCTCTCCGGCAGGACCTGGAGCGGCCAGCACCAGATATTTCCAGGAATTGAACCTGTCGTTGCTTACCGAATACGAGATACGCGGTATGAGTCCGCGTGACCAGCCTCCTGACGAGAGGTTGAATGGTATGTATACGGACAGGCTGCCGGAAACCAGAGGTCCTTTCCTGTACATGTATTCATATTTTTCATACATGAGTCCGGAAGCGATGTCTGTTTCGAGATAGCCCTGAAGAGTCCGTGCTGCCCTGTCATTGATGTCGAACCTGGCTTCGATGACAGGATAAAGTCCGGAATAAGCCAGTTTCAGGTGTCCTGCATGTCTCCAGAAGTCTCTGTCCACAGGGTCCTTGTGGGCCGAGTATCCTGCAAATCCGGTGAAAGTCCCGAGATGGTTCTGGAAAAACGCCGAAGCGCCGAGAGAGGCATAGCTCCAGTACTCTTCATAGCTTCCGTCCATGATGTTGTCATAGTCGAAATACACCGGCGCCCACGAATGGAGATTGAACAGATGGGGGAATTTCCTGTATTTCTCCGGTACGGAGACATTGGCAGCAGAGCTGCCGGCCTTTGAAAGTTCCTGACCGGCGGATATTCGGGCTTCCTGCCGGCTCAGAGCGTCAGCGACAGGATAGCCGTAGCGGTCGTGGAAGTCCGTTTCGCGATGCAGCAGGGAGTCTGCCGCTATCATGACTACAGGCGAGCCTGTCCTGTCTGCTGCAGAGCAGATGAAATATTTCCCGTCATCAGTGAAAGTATAGTCCGAAATTCCGTATCTGGATGAAGTTTCCTGCCACGTCTGCCCTGTATGCGGATCCATGGTGTACACTTCATCCGTGCCTGTGCGGTCGGAAGTGAATATCAGATACCGGCCCTCGGTCCCGAAGTTGAAGAACTTCACGGGGGAAGGGGCCAGAGTCTGCTTCCATTCGTATTCCATGCCTTCGTGATGATACGGGCATTCTTCCTCATGATGTATCTCCGATTCCCCGTCATGGGCGTTCAGATGTCCGATTTCGATGTGGTATATCCCTATGCCGTGATCGGAAAGGGCTGTTCCGTATATGGTGTCGTTCAGCCAGGCGGTCTCTATGAGCTGCAGTGAATCCGGCAGGGAAAAAGACACTTCCCTGGTGCCTGTACTGCCGTTCAGTATGCACAGGTGCGAGCGTCCGTCATCGGAATATTCCGTGACGGCGATGTGGCCGTCAGTGGGGGAGGGATTCGGGTTGAACAGCCTTCCTTTCCCTGTCAGTGTTCCCTTTTTTCCTGTCCTGACATCGAGAAACCGTATCTTCGAGTCATATTTCAGGGACCATCTCACATCGGGGACGGTTTCGCTCCAGAAGATTTTTCCCAATGCTTCGGACCAGTACAGCATTCCGACCTCGCTGCCGAATGCCGATACCGTCGTCTCTTTTCCATCGCTTTCTATCTTCACCAGCCGCCTGCCGTGATGGAAACTTTCCTTCAGAGAGTAAAGTTCCCCGTCCACGAAGAGATTTTCCTCGTATTCCGTAAAGACACGTGCAGGTTCCGAGACCCGGGTGTACTCCAGAAAAGGAGCACGCCTTTCCATGTCCTCTGTCCATATGTCATGGTACAGGTCCATGGATTCCGAGACGAGAGTCCTGAATTTCTTTCCTGTCAGTCTTTTGCTCACCGTGTTCCGTGCCACTATGTCATAAGGCCTTGCCGCATAATGTCTGAAAAGCTGTCCGGAAAAGTCGGGTACATCGTACAGATACCGTATTCCGCTCAGTGTCATGTAGCCGAATGCGTAATGATCCGGAGTATAATGCCAGTATGAGCCGTATGCCCATCTGTCGGCATTCCTGAAATCCCCGTCATCGAACGCTATCCTGTAATAATTCAGAAAATCGCTGACCCTTCCTCTCCCTGAGCGGGACAATGCCGTTTCCGCCACTACCGCGTCTCCCTCCAGGAGCCATTTGTCCGGGTAAATCCCGGCCAATGCGCCATTGAACATCTCTCCGAAAATATAGTAGAACGGCCTGAAGCAATGGCTGAGTCCGAACTGCATCTGTGCGACGTGTCTGGATTCATGGATGGCCAGCATGGTAGTCCACGGAATAGGTTCGGGGGCATAGGCGGAAGGGGTGGTATAGAAATCCATCCTTTTCGGAGCCCATGCCACTGAGCCGTTCGACAGTGCGCTGTACGGGTGCAGCACTACCGGCATCCTGGTTCCGGTCATTTCGCCGGGGATATAATTCACGCTCCGTGATACGGGCAGCCTGTATTTTTCCAGCTCCAGGGCATAGCTTCTGGCCGTGGAGTCGAGTCCTGCCGGATATATGATACGGTAGTTCGGGCTTTCGATGGAATACCATCTGGCGGAAGCAGGATCGTCACCGCCCAGAAAGAACTGGGCGGACAACGCCTGCGGCATCAGGCACAGGACAGCCGCGACTGTCAGGTTTCTTATGGCTTTCATTTCCGGAGAACTTATTTCCAGCCCTGGGCGGTGATGGGAAGTTCCACACCTTCAGGGGTGACGAGGGCTGCTCCGACTTCTGGTTTTGCGAGATGTCCGATGATGTCGAATGTCTGGAAATCATGCCTGAAAAGGTCATGTTTGCCGATAGGAATGGTGAACAGCAGGCGGCAGTCATCACCGCCGTTGAAGGCGGCGGAAATAGGGTCTATATTGAATTGTTTTCCCAGATCGAAGGTCCCGCTGGCGAATGGTATGCGCTCGACGTATATCTTGGCTCCAAGTCCGCTGTCCTGCACGAGTCTCTTTACCGCATCGGCCAGTCCCCGGTTCACGAAATATCCGTACGAAGGAATGATTTCGGCATCCTCCAGCTGCGAGACATATGAAGGATTGATTTCAGGTTTCAGATATTCACCCACGAGGAGTTTGTGGTCCGAAAGGTCCGGCTGGGACCTGTCAGTCTTCTTTTTCAGGAACTTCTGCTTCTCCATTTCCAGAATCTGCATGCCCAGAAATGCCGCACCCAGATTCCCGGACACGCAGATCAGATCCATGCTTTTGGCCGGCATCCTTCGCGTTTCAGTCAGATGAAGGCGCTCTCCCATAGCTGAAATGCTGATGTTGAGGCCATTGACCGACGGCAGGAGGTCGAGGGAGAGTCCTGCGTATGCGTGCCTTTTGGCGGCAGCCGTCATTCCTTCCCACAGTTCCCTGACCTTCGCGAAATCCAGTTTCGACGATATTCCGAGCCTGACGGCCAATGTACGGGGTTTCGCCATGGCTGCATATATTTCTCCTGTCGCCATGATTACAGCCTTGTATCCCAAATGTTTGAGCGGGAAATAGGTGAGATCGAAATCTATGCCTTCCGTCATCATCACGGTGGAATTGACCACGCTGCCGGTGCCTTTCGCCACACGCAGCGTGCAATGCCCGTCCGGGCTGTAGCCTGTTCCTTCAAAAAGCTGTCTGACGGCCTCTGTCCTGCCGATCTGTGAAAAAGTCTCTTCTGCCATAATCTTCTTGTCTGAAAATACATCGGATCATTATCCCGATACTGTCGTGTAAATATAATTATGAAAAATCCATAATGCAAATCTCATAATCGGAAAATTTAGCTAAATTCGGGGATTAAAAATTCTGTTATGCGACTCAAATTCTTTCTGATTACGGCACTCGTCTTGCCGGTGATGTTCTGCGCCGCGAAACCGGCTCAGCTGCCGGAACTTACGGTGATGTCGTACAATATCCGCCAGGGGACGGCCGATGACGGGACGAATTCCTGGCAGTTCCGTTGTCCTGCTTCCGTACTGATGATAGAGGACAGGAAACCGGATGTAGTGGGAATCCAGGAAGCCGTACTCCCGCAGCTTCTTTTCATGGAAGATAACTGCCGCGGCTATGACTACGTGGGTGTTGGCCGTGATGACGGGAAGAAAAAAGGAGAGCATGTAGCCATCTTGTACAACAAGAAGACCGTTTCCCTGGTGAAATGGGGCACATTCTGGCTTTCAGAGACGCCGGACAAGCCGTCGAAAGGCTGGGATGCCGCCTTTCCGCGTTCTTCCACATGGGCTGTCATGAAGAGCAAGGCTTCAGGAAAGAAGTTCCTGTTCATAGCCACCCATCTTGATCATGTGGGTGAGGTGGCCAGAAAGGAGAGCGCCTCCCTGATGATGTCGAAGATCATGGAGCTGAATCCCGATGGTCTGCCTGTAGTGCTTGTGGGCGATTTCAACGTAGAGTATACCCATCCGGCCCTGTCTCCGGTCACGGATTCCATGAAGAATGCCAGAAAGATAGCGGCCATTACGGATTCATCGGCGACGTATCACGGATGGGGCAAAGCCTCGGAGGTCATAGACCATATTTTCTATACCGGTTTCCGCTCCTGCACGCGCTTTGAAACCGTCACCGGACCTTACGCCGGGCGCAAGTTCATTTCCGACCATTATCCTGTAGAAGCAGTACTTGTCTTCTGAGCAGCCGTCAGATCATTGCCGACATATACGCAGGGATACAAAGAATGTCCTTGTCCTTTTTGAGGTCTTTTGTGTAGACAAGATAGCGTTGCAGTATCCTGCCGGAATACTTTTCATGGAATCTGTCCAGTGATTTATGGGAATTGTATCCGGATGATTTTATTTCGACAGGGCAGATTTTATTGTTCCGGGACAACAGGAAATCGATTTCATAGCTGCGCACCGGACCATCCTCACGGGGTGGCACAGTACCTGTTTCCTTGAAAGTATAGTAGAAAAGTTCATTGCCTGCACTTTTCAGCATCTGCGCCACGACATTTTCATATACATAGCCCAAATCGGTCCCGAGTTTGTCGGACAGGAGCTTTCTGTATATCTCGTTTTCAGTATAATCCTTGTCCATGAAAGCCAACGTCACGAACAGCCCGGTATCGGCAAGGAACATTTTGAAACAATTGTAGTCGGCATGAAGTGCGAAGCCTACGTTCGGATCGTTTGCATGGTAGGCAAAGTTCACAGTCATGGAATCGGCCATGTCCATCAACAGTTCGCTGAGTCTCGACGCTGTGGCATTTTCGATAACGCTGCCGATTTTGTACCGCATGACATTGCGGGAAAGTTCTGCAGGTATCGAAGAAAACAGTCGGGAAATACGTCCGGACGGATCTATTTTCCGAAAGTCATCAATATACAGTTCGAGAATGTTCCGTTTTACGCTGTCGACTGTCGAGAAATCGTTTGATTCAAGATAGGCATTCACTGCCTGCGGCATTCCTCCGACGAGCATGTACAGGCGGAATTCCCTCATCATTTCACGGTTTACCGCTTCTCCCAATGCCTTGAAATTTTCGTATGAATATCTGATCAGTTCGTATGAACCGGTTTTCCCTGTAGCCCATAGAAATTCTTCATAATCCATGGGATACATTGAAATCCGTGTCTCTTCGCTCGGTATTACTATGTTTTTCACATTTTTTTTGATTGAAAGGAGCGAACCGGTTTCAATATAGTCGTATCTGCGGTCTTTTACCAGATGTTTGATGGCCTGACGGGCGACTGGATAAAGCTGGACTTCGTCAAAAATGATTACTGACTTGCGTTCATGCAATGATACTCCTGTCAATGACTGCAATCTCAGGAAAAAGTAGTTCAAATCCGAGATATGCAGAAAAAGTTCTTTGACAGCATCGCCGGCAATCGAAAAATCGATGATTATGTAAGATTCATATTCCTGACGGGCAAAAGTTTCCGCAATGGTGGATTTCCCGATACGTCTTGCTCCTTTTATCAGGAGGGCGGTATGGCCGTTGCTTTCCCGTTTCCATTTGAGCATCCGCTCATAAATTTTGCGTTTGAAAATCCGTTCTTCCATATAATCATCTGAAATACTTTGCAATAGTAGTGATTTTGTCGGAAACGGCAAAATGTTTTGGGCGGTTTTTGTCGGAAACGGCAAAATGTTTTGAGCGGTTTTTGTCGGAAACGGCAAAATGTCTGTGATTATTTCCTGATGGCGGAGCACTCGATGTTCATGTCGCGCAGGTCGTTGACGAAAGGATTGCTGACGGCCACCCTGAATTTCTTCGACATGAATTCGATATTGTACTTCGTCGTAGGATCGTAAAGGTACATTGACAGAGGTATCGTACCTCTGTTCTCTTTCACTACCTTTACGAGCTTCTCACGGAAGCCGGAATTCAGCATGGTGGTCGAGATTTTGATGGCGAAGCCTTTCAGCAGGGAGTTGGCGGTATTGCCGAGCAGGCTGATATTCCTTATTTTCAGGACATAAGGAGGATTGCCCTTGATTTTCCTGTCTTCAGGCTTCACATAGTATTTCTCGTCTATTTCACCTTCGATGTATATCGGAGTGAGCTGTGTCAGATACGGTAGGAATCTCTCGTGATCTTTTCCGAACAGGGCGAACTCGTAGCTGCCGCTGAAATCTTCGATGACTGTCTTCGACCATGGTGAACCGTTCTTGCTGGTGAGCTGCTGGACATTCGTGATATAGCCGGCGAGATTCACTTTCGTTCTGGTCTTTTCCTTGTCGCACTTGGCTATCAGGTCCGGAATGTCGGCCAGCTTGCAGTTCGTGAAATTGTCCACCTCGTATGCATATCTGTCAAGCGGATGTGCCGAAAGATACATCCCGACCAAGTCCTTTTCACGCTTGAGCATCTCCAGTCCTCCGTCATCATCCGCAGGCTGCTCTTCAGGCATTGCGGGCCGCTGCGGCTTGGATTCTTCCATACCGCCGAAAAGGGATGCAGAGGAATTCATCCTGTCCCTGTTGTATAGGTCGGCGTATTTGACCAGGGCATCCAGGAATGTGTCTCCCGATGCGGTAGGCAATGTATATTGTTTCCTCGGGAAACCGAAACTGTCGAAGGCTCCGGAATACAGGAGCGATTCGAACGCTTTCTTGTTCACCATTCCGGCGAGCCTTTCAGCGAAGTCCCATATATCGGCATACGGCCCGTTCTGGTCCCTGTCATCTATCAGTGCCTTCACGATATTGTCTCCGAATCCCTTGATACCGCCGAGGCCGAAACGTATGTCGCCGTTCCTGTTGACCGTGAAACGGGCGCCGCTCTCGTTTATGTCCGGATTCAGGACCTTTATGCGCGACTTCTTGCAGTCGTCCATGATCTTCTTGATCTCGTCCATGTTGGAGAGATTCTTGCTGAGGTTGGCAGCCTGGAATTCTGCAGGATAGTGAGCTTTCAGGTAGCCGGTCTGGTAGCTGACCCAGGCATAGCATGTCGCATGCGACTTGTTGAAGGCGTACTGGGCGAATTTTCTCCAGTCCTTCCATATCTTGTTCAGGACCTTTTCAGGATGGCCGTTCGCCTTTCCTCCGTCGATGAACTTGTCATGCAGGGACTCCAGAACATCCAGCTGTTTCTTTCCCATGGCTTTCCGCAGCTTGTCCGCCTGGCCTTTTGTAAATCCGGCCAGTTTCTGAGACAGAAGCATGACCTGCTCCTGATATACTGTCACACCGTATGTGTCCTGGAGATATTCTTCCATCTCCGGGAGGTCGTATTCTATCTTTTCGGTACCCTGTTTCCTGGCTACGAATGACGGAATGTAGTCCAGAGGCCCCGGCCTGTACAGTGCGTTCATGGCTATCAGGTCCTCGAATCTGGTAGGCTGGAGCTTCTGCAGCCATTCTTTCATACCTGCGGACTCGAACTGGAACACGCTCGTGGTATCTCCGCGTCCGTAAAGCCTGTAGGTCTCCTCGTCATCTATCGGGATGTGGTCGATATCCACATCGATTCCGTGCGTCTTTTTCACGGATTCCAGACATTCCTTGATGATGGACAGGGTCTTCAGCCCCAGAAAGTCCATCTTCAGCATTCCTACTTCCTCGATGAAACTGCCCTCGTACTGCGACACCCACACGTCCAGTCCGGTAGCCTTGTCCGGGGCCACGGAAATAGGGATATAGTCCGTCAGGTCACCGCGGCCGATGATCATGGCGCATGCATGTACTCCTGTCTGGCGGATACTGCCTTCCAGCCGCAGGGCGTAGTCCAGCACCTCCCTGGTCAGGGCAGAGCCGTTTTCGTACTCGTTTTTCAGCTCATCGATGTATTTGAGGCAGTTTTTCAGGGTCACCTTGTAGTCTTTCTCCATAGGGCCCTTCTTGAACCTCTTCACCACCGTTTTCTTCTGTCCTTCGTGGTCAGGATCCGGAATCTCGACCTCTTTTTCGACCAGAGTGAATCCCTTTGCCAGTTCTTCGTCTTCCTCCATCGGCACTTCCTGCACCTCCATCACCTTGATAGGCTTGTCGGGAATCATCTTGGTCAGCCTGTTCGACTCGTCGATACTCATGTTGCTGATACGGGCCACATCCTTGATGGCCATCTTCGCAGCCATGGTTCCGAATGTGATCACATGGGACACATGGTCTTTTCCGTAAGTGTCTTCCACGTACTTGAACACCCTGTACCTGCCGTCATCGTCGAAGTCTATGTCTATATCAGGCATCGATATACGGTCAGGATTCAGGAAACGCTCGAACAGCAGCTGGTATTTTATAGGGTCGATGTTCGTGATGCCGAGGCAATACGCTACCGCCGATCCTGCCGCCGATCCTCTTCCCGGTCCTACGGAAATTCCCTGGCGACGTGCCGCAGCAATGAAGTCCTGGACTATGAGGAAATAGTCCGGAAATCCCATCCTGCTGATGGTTTTCAGCTCGAAATCGATTCTTTCCGCCTGTTCGGGATCAAGTGTCCCGTATCTTTTCTCCGCACCCTGATAGCAGAGTTCACAGAGATACGCCACGGAGTATGTGAATGCTTCCCCGCGGTCGCTTCCGTCCTTGTTCGTGCGGCCGACATCTATGACATCCTTGTATTTTTCCAGATATTTTTCCTTTTCGGCGAGGAAACTTTCTTCTATTTTGAAGACGGGGAGGACATGTCCGCGGTCTATCTTGTAGCTTTCGACCTTATTGAACACCTCCATGGTGTTCGACAGGACTTCCGGATGGTCTGGGAACAGGGCCGCCATCTCTTCCTCGCTTTTCAGGTATTCCTGCTGGGTATAGCGCAGCCTTTTCGGGTCGTCGACGTTAGCATTGGTCGTAAGACATATAAGCCTGTCATGGACAGGTCCGTCTTCCTTGTTTACGAAATGCACGTCATTGGTAGCCACGACCTTCACGCCCAGTTTTTCCGACAGTTCGAATATCCCGGCATTGGCGATGGACTGCCGTTCATATACTTCAAGTGAAAGCCCCGGCACCTCCGTCCTGTGGAGCTGGACTTCCAGATAGTAGTCATCCCCGAAGATTTTCCTGTGCCATTCTATGGCTTTTTCAGCGGCTTCCATGTCTCCGGCGATGATGGCTTTCGGTATTTCACCGGCTATACAGGCGGAGCAGCAGATCAGGTCACCGGCATATTTTTCCACCACATCGTGCGAGACTCTCGGCTTGTCGTAATATTTCCCCTCTATGTGACCTGTCGAGACTATCTTCATCAGGTTCTTGTACCCGTTGTAGTTCTTGGCCAGCAGTATCAGGTGGTAGTATTCCCTGTGGTCCTTGTCCTTGATGGTATGGCCGTATTTCGAGACGTATATCTCGCATCCCACGATAGGCTTGACCTCCGGGTATTTTGCGGCATATTTGAAGAACTCCTTCACCCCGTACATGTTTCCGTGGTCGGTGATGGCCAGTCCGGGCATTCCGAGCTCTTTCGCTCTCTGGAACAGTTTTTCTATGGATGAAAGACCGTCAAGGATCGAATACTGGGTATGTACGTGAAGGTGGACGAATGACATTTTTCCGCTGGATTTTTTTGTGTGAACGGCAAAGATACTAAATTTTCCGTTCAGAGGACAGGCGCTGACCTTCCAGTTTTCCACAAAAAAATTGCGCCGGAATCCAGGTTCCGGCGCAATCATTATATAATCCTGATATCAGGGTTATTTCTTCGCTGCGAGTTTCTTCTCGTTCCTTTTCTGTACTGCCATGGTGACATCGTACATGATAGGAGTGGCGATGAAGATGGATGCGTATGTACCTACTGCGATACCGACGCAGAGCGCTACTGCCATACCCCTGATCACTTCACCTCCGAAGATCGCGATGGCTATCATCACTATCAGGGTCGTGAGGCTGGTGTTCATGGTACGTGACAGGGTGCTGTTCAGTGCCTGGTTCGCGTTCACTTCAAGCGGCATCTTAGGATGCAGCGTCTTGTACTCACGGATTCGGTCGAAAATCACCACGGTATCGTTGATGGCGTAACCGATGATGGTCAGCACGGCAGCGATGAATGTCTGGTCGACATCCAGGCTGAACGGCAGGATACCGGAGAAGAGGGAGAAGAATCCCACCACGATGATGGCCGTATGGGCCAGACCGAGGGTACCGCCAAGACCCCATGTCCATTTCTTGAACCTGATGGCGATGTATATGAAGATGACGAGAAGTGCGATGACCACGGCTATGATGGCGTCGCGTTTCATGTCATCCGCTATGGATGCGTCCACCTTGTCCGAACTGATGATACCGTTAGGGTTTTCCGCAGTGGATGTGAAGAAATCGAGGGTCATGTCGGCTGCATAGAAGTCCTTCACGGCGTTGAAGAGTTTCTCTTCCACGGCTGCGTCAGCCTCGGTAGACTTGTCTTCGATGAGATACTGTGTAGTGATCTTCATCTGGCTTTCACCACCGAACTGCTTGGCTTCCACACCGCCGTTGAATTCCTTCACCAGAGATGCCCTCACTTCCTCTACCGATACAGGCTGGTCGAATCTGACCACGAATGTACGTCCGCCGGCGAAGTCCACACCGTATGTGAAGCCCTTGGTGAACATGGACACGATGCAGATGATGATGACGATGGAGGAAATGACATAAGTGTATTTCCTCTTGTTGAGGAAGTTGATGGTGGTATTCTGCAGGAAGTTCCTGGTGAGTTTGTTGTCGAATGTGATGTTCTTGCCTTTTGCCAGTCTGTCATCGATGATGATACGGGAGATGAAGATGGATGTGAAGACAGAAGTGACGATACCGATGATCAGCGTAGTAGCGAAGCCCTGTACAGGACCGGAACCGAAGATGAACAGTACGATACCTGTCAGTATAGTAGTGATCTGTCCGTCTATGATGGCAGAATATGCGTTCGAATAACCGTCGGAAACCGCCTTGCCCAGACCTTTGCCGGAGCGGAGTTCCTCCTTGATACGTTCATATATGATCACGTTCGCATCGACCGCCATACCCAGAGTCAGGACGAGACCGGCGATACCAGGCAGAGTCAGTACTGCGGAGAACGATACCAGGGTACCGAACAGCAGAACCACGTTCGTCAGCAATGCGGCATCGGCTATGAGACCTGCACCATGATAGAAGAATACCATGTAGCAGAGCACCAGCAGGAAGGCAATGATGAATGAAATGAAACCTGCGTTGATGGATTCGGCTCCGAGTGACGGACCTACCACCTGTTCCTGTACGATCTTGGCCGGAGCAGGGAGTGTACCTGACTTCAGTACGTTCACGAGGTCTTCAGCCTCTTCGAGAGTGAAGTTTCCGCTGATCTGTGAGTTTCCTCCGGTGATTTCCGTATTCACTACAGGGTGGGAATATACCATGTTGTCCAGAACGATGGCTATCTGCCTGTTGATGTTGTCACGGGTCAGCCTTGCCCATACCTTGGCGGCTTCCGCGCTCATGGACATGGATACTTCAGGGCTTGCGCCGTTGTACTGTACACGGGCGTCGGTGATGAATTTCTGGTCTCTTTCACCGCGGAGGGCAGCTTCGCCGTTGAGGGAAGCCTTGATGGCCACGAGCTCGTACTGGTTGTTGTCGAACGGTTTCACTGACCACATAGGGATCAGGTCCTCAGGGAAGAGGGCTTTCACCTCAGGCATGTTCAGTATCTTGTTCACCTTGGCTGTATCGCTGAAGTGCGCGTAACCCATGGTGGCTCCTCTCATCACGCTTCCTGTCTGGTCAACTGGAGGTATGAGAACCGCAAAGAGCGGATTGTTTTTCTGATAGTCGGCAAATTCTGCATCGGCAGCCTGTGCTTCAAGCTCTTCAGCCAGAATATCGGTAGAATCTGATGCGGCAGGTTCTGCTGCAGGAGTCTCTGTCTCGTCAGAGTCCTCTGCATTTATCTGAGCGACGAGCTGGTTCGCTTCGTTCATGTACTGGAAAATCTCCGAAGTTTCGTAGGTCGTCCAGAATTCGAGGGATGCCGTTCCCTGGAGGAGTTTCCTCACACGCTCAGGTTCCTTTACGCCCGGAAGTTCCACGAGGATACGTCCGGTATTGCCGACTTTCTGGATGTTAGGCTGCGTGACACCGAAACGGTCCACCCTGTTTCTGAGGACTTCGAATGAGTTCGCGATGGCACTCTCGGCTTCAGTCCTGATCAGGGATATGATTTCGGCATCGGTGGATTCGAGCTTCTTGTTTTCTGTCTTGTTCTTCCTGTCCAGACCGATGAAGATATTCGAGAGCCTCTGTCCGTTTGCATTCTCCTCCCAGGCTTCCTGGAAAAGGGTGATGAAGTCGGTACCGGAAGTCTTGCTGCGTTCGAGGGCCGTATCGAAAGCCTTTACGTATGCAGGGTCGGTGTTGTTCTCGGCCAGGGCCTGTACCACATCTTCCAGCTGCACCTGCAGCATCACGTTCATACCTCCCTTGAGGTCAAGTCCGAGGTTGATCTCCTTTTCCCTGACATCGTCGAAAGTGTAACCGAAATATACTTTCTGTGAAGAGATGGAATCCAAATACCATCTGTTCTGGTCTTTTTTGATGGAGTCAAGCACATAGGCCTTGTCTACATCCGGAATCTTTTCGTAGGCGGCACTTGCCATGAAAGCCTCGGCGGCGGCGTCTGCATATTTCACAGCCTTGTTCTCGTAGATCTTCGTCACTACGGTGAACATCAGCTGCCAGATGCAGGCCAGCACGAGAAGGATCGCCACGAATCTGATAGCACCTTTACTTTGCATAATATTATCGAAAAATTTAAATTAATATTTTCTGTTCTAATCCCTTATTGGCCTTTTAAGGCCCAATTCTACAAAATAGGGCACAAATTTACTATTTTTTTCTTATTAAATAAGTCAGAGCCATCATTTTTGTGAAAAAATCGGAATTCCTTCGGAACAATTTCTTATTTTTGCATTTCGTTAAAAAGAATCTTTCCAATGGCGGGATATCATAAAAATTCATTGATTCTTCTTGCAGCAGCCCTTTTCCTGTGCTCCGGCGGCCTTGTCTCCTATGCCCAGGATGCGGACAGTCTGCTGCGCAGGGCGGATTCCCTGCGCAAGGCATATCTCTTCGGGAAATCCATCCGCCTTTATGATGAGGCCCTTTCGGTGACGGCCGATTCGGTGGCCAGGATACGGATTCAGGATCAGAAGATGCTGTCGGAGAACGGCCTGGGCATGACAGACTTCGTGTATCAGCCCACGGTAGTGGCCAGGCACAGGTTCTCCATCGATGACTTTTATCTTTATTATCCGCTTGAAGACAGAAGCTGGAGACCTCTTCCGAATATGCTGGACACACTGGGCCGGCATCCGTTCTACAAGGCCGTGTATTTCCCTGAAAATACCGGGACGCTGTATTACTCGGCCCATGACCGGGAAGGGGCGGTGAATATCTACAGGACTGACTGGAAGGATTCCCTGTGGAGTGCACCGTATCTGCTGAACGAATATCTGGTTTCTTCCGCCGACGAGATCTATCCTATGCTTTCGCCTGACGGCAAACATCTTTACTTCGCGTCATCGGGACTTTATGGAATGGGCGGATATGATCTTTACGTTTCTGCCTGGAACGAGGACCAGAAAGAGTGGGGACCTCCGTCAAATATGGGCATGCCGTTCTCTTCGCCGTACAATGATTTCCTGTATATCAATACCGAAGACGGGAAGTACACTATCTTCGCTTCCGACAGGGCCTGTCCTGGAGACAGTGTGGATGTCTATGTGCTGGAGCAGGAGTCCATGCCTGTCAGGAAAGGGATTGATGACATGATACAGCTCAGGCGTGTGATGGCCCTCGATCCTGTGGATGACCTTTCATCGTTCGACAGCGGCCGGGCTATTTCCCAGATCGTGCCGGAGGATGTGGATACGCGGGAATACACGGCCAAAGTGGCCGAAGTCAGGCAGCTTAAGGATTCCATATATTATTATAATGTAGGGATAAGCTGCAAGAAAGCCAAGCTTTCCGAAACTGATGACGCCGGTGAGGCTGACAGGCTTCGCGGAATCATTGCCCGGAGCGAGGCCAGGATTCCGGTGCTGCAGGATTCGCTGGAATTGGCGTCAGCCGAACTTCAGAAGATAGAGATGGAGTTTCTTTTCCGCGGCATAGTGCTGGATCCGGACCAGCTTATGAAAGAGGCGGACAGGGAAGTCGAGGGAGCGTCGTCGAATTATGCGTTCGTGCGTATGACGCCGGGGGATTCTCTTGACATAGTGATGGAAAAACCTGTGGAGAAATTCGATTATACTTTTCAGGTTCTTCCTCAGGCGAGGTTTGCCGAAGACAATACGCTGCCTTCCGGGATAGTGTATCAGATCCAGCTGCTGAATCTGACGTCCAGGGCTGACGTGGCGGCTCTGAAAGGGATCAGCCCGATATTCGAAGAGATCACGCCGGCAGGCAGGTATACCTATCGGGCTGGCGTATTCCGTTCTTACAATGATGCATTGTCGCATATAAACACCGTGAAGAAGCTCGGTTTCCGGACAGCGTTCATCACGGCTTTTCTGGACGGGGAGACCATACCGGTGAACCGTGCCAGGAATCTGGAAAGACAGTATCGGGTGGTTACCCTGTACCAGATTCATATCGTGCCGTCCGGTGACAGGCTTCCGGAGCTCACGATTCCTGCCATAGAACAGCTTGCCGGACCGAAAGATGTGGCAAGGATGGTGGAAGACGGCAGGACTGTGTATGTAGTGGGGAATTTCGATGACAAGACTCTGGTCGACAAGGTGGTGGTAGCCGTCAAGGCTACGAATGTGGCGGATGTGTATCCTGTAAAGCTCGGAACCAGAGTCGAGAAACGGTAGATTTTCATGGCATTCCTGATAATATTGATGGCAGTGGGCGTGCTGTTCATCCTTTCCGAGATACTGATAGTTCCGGGTACGGTAGTGTCCGGTGTTCTCGGTATCGCGGCTCTAGGGGCTTCGTGCATTTATGCCTATATCGAGTTCGGTGCCGTTACAGGAACTGCAGTGACTGTGTCGGGCGTGCTGCTGGCTGTGCTGATGACCGTTTCCATGATACGGGCCGGTCTCAGGAAACGGCTCGGGTCCGATGTCCCGAAATCCGGTTTTCTTGACGGCAGCGGCATAATGCCAGGCGATACCGGCCGTTCTGTTTCTCGGCTCGCCCCGTGCGGAATGGCTTCCATCGGAGGTGAAGATGTGGAGGTGACGTCACTGGAGGGCGGCATAGAAGCCGGTACGGATGTGTCCGTGGTCCTGATAGAGGACGGGAAAATCTATGTGAAACCTGTGGAGGAGGATTTCTGACGGCTCTTTTTTATGTCGGTTCCATGGATTTTCAGAAAGTTATTGCAAAACCGTATTTTTGTTGTATATTTGCAGTCCTGTTCTGAAAAGAATGGGGCTTTTGACAGAAAGCACAGGCCTATTGGTGAGATGGGTGAGTGGCTGAAACCAGCAGTTTGCTAAACTGCCGTACGGATTTACCCGTACCGGGGGTTCGAATCCCCCTCTCACCGCCAAAAGAAAACAAAAAGCAGCGGAGTTTACTCATGCTGCTTTTTGTTTTCTTTTGGCAAAGCCCGCCGCAGGCGGGTGGGGATGTCGGAGCGAAGCGACGAAATCCCCGGTGAGAGATCTTTATTGCCGCAGTAGTGGCCAAGCTTTTAATGCAAGGGCTTTCTCTGTGTACCATACGGCCGATCGGAAAGCAGGGGTTGCAAAAGTCAAGCTGAATATTTAACGTGAGTTCGATGAAAAGAACGTAGTGAATTTCAGAGAACTACCTCTTTTAGAGGATTCGTGGAACGAATCCGTAGGCAAGTCCTCCCATACGTAGGGGAGGATTTAGGTGGGGTGACACGTAAAAGGTAAAGAGATTTCGAAGAAATCGTAACGTCAGTTCGACGGAGTCTCTGGTACTGAGTAAAATAATTCGTCGAACTGACGATATTTAAATCCGAATCAATACTGGGGATACAGCTTAAAAATTGTGACTGATTCGTATGAATTGCTTGCAATTTGAAAATAAATCAGCGCCACAAATTACAATGTCAATTTCTAACTTATTGAAAGTTAAAGAGAAAATCAGTTCGGAAATATTATTGTATTAAAAAATTTCTTACCTTTGCGCCCCGAAATTAAGTATACCATATGAAAAGAACATTGTTGTTTATTCTTGAACTGCTGATCTGCACCATGCCATTGTTGGCTGCAGAGCAGATCGGGGACGGCGGCGATGTCACTGTCAGCGGAACCGTCACTTCTGAGGAAGACGGACAGCCTCTGATCGGTGTCGTTGTCATGTCTTCAGCAGGGGGGGGCGTCAGCGCGTCCGATGACGGAAGCTATTCGCTTACGGTTCCTGCAGGGACAGTCCTCACATTTCATGCCATCAGCTACGAAACAGTCGAATACATCGTACCGTCAGGCTCTCCGGCCGTGACCTATGATGTAGTCATGGCTTCAGACTCCCAGCTTCTGGAAGAAACCGTGGTGGTGGCTTACGGCGTGAGAAAGAAAGGCACTATCACCGGTTCGGTGTCCAGTGTGAAGTCTGAAAAAATCGAAAGCACCCCTACTGCGGCATTCGACCAGGCGCTCCAGGGGCAGGTTCCCGGACTGACCGTGCTGTCCTCCACAGGAGAACCGAGTGCTTCAGCCACGATGCTCATACGTGGTTCGAACTCCATCAACTCGGGGACCGCACCGCTCTACATTCTCGATGGAGCCGCAATCTCGGCTTCCGAGTTCAACTCCATCAACCCGTCGGACATCGAGAGCATATCCGTCCTCAAGGACGCCTCCTCGACATCCATCTACGGGGCACGTGCATCAAACGGTGTGATAGTCATCACCACCAAGCGCGGACGCATTGCCGACAAACCGACCATCACATTCCGCACCCAGCTCGGCTTCTCTAACGTCGCCCACGGACAGTGGAACCTCATGAACACTGCCGAACGCATCCAGTACGAAAAGGAAATAGGTATAGATGCCGGCAAGGACTATGACGCCCTGTCCCAGATTGACGTAAACTGGGAAGACGTGGTCTACAACGATGCCGCGATGCTCCAGAACTACGAACTGTCGGTATCCGGAGCAACGGAAAAGACCAACTACTATATTTCAGGTGCCTACTACGACCAGGAAGGTGTCGCCCTCGGCTCGAATTTCAACCGCTACTCCATAAGGGCAAACGTGGAGCAGCGTGCCGCCAAGTGGCTTACTATCGGTACCAACACCATGCTCAACTACCAGGGTATAGAGCAGGCGGACGAGGGTGCCCCGTCCATAGTGACGCCTATATCTGCAGCCCAGTTCATGCTTCCTTACTGGAATCCGTACAATGCTGACGGGTCAATCGCCATTTCAGGAAGCACGGACCCGGACAAGAGCTGGAAAGGTGACGGTGTGAACCCTGTAGACTGGCTGGAGAAAAATCCACGTACATACAAGAGGTACAAGGTATTCTCCTCTATTTTCGCCGAGGCGAGGCCTATCGAGGGGCTTTCAATCCGTTCGCAGTTCACTGTAGACTACACCCACACCACAGGCTACGGCCAGTCCTTCCCTGACTTCATCCCTAACCAGGAACAGGGAACCGCCCAGAGGCTTTCTACGGACGGCATCACCCTCTCGGTGACGAATACCATAGGTTACCAGTTCGACATCGACCACACCCATTCGTTCAACTTCATGGTGGGGCAGGAAGGAATCGACTACCATTACGAGGACTTCAGCATCCTGACCGCGGGCCAGAACAACCACTACATGACGAATGTCACGACAGGTTCCCGCGCCACCTCATGGAGCGACACCACGGATGACGACTACGGCTTCCTGTCCTTCTTCGCCAGGGTCGAGTACAACTACGCGAACAAATACTACCTCGAGCTCTCCGGACGTGCAGACGCCTCGTCAAGGTTCGGAAGGGACGGCCGCTGGGCAGGGTTCGGCTCTGTGGGCCTCATGTGGAACCTTCTCAACGAAGACTTCATGGCTCCTTCCCGCAGCTGGCTGACATACGCACAGATAGCCTTGAGCAGCGGAACATCCGGAAACTCCGAGATCCCGAACTACAACCACCTCGCCCTCGTGGGCAGCGCGGGAGACTATGTCGGGACACCGGGGCTCGCACCGATATCCCAGGGTAACGAGAACCTGAGCTGGGAGTCCACCTGGACCACCAACCTCGCCTTCCACTTCGCATTCTGGAACAGGCTGAACGTGGACCTCGAGCTCTACAACAAATACACATACAACCTCCTGATGCTCGTGCCGCAGTCCTACTCCGACAACGGATTCGGCAGCAACTGGGACAATATCGGCGCCATGACCAACCGCGGAGCCGAGCTCAACGTTTCCGGTACGGCTCTCCAGATTGGGGACTTCTCTTGGCTCCTGAATGCCAACGTCTCCTATAACAACAACCGTATTTCCGAGCTGTACAGCGGAGTACAGGAATACGAGCTCGCCAACACCAACCTCAAGCTCGTGGTCGGCCACGACTCCGGGGAATTCTTCCTGAACCGTTTCGCTGGTGTGAACCCTGCCAACGGAGACGCCCTCTGGTATACCAAGGACGGGGAAATCACCAACGAGCTCAGGGATGAGGACAGGGTCATGGTAGGCAAGAGCTACAATGCACCTTGGGCAGGAGGTTTCGGTACCACCTTCGCTTGGAAGGGCCTCTCCCTTTCGGCACAGTTCAGCTGGGTGGCCGACAGGTGGATGATAAACAACGACAGGTTCTACCAGGAGTCCAACGGACGTTACCAGACCTACAACCAGTCTGTGAAGCTCCTCGACAGGTGGAAACAGCCGGGGGACATATCCGAGACTCCGCGCCACGGCGTGTACATGGAATTCGATGACAGGCTTCTCGAGGACGCCTCCTTCCTGAGGCTCAAGAACCTGATGCTTGCATACCAGTTCCCTGCACCGCTTATCCGCAAGACCGGTTTCATTGACGGGCTGCGTGTTTATTTCCAGGCGCAGAACCTGTTCACGTTCACCAATTTCTCCGGTCTCGATCCGGAAGGGACGACGAATATCTACATAGCCAGGTATCCTATGTCCCGCCAGTTCACATTCGGTCTTGACCTAACATTCTAAGAGGAGAAAACAAGATGAAGAAGATATTGAATATCATGAAATACGCGGCCGTTTCCGCAGTCGTATGCGTGACCGCCGTATCCTGCCTCGAAAAATATCCGGGCTCGGCCATTCCTGTGGAAGAGTCCATGCAGACATTCGCAGACGCGGAGCAGCACCTGATAGGAATTTATTCGAGCCTTAAAAGCAGCAACCTCTACAGCGGCAGCCTCACCCTCCTTCCGGACATACAGGCTGACCTTGCCATGGCGGTACTGACAAACAACAACCCGCATCCGGACATCTGGGAATGGAATATCCGTCCTACCAACGAAGAGATAGAGGGTGTCTACGGCGGTCTTTACTCTGTAATAGGCAACTGCAACTTCTATCTTGACAAGATAGGGGAAGTGATGGCCGCCGAGACGGACGAGGACAACCTCGAGACACTCGACTCCTACACCGGAGAGGTGTACGCCATCCGTGCACTCTGCTATTCGGAACTGATAAAATGTTTCTGCGAAGCATATCCGGCCAGGGACGACACCGGCAATACACCGGACGACGAGGCAGCCAGGAACATGCTCGGCGTAGTGCTCCGTACGAAATATTTCGAACCGGAACCGGTGAAAAGGGCTTCTCTCTATGATTCCTACCAGCAGGTGCTCAGCGACCTCGCAAGGGCCGAAGAGCTTCTCGATGACGGGGACGACGACCCGACTGTCAACGAAGGGGATGTCTACGACAATTACTATATCTCCCTTGCGGCAGTCTACGCCATCCGCGCCCGCGTCGCCCTTAACATGAGGAACTGGAACGACGCCGTCACCTATTCTACATACGTGATTGACAATCCGGCTTTCTCGCTCAGCGGGACGGAGACCAATCCGACGACCGGTTATACGGGATTCGACAGCCTCTGGTATTTCGATACAGGAAACGAGATAATCTGGCGCATTGGGTTCACCCCTACCTCCGCCGGCGGGGCTCTCGGGACGGATTTCCTCAACTACACGAGGGACTATACCTACCTCTATCCGGACTTTGTCCCTGCGGAGTGGGTAATCAACCTCTATTCGACAAATGACATCCGCTACCTGGCATATTTCGCCGACTCGAGCGTGGAAGGTTTCCCGACTGTAGGATACACTTTCGAGATAGCCGTGCCGCTCCTGGCAAAATACTGGGGTAACCGCAACTTCACCAACAGCTACCAGCTTTACCACGTGTGCATGCCGAAGCCGCTCAGGCTCGCGGAGCAGTACCTGATCCGTGCGGAGGCCCACTGCCGGCTCGGTGACGGGCTCGCGGCGAACGACCTCACCACGTTAAGCCAGAGCAGGGGTGCAGGGGCCGTCTCCGTAGGGGCCGACTGGCTGGAGACCATCTCCAACGAGAGGGTTAAGGAGCTCTACATGGAAGGTTTCCGCCTCAACGACCTCAAGCGTTGGCACCAGGGTTTCGAGCGTACCCCGAACTCCTACTCGCAGACCGAGGGCAACGACCTGGAGATAAGTGCGGACGACCCGCTCTTCGTATGGCCTATCCCGCAGCACGAGATAGAGTCCCCGGGCTCCGAGATAGAAGAAAATGCAAGTAATAACAGGTAAACAGTAAAGACATTATGAGAAGAATACCAATATTAGTCTTCATACTTCTTGGAGCGTTCTTTACGGCCTGCCAGGAAGACAATGTAAAAGTGGCGGACAGGGAATACATCCTGTTCCAGGACACTCTTTCAGTGAATCCGGTCCTTGCAGACGAGGGCTATACATTCACTGTCCCGGTATCCTCCACGGTTGCCTGCGACTATGACAGGACAATAGCGGTGGAAATCATCGACGAAGGTAGCAATGCCATCGAAGGCAGGGACTATGTGCTGGAATCCAACACCATCACCATACCGGCAGGGCAGTATGCCGCCAACGTGGTCGTACATCCGCAGTACGACAGGTTCGGCGAGACCGACACCCTCTCCTTCAACCTCAAGCTCGTGATGCCGGACCAGCTGAGACTGGACCTGTACGGGGACCAGACAAAGGTCTCGATGTACAAGGTATGTCCTTTCGACATAAAGACTTTCTCCGGATGGTGCGTGGTGACCTCTATGTTCCTCTATGAATATCCGGGACTTACGAATACGGACCAGTCCTACCAGAGGCTCATAAAGACCGAGGTCGACATGGAGGAGAATACAATCATCCTGCACGACTGGCTCTTCGACGGGTACGACGTGAAACTCAAGTTCGACAACAGCGACCCGGCCAATCCGCGCGTGACAATGCCGGAGGACCAGCTCCTGAGCGACGAGCTGTCCGTCTTCGGGCAGGTGAACGGGGACAACAGGATCCTGGGTACCTCGAGCCCGGCCTATATCTCGTACTTCAATACCTGCCAGTCTTTCGTGGCACTCTGGCTCCGGGCCTACGTCTATGACCTGAGCACCCTTGTCGGGTATGTGGGAGATTTTTACAATGTGCTGGAGTGGGTTTCCGACGAGGAAGCCGACAGGCTCCAGAGAGAAGAAGGAATGTAGGACCTTATCTCACTTAATTATAGTTGTATCATTAAAAAGGAAAGTCATGAAAAAACTTGCTCAAAGACTTTTGCCGGTGACACTGCTCCTTGCTGCACTTGTCACCGCGTGTACCACTGACGAGGGTACACCTGCACCGAACTTCCCTGATCCTGTCGAGGATTTTGTGGAGCCGAACTCGACCTACCTTCTCCATCTCAGCCCTAACCAGGAGTGGATGGTGAGCATTCCTTCTACAGCGTCAGATTTCTGGGGCATACGCAACGGCGAGCAGATTTCCTACTCCATAGGAGGTCCTGCCGGCGATGTCACGGTAGAGATAGTATGCCTTGCCGAAATGAATGACCTTGCAGACCATGAAGTGGAAGTCTCCATGAGGATGGGCGGGGAGACGCGTGTCATCGCCACCCTCACCCTTTCCAGAGGAGAGGCCCTGCTCAATATAGTACCGGCAAAAATCGCGAAGGACAGCGACGGCCATGAGTATTTCCAGACTCCGGCCGAATCCACCGGATTCCTCTACGAATACGGTGAGCCACTGGCCGAAGGCGCTGCAGTCCCTATGCTCTGGGACGCCACGAGAAACGGCTATGTCTCATACATAAGGGTGGAATCCAACTTCAGCTACGGAACTAACATAGAGACTGCCGGGCTCAGGCTTACCGAACTCCAGTCCCCGTCCGCGAGCGGCAGGTATTCGGAGTACGAAGTCTTCTGCAGCCAGGTCAATCTTGATGCAGACCCGGACACCTACAGTTTCAGCCTTACTTCCGAAGTAGAGAATTTCACGAATACACCAGTATCCGTAAGCTTGCCGCAGTTTGTCCCTGTACTCGAGGTAAGGGCGACCGTGCCTGATGATGACAACCGCAACTTCCAGACCCCTTCAGAGGATGACAGCCCTTACAACTGGCTCTACAGCGAGACGCCTCTGACGCTTTCTGAAAATGCAGACGGTACAGGGGCCGGAAATGTGGACCTGCTCTGGAGGCCTTCTGCCACGATAACTGAGGTCGATGCCTACATCCTTGTCAAGGCTAACTTCAACCTTACCGTTGCCGGTGCCGGCTGGGTGAGCGTAGGGGACGGGACCGTAGTGGAGGAGACATCCGACAACTATGAGACGGAGACCTACTACCGTATTTACGTCGCTCCTTCCGATATTGTCACTACCGATGAAAAGAGCACTGTCACTATAAACTTCGGGGACGAGACGGACAATGTCTACTCCAGGACTTTCAATGTCACGTCACCGGATATCACAGACATTTTCTACGTGAACAAGGTTTCTGACTTTGCTTTCGACGCAGATGGCGGATACATACAGCAGGAAATGACTTCTGGGGAAAATGCAACAACAGAGATTACCAGCTCGGCTTCGGTGATAGTTAAAGAATTTTTCGTCACCTCGAACGGTTTTATTATGGATGATGATAGCCAGTACACTATGGAGGGAGCCTGGATTAATCACACATATAATTGGAATTCTGGTTCTCCTGCAAAGATTCAGACAAATACCCTTACTGTAACTGTTGAACCGTATTCTGGTGAGGAAGGCCGTACCGGTTATATTATGGCTTTCCCGGAGAGTGTGTGGGAGGATGTAGTTGCTGCTTCCAATGCCCAAGGTCTTGGTGGAGAAGATGGGGCTGCTGATATTTTATTCGATGCGAATAAAAATGTTAATCCTGAATATTCAGACTATCTTGTAGCGAATATCGAGCAGGCTGGCCAGCCGAAAGTTGTAGAGCCTTATGATCCTGAAGGAACGATTTGGGGCACTATTGACATTGGAGCTTACTTCAATGAGCTTGATCCAGATGATGACATCTATTATATGGAAGGAAACGGCGTTACGTATGATACACCAGGTTTTGAAATTACTTATACAAAAATTGCCAGTGATTATGAATTCGGTGCGGATACGCAATTTGAGGTAAATGTCGACTACGAAACTTGCCAGGTTTTGAACTCCGCGGGAACACCGATTACTGGTGATGGAATATGGGCTCATTTCAGAGATGGTTCGGATAATCTGCACTATATAGGTGTAGAGCCTGGATCGGAAGAAGGCATCGTCTATTTCCTTCTGAAGGAGGGTACGGAATGCGTAGCCATAATTAAGTTTGTCTATGACTCCGATGCGGGAGGCAGTTCGAGTCTTGATCTTTCAGTAGATGCTCCTGGTTTCACCTTGACGCCATACACTGATGCTGGAGGCACAAATGCTCCTACTTATCTTTTAACGTATTCGGGAACAGAGACTAATCCTGTGGCTATGATATCTGGATTCCCTGAGACGGTTCAAAATATAGGGGCATCAGGATGGTTGACAATAGAACCTTATACAGGTGTGGCAGTGTTTGGAATAGACATGTCTTTAGTTTCTGCTGAAGATAATTACTGCAGGGTTCAGTTTTATGGTACAGATTATTCCGTTGCTTGCGTTATATACGTCAGCGTCGTTACCGAATAATCATTAGACAAGCTGCGGGCTGGTCCCCCGGCCCGCAGCCTTTAAATAAAACATTGATTTGACTATAATTGATTGAGAATAAATAGTATGAAACGACTCATTTTAATGACCTTGTCCGCCATCCTGTCCGTGTCGGCCCTGCTTGTCACCGGGTGTGCCCGTGAAGAGCTTCCGGACAACAGGGATATGGACTACGGTTATGTCCAGTTCAAGCTCTACAAGGAGGTTTCCTACGGCAACGTCACCAAAGCCTCCGGAGACAATCTTCTGGACGAACTGTCCCAGGCCGGCAAGATAAACATAATGCTTACCAACAGCGAAGGGCGTACCATTTCGCAGACCCTGACCCTTTCGGCTGCCGACAACGAGGCTGCCGAGTTCGGCCTGCGCAGTGCAAAGCTCCGGCTTCTGAAAGGAGACTACGAGGTAGTGTCATACGCCTTATATGACAATCTTGACAACCAGATAGGAAACGGCAACCGTACTGTGGTGGCAAAGCCTCTCACCATCATCCCTGGCGGGATGGAAGTCTTCGACCTGACGGCTGACGTTGCCCCTCGTGGCATGATACGCTTCAACCTCGTGAAGGACCTTTCCGGCCTCGACCCTGTACCGGCCCTCAGGGACCGCCGTGACAACGGATATACATTCGACGAGATATCCTCCCTGGACATTACTCTCGTGGATGTCAACGAGCAGACACAGGTCGTTTCCTTCACAGGCATTCCGGTGACCTTCTCCATACATTTCAGCGGAGACGAGCACCATGACGGGGCCGACAATGTGGCAGGAAACCAGACTTCCTCAAGCCAGGCCGATTCCATAGTCTATGCTCCGGCCGGAAACTACAAGATACTGTCGTACCGTCTCTATGATTCCGACGACCTCCTTCTCGAGGACCAGGACTTCACCAATAGCCTCGAAGACCAGGCGACCGTCATTGAAGTGACCGACAACGAGCTCACCGAAGCCGATGTCCCTGTCACCCTCGTGATGGCGGACGGATATATGAGGGACTATTACGCCCTCCGCAAAATATGGCTTGCCCTTGACGGCCCGAACTGGTCCTATGAAGGCCAGACCTGGCCTAAGGGATCCAACTGGAATTTCGACAGGGACCCTGACCTCTGGGGAGACCAGCCAGGAGTCCAGATCCACGACAACGGCCGTGTCGCCAGCATCGACCTCAGCGGCTTCGGCATCAAGGGTAAAGTCCCGGATGCAATCGGCCAGCTTACCGACCTCGTACAGCTCTCCTTCGGCAACCACAACGAGACAAGGAGATACCATGACCAGGCCGCCTCAGCTGCCGCCCAGCCTCTCTATCCGGTGAAAGGTTCGGCAGAGGACAAGGCCCTGTGGAGACAGAACAGGTACAAGGACTTCGGGAAATATGTCTGCCCGACGGAACCTATATCCCCTGTATGCGCACTGGCGCTCAGGATGAACGGCAAGACATCTTCCGCCGCCTCCTATTACGACAACATGTCCCTGGACGAGATTTCCCGTATGGCTGCATCCAGAGCCGTCCCTACGGTGGACCAGGTGCGTCCTTACGACATGAACCTCGGTACAATGACAAACGGGCTTACCGGCATCAGCGCTGAAATAAGGAACCTCACCCGCCTGGAGTCCCTCTCCATCGCCAATTCTCCGATAACCAAGGAAGGATTCCCGGGAGCGGATGCGTTCAGCCCGCTGACCGCCCTTACCGACCTGGAGATATACAACTGCAAGAACCTCGAGACCCTTCCTGAAGGGATTGCATCACTCCCGAGCCTTATCACAGTCAACCTTTCCACCAACGGCTTCACCGAGCAGGGCTCCTACGATGCCCTCGATGACCTGGCAAGCGGTTCTTCCCAGGATGTGATACAGATACTCTATTTCCTGCAGAACAAGCTCGCCACTCTTCCTGTAAGTGTGGGCGAAATGGCAAGCCTCGGCATGCTGAACGTGATGCAGAACAATATCCAGGGGGATCTTCCGAAGCTCGGCCGCAATTTCGCCCCGCAGGAGCTTTCTTTCGATGACAACCATATTAAAAGTGTTCCGGATGATTTCTGTTCGCTGGAAGCCCTCACCTCGTTCACCATTTCATACAATGAGCTGACGGAGTTCCCGAACTTCTTCTCTTCGGACGAGAGCAACATCATAATGTCGGCCATAAACGTGGCGCACAACAACATAAAGAAGCTGCCGGATGCCGGTACCTTCCATGGGGTGAGGGTGAATACCCTGACGCTGACCGGCAACCCTATAGCCGTCTTCCCGGCCGAGCTTGCCGCGACGAACTCGTTTGTGGAAGTGCTCACGATGCAGTCCTGCGGAATGAAGTCCTTCCCGGAGGAGAACTGCTTCAACGGGGAGAACTCCGACTACCTTACCACGCTCGACCTGCAGTACAACAATCTGACGGACATCCCTGACTACTTCAGTGCGAGGACCCTGCCTTATATCTCGGGCATGGACGTATCCTACAATGCCTTCGAGGAGTTCCCTCTCGAGCCGCTCAATATCCTGCGCATGACTGCGTTCGGAATCAGGAGCCAGAGGGATGCCGAGGGAGAGAGGTGCCTGAGCGACTGGCCGGAAGGCCTTTCGACACATACCGGACTCAGGGGCTTCTACATAGGCTCCAATGACCTCCGGCTGATAAACGACGATATCTCTTATCTCATATTCTATCTTGACATAAGCGATAACCCTAACATCATCTTCGACGCTACAGATGTCTGCAGTGCCTGGAAGGCCGGACAATACTTCCTCTATTATGACCGGACGCAGGATATCATAGGATGTGATGCCATGTTGGATTAAAAAAGGATTGCAATTATGAAGATATACAGATACATGACGGCATTTGCCGCTGCCCTTGCCGCGGTATTTGCCTGCCAGCCCAAGGAAAATGTGGATTTCGTCCTCGACAGCGACACTTTCGAGGTGGGCGCCGACGGCGGGACCGCTACCATAGAAGTGACCTCCCCGGGGTCGTGGATTGCTTCCGCGAACGTGCCGTGGATTACTGTATCCCCGGCCAACGGGAACGGCTCCCAGACTTGCCGGATAATCGTGGATTCGGCCATAGTAATGAAAGACGGTGCCGACCAGGACATCCGCCGCGGTATAGTGACAATCGAGGCCGACAACTGGGAGACACGGGATATCGCCGTGACCCAGCAGAACTACGGATATACCATAACAGTCGATGATACTGAAGTGAACGTGCCTGACTATACGGCTCTTTCGGAGCGTTATTTCGATTTGAAGGTCAAATCCAATGTGATGTTCGACGTAAATTTCGTCGATACGGAAGGCAATGAAATCACGTGGATTGCCGAGGCTGAGGACAATCCCGTACTGAACCTCAACAAGGGTGACCGTCCGCGCAATGTCACTCTCCGTTTCGACTGGAATATCAATTCCAGGCCGGAGACAAGAATCGCCGAGATACGTTTCATTCCGGTAGACGGCCAGGGTGCTCCGATCAATCCTGCAGAAGACCTGATTACTCGCATAGACCATGTGCAGGTGACGCAGACATCTGCGGCCGCCAAGCCTGAAAATCCGAGGGCAGCCGACTCCTCGGCCCTTGTAGCCATTGCCAGGGCCCTTAACGTCTGGTCAGGAGGATGGGACACTTCCGTCAGGATGGAACGCTGGGAAGACGTGGACCTTTGGGAAGAGGGAGACATGCATAACGGCAGGGTGATAGACGACTCCTGGATAGGCAGGGTCCGCAATGCCAGGTTCTTCATGTTCAACACGGATGACGGCATCCCTTATCAGGTGTCGTGGCTTGATGCAGCCGAGGATCTCGAGTTCTACTCCAACGAGAACCATACTTTCAGGGAAAACATCAAGATCGGTGAATACCTTATAGAGCTCGGAGGTGATGACAGCAACCTGAAAAGGCTCACGATTGCGGCATACGGCCTTGACAACAATTCTTTCCCGGATACGTTCTTTACCCAGGACGGCACGGATGGCGGAATGCCGACATTCCCTAATCTTGAGTCCCTTGACCTGTCGAGCAACAAATTCCAGTATATTGACAAGCGTTTCAACCACCACAACTTCCCCAAGCTCCATGCTTTCAGCATGAGGAACAACCAGATACATGTCATCTATGACTTGAGCAACGCCACCACGTCCGGGGAGCAGTTCGCCGAGGAGAACGGGGGCCTTTACCGCGAGAATCTTGATCCTGAGAACCAGGTAGGCGGCTCTTCCGGGCGCGGATTCCCGTTGAGGCTTCTCCGGTGGGAAAATCTCGACACACTTGAGCTGACCCTGAACTATCTGGAAGGCCCTATCCCTACGGATGATGAAGTACGCGACTACCTGGGCAGCGTTGCGGACTGGACCCACAACGACAATGTTACCTTCGTCCAGAACGGGGAAGAAAGCATAATCAATATCTCCGACTCCCTTGCGGTTTCTGGAAGTACGGGGGCGCAGGCGGCATACGATGCGTTCGACGCCCTGCAGGTACCTAAGGTCCTCCCTCGCCTGAGGGTCTTCTCCCTCAACATGAACCGTTTGAGCGGTGCCCTGGACCCGGATACCCACAAGTGGCTCATGTACCATCCTCTTCTGGACTGGTGGGAACCGTCCACCTTCATCTTCAACCAGGAAGGTACGGACAGCGACGGCAATACCGCCCGTTTCACCGGGGTGCCGGCAGATATGGACTATTATTATGGAATATATAAGAACAAGAGATTTGCAAACTGACATCTCGACTGATAGGAGAAACATACGATGAAAATGAAATTCTTGAATATAATTTTTGTATCTGCCGTGATGGTTGCAGCCGCCTCCTGTGCGAAGGTGTCTCCGGTGACGGACGCTCCGGCTGCCACTTCTCCCGAGGAGACAGTCCCTGCATACATGCCGGGGGAAGTCGTGCTGAAGTTCGACGAATCCCTTGCCGGCCTGCTCGACGAGGCTGGCCTGGCCGATGCTCCGGCCACCCGCTCGGGGGTCAGTACGGTAGACGAGATACTCGATATCATAGACGGTTACCGGCTTGAAAGGGTGTTCCCTGTGAACAAGGCTACGGAGGAGGCTTCCCGGGCTGCCGGGCTTCACCTGTGGTATGTCGTGCACTTCAGTGAGGACGAGAATGTGGAGGATGTCGTGAAGAAGCTCTCCGCTCTCGGCGAGGTACAGGCTGCCTCTCCGGTGAGGACTATCAAGAAGGCATACGACGGGAAGGTGATACCGTTCCGCAGTTCTGCCTCTACCCGTGCCATAACTGCAGACCAGGACCTGCTTCCGTGGCAGTGGAACCTGAAGAACAACGGTTATGACGGAAGCAGTGTGGAAGGCGGACTGGCCTATACTGTCAATCATCCGGACCTCTCTTCCATCGAAGGATATCCTTTCGACGGAAGAAACTACGAGACGAAGTTCGTCCAGGGTGACGATGTGCACTGGGAGCAGGCCCGTGCCCTCTGCCAGGGAGACCCGTCCATCATTGTTGCCGTCCTGGACGAGGGCGTTTTCCTCGAGCATCCGGACCTGGTGAACAGCCTCTGGACAAACGAGGATGAGGTAGAGTACTCGAACGAGGACCACGACGGGAACGGCTACGCCGGTGACGTACACGGATATGACTTCCTCAACGACCGCGGCTATATCACATGGGATGATGTCAAAGATACCGGGCACGGAACTCACTGCGCCGGTATCATCGCCGCTACGAACGGAAACAACGGAATTTCGTCCATAGCAGGTCCGGATAACGACAATCTCGGAAACTCCGGCGTACGCATCATGTCCTGCCAGATATTCTCCGGGAACTCGGCGTCCACTACAGTGAGCCTTTCCCGCGCCATAAAATACGCTGCGGACAACGGTGCGGTAGTCCTCCAGTGCAGCTTCGGCTACACTTCCGGTGCCGCCAACCCGTATGAGTACGGTATAGGCTACAGGGATGCGGATGAATGGGAGGCTTCAAGCCCTCTGGAGAAGGCCGCCATGGACTATTTCATCCACAATGCAGGCTCTGACAACGGTCCGGTGAAAGGCGGTATCCCTGTCTTCGCGTCCGGGAATGAATATGCCCCTATGGCCGGATTCCCGGGTGCATACGAAGGCTGCGTCTCTGTGGCCTCTGTCGCCGGGGACTTCACTCCGTCAACGTATACCAACTATGCCGAGTACACCAAGATTTCTGCTCCGGGCGGGGACCAGGACTATTATTTCGACTTCAAGGAGCCTGACGGGGACAGGGGTGCCGTGGGATGCATCCTTTCCACCCTGCCTTTCCATGTCAGCGACTCGGGATACGGCTATATGGAGGGTACGTCAATGGCCTGCCCTCATGTCTCCGGGGTAATCGCCCTCGGGCTTTCTCATGCGGCCAGGCTGCACAAGCATTTCACGGCTGACGAGATCATAGACATGCTCTACAAGTCCGCTACTTCGATAGACGACGATATGACCGGGACCAAGTTCTACTACAGATGGCAGGTAGACGTCCCTCACCTCATCCATGCCAGGACAATGAGCCTGTCTTCTTACAAGAACAACATGGGTGCGGGTGTGGTGAATGCCGAGGCTTTCCTCGGAATGATAGCTGGCGATGATGCCGGCGTAGCAATGGAGTTCCCTAATATTTATATAAAGGTAGGGGCCTCTTCCGCTGCAAACCCGGTATCCTTCCTGGGCCAGGGCCCGTTCTCCGTGACAATCGACGACCCTTCCGTGGCTTCGGTGAGCGCTGACGGGAAACAGGACAGTGCATCCGGTACGGTAAGCAATGCAGAGGGCACGCTGACTTTCTTCGGCCTGAAGAGCGGGTCGACGACGGCTACGATAACCTATGCCGGCGGGAGCCAGACTTTCGCCATCACCGTCAGGACAAGTTCGGACTGGCTTTAATGTCGCAGGGGTATGATGCCGGGTCTGGGTATATGTCTGCTGTGTATTTCCCTGGCGGCTCCGGTTTCGCCGCCGCCGGGGAAATCCCCTGAACTCGTGGAGAGGGAAAGGCAGCTCGACAGTATCTACAATCCCCCGGTGTCGGAAACAGGTGCGGATATGCACTTCGCCACCAGGGTGCTGGATGCAGGAACCATAAAGGAGAATGCCGTCCCGCCGGAATATACCTATACCTGGACTAACGGGGGAGACCGCCCTGTGACGGTCCTGAAGGTCACCACTACCTGCGGATGTGCGGTCCCGTCCTTTGACAGGGCTCCGGTCCTGCCGGGGGAGGAGGGGTCCCTGAAAGTGACTTATCACCCAAAGGGGCATCCCGGGAATTTCGACAGGCGGATTTTCGTCTACACCGACCTTTCCGGCTCAAAGCCGGCGGCCGTGCTCTCCCTGAAGGGCTTTGTGGAGGCTGCAGGTGTGCCGGTATGGGCTTTCGGGCATAGGATGGGGCATCTATGCCTCAAGAGGACCGAGGTCCAGATAGACGGGGCAAGGAAGGCTGTGGAACGGATAATGTGCGTGAATGCGGGTGACTCGTCTTTGACGATAGGCGTGGACAAGGCCCTCCTGCCGCCTTACCTTTCTTTCCGCTGCGAACCGGAGACGATTCCTCCCGGCGGGGAGGCCGACCTGGTGATAACCTACGATCCCGGTGCCGCACCCATGAGGATGCTGAATGTTGTCCCGATGGTACTGACCGGGCTGGACCTTCCTCCTTCCCGGAGGACAATAACGGTGAAATTTAAAGTTGAAACAAATATTGACAGATAAGATGAAACATTTTTTGAGAAACGTTTTGATAGCGGCTGCTGCCGTCTCCCTGGCCGCCTCCTGCTCCAAGGAGGATACGGCAGGCACGGAGGTGTCCCTGCCTCTTTCCTATATCAACCTGGACGGGGTATGGGAGCTCGTGGAGTGGAACGGGGCCCCGCTTGCAGAGGGAACCTATGCCTACATAGAGCTTACCCGGGAGCATAAGTTCACTTCCTATTCCAACATAGAGACCACATCCAATGTGGCTGTCGTCCTTACCGGCGAGTATGATATCGACCGTGAGGACAACACGGTGGGAGGGTACTACGACTACATGGATTACAAGCAGTGGTCCCACCGCTATGTAGTGTCCTCGCTCTCTGCCGGCAGCATGACCTGGACGGCGTCCGGTGACGCTTCCGAGGTCCGTATCTACAGCCGGGTGGATTCCGTTCCTGACAGTATCGTCCCGTCTGACGACACTCCAGGTGACGGCCAGCTTCCCGGGACAGGGACGGAGGACGGCTCTGCAGCCTCCGTATCTGCGGCGAAGGCCTTCCTGTACTGACGTCGTCATGGCATTAAAAAAAACGGTCGGTTTCCCGGGCCGTTTTTTTGTAATGGATGTGTGTTTCCCTATTCCTTCGTCTCTATCTTCTTTGCGACAATGGCGTCTATCACGGCCACGACGGTGATGTTCACAATCTCGCGGACGGAACTTTCGATGTCGGTGAAGTGTATCGGCTTGTTCAGGCCCATCTGGATAGGCCCGATCATCTCCGCGTCGCTCATGGCCTGTATCAGCTTGTAGGCGGAGTTTGCCGAGCTCAGGTTAGGGAAGAGAAGGGTGTTGACGACCTTGCCTTTCAGCTTGTTGAACGGGAATTTCCTGTCCCTTAGCTGGTCGTCGAGGGCGAAGTTCACCTGCATCTCCCCGTCTATGAGGATGTCCGGATGCTCTTTCTGGATATAGTCCACGGCCTCGTGAACCGTCTTCGGGCTGCCTACGGCGTCTGCGCCGAAGTTGGAGTAGGAGACCATTGCCATTACCGGCTCGTGGTTGAAGAACTTCACGGTGTGGTCGGCGAGCAGGGCTATGTCTATGAGGGCCTTCGTGTCCGGATGCCTGTTTATGAGAGTGTCGGCAAGGTAGTAGGTGCCTTTCTTGGAGTTCACGATGTGCATGGTCCCGAAATGGTCGAATCCAGGCCTTATCCCGATGACCTCCTTCGCCACCTTTATGGTGTTGCTGTACTTGGTGTACGTGCCCGTGATGAAGGCGTCGGCATCGCCTGTCTCGACCATCATCATCCCGAAATAGTTCGGCTCGAACATCTTGTCGCAGGCTTCGTCGTATGTGGCCCCTTCACGCGCTCTTTTCTCCGCGAGGATATGTGCATACGTTTGAGCCTTATCTCTGACGTAAATGTAGAGGATGACTATGTGGAGTTCATACTCAACGGAAATGCAGGCTCATTCCAGGTGAAGAGGGTAACGGAGCTCAAATGCGAATTCCTCAGCGGAAAGACCATTTTCGAGTATGAGGAGATGAAGAACCTGTCGATGGATGTCAGCGGATATGTGAAATATGACATCGACTATCCTGAAGGCTGGACGGTGGAATTCGACGGAACCAAGATGAGCGTAACAGCTCCTGCCGCGCCGAGTGAGTGGAATCAGACACCGTTCGATGAGTCGGGCCTGATCAAGATATGGCTCTATGACAACAAGGGCGATGTGGTGTTCGACAAGGTAATGGTACAGATCGGCGGGACACAGATGGTCACCCTCTCTACTACGATGACAGATGGAGTTGTCAATGTCATAGCTGAAACTCCGTATGTTTCATCTTTCTATCTCGGAGTAATGAAAGCTGATGAGTTCACGGCAGAAGCTGCAGCGGAGGCTGCGAATGATCCTGACGCCACCAGTTATGAAACCTCAGAGAAAGAAACGGAAGATGGTTGGCAGATCATACCATTCTCTGCACCGTTTACAGACTTCTATGCTTCACCTGAAGTTGGAGAATCATATGTAATCTGGGCCTTCCAGGAGAATTATGGCGGGTCTGTAAGTCCTGAAGACATCATCACCATCGTCTACGAGAGTTCCGATGACAAAGTTCAGGAAACCTTGCTCAATTCATGGCCGTTCAATACCGATTATCCTACGACATCCGATGTCTATAGCAATACCAACCTTAGTCCGAACACAAAAGGCTATGTATTCGTGGTAGTCATAGACAATGACGGCAAGATAGGTCCTCTGCAGAAAAAGGAAGTGACTACTACCGATGTTCCTCGTGATGCCACTATCGGATTTCGAGACCCATTGGTCTTTCAAGGGCGATGTAGACGTTGTAAAATCCGATATGGCTCTGAACCCTAACAACTATAATTACACGAGGGTAGCATACTCTACCTTGACTGATAACACTCTGGAAATCACCGGTCTGTCATTCAGTCAGGATTATATTCTTATCGGCTCCGTGGCTTCAGGCGATGAAAGCACAGGATATACTCTCTCGGCAGACTATTTCGAGACTGAATTCAGTACTCCTGCCCCTGCAATCATAGGAACAGAAGATACTGGATACGCCGATATGCTTCCTGAAATAAGCGAGCCAACCTATGAAACAAGTTATGGCAGCACTTATGGGAAAGTCACTGTAACTCCTGCAGAAGGCACAGCTACATGTTACTACTATGCCACGACAACGGCTCTCGATGAGTCTGACACGGCTGCGCTCGTATCTCAGATTACATCTAACGGTAACTCAAGCACCGAAGAATTCGAAATCAACAGGTATATGTACACCACAGTGTATGTCTACATAACCTGGACTGACGCAGAAGGAAACTATTATGCTCCTGTTAAGGTAGAAATCCCGATGCCGGCTTAACAGTTATACCATATTGAAGAAAAAGGATGAACTTCGGTTCATCCTTTTTCTTTAAAGTATCCTACAGTTCTGCGACCTCAGCCTCTGACAGTCCCGTAGCGAAAGATATGATTCCAGCATCTACCCCCTGTTCCTTGAATGCTTTGGCTATCCGTATCTTTTCTTCCTCACGACCTTCGGCTAACCCTGCCGCCAGGCCGTCAGCCTTGGCGGTGTTCAGCATGTTGTAGTAGTCCCGTTCCGTGATCATCTCTTTCTCGTATTTAAGTTTCACTTCAGGCTCGAACCGCGCGATCTCGCACGCCTGGAACAGACGTTCGAAAGCCTCCGTCCTCAGTTCATCGGGAAGTCGGTCCAAGGTGCCGGTCACTCAAGATTGGCGATTTGCATTTCCGGAATTCCTGTAGTAGCGGCAATGATATTGTCGGCTATGCCATTTTTCTTGAGTTCTTTGGCGATCCGGATCTTTTCTTCATTACGGCCTTCCGCTCTACCTTCCGCTCTACCTTCTGCTCTACCTTCCGCCAGACCTTCTTCACGACCCTTCGCTTCACCTTCGGCTAACCCTGCCGCCAGGCCGTCAGCCTTGGCGGTGTTCAGCATGTTGTAGTAGTCCCGTTCCGTGATCATCTCTTTCTCGTATTTAAGTTTTACTTCAGGTTCGAACCGCGCGATCTCGCAGGCCTGGAACAGACGCTCGAAAGCCTCTGTCCTCAGTTCATCGGGAAGCCTGTCTAAGGTACCGATGTGGGTAAGGGCGAAACACCACTTGTC
>CALVDR010000008.1 GCA_944326365.1 uncultured Bacteroidales bacterium | reverse complement strand
ATTCGTTCCACGAATCCTCTAAAAGAGGTAGTTCTCTGAAATTCACTGCGTTCTTTTCATCGAACTCACGTTAACTTTATGGTATTAAATCACCTATACCATATCTGAACGAATACATAATGGCAAAGAACTACTTCAAGAGTTATATCTGGCTGCTGGAAACGCTCCAAAGCCGGGGTCATCTCACTCTCAGAGAACTTCAGAGCCTTTGGCTGCGCAGTTCGGTCAACGATGAACAGAAGGAACTGGCTCCGCGGACATTCTCCAACCACACTAAATCAATCGAAGACATTTTCGGCATAGAGATAGCGTGCGACCGGCGCGACAACACCTATTACATCAGGAACGAAGATGAAATCGGAGGCAGCGACATAAGGAACTGGATGCTTGCAGCATTGAGCCTGAACAGCCTCTTGAATGAGAGTGCCGGACTTAAAGACCGCATCATCTTCGAAAATGTGCCTTCAAGCCAAAAATACATGTCCACTGTCATTCAGGCAATACGGGACGGGAAAGTGATAAATGTCACTTATCATAGTTTTCGCAAACAGTCTCCCGAGACAGTTCAATGCCCGTGAATACTTTACCGGCATATACGGTCCACGGGTTTATCCCGACATGAAAGCGGAGACTGTCGTCCTGAAAGTTTCCGGCATTCAGGTAAAATACTTCAAGTCCCTGCCTCCGACTTCGATGACATATTTCCTGTCTATTTTTAATGCATCAAAGACAAGTGTTTTTTATAAAAACCAAAAATAACATAAAAATGTTTCTGTAAAACCGGCAGTCTGCGACATTGTCATAGTCTCCGGCTTTTATTCCTGCGCGCTTATCAACTGCAGACAAAAAATCGAAAAGTTCGGAGTAAATAGCCTCCTTGATGTATTGCCAATAAGCGAAATAATTACTATTTTTGACATATTATTTTAGGCGATAGACAGACAAATTTTCGATTCCGCATAATATATTATGGAATATAGTTTTGATATTTTTGACAAGAATCCTGAGCGTCTGGCAACAATTCTGGCAGAAAACTGCCGTAAGCGCAGGCTTGATAAAGGCTTGAGCAGGCGCAGCCTTTCTGAAATAACGGGCATCCCGGAACCGACACTCGAGCGTTTTGAAACCAAAGGAAAGATATCTCTTATGGCATTCCTGAAATTGGTCGTTGAATTTGGATGGTTCGACGAAATGAGTGCCATTATGAGTAAAAGCAAGTTCACCACGGGAAAGGAACTTGAGATTATAAACAAGAACCATGGAAGACAGAAAGGGCGATGAAGGATATTCTGAAAATCACAGTTTCATTTGATGAACGTATTGTCGGCACTTTACAGATGACACCCGAAAGAGACCGAAGTGTGTTTGAGTACGACAAGGATTGGATAGCAAACGGCTTCTCGATATCACCATGGGAATTGCCGCTTCAAACAGGACTCATATACTCAAAAGAAAATAGTTTCGGTGGCGGATTTGCAACATTTGAGGACAGTATGCCGGATGGGTATGGCCTTTACCTGCTTGACAGAATGCTTCGTCGTGAAGGCAGTTCATTGGAAGCGCTCTCCCCTCTTCAGAGGCTGTCCTTGGTCGGCAGTTCCGGAATGGGAGCACTTTGCTATAAGCCTGACATTTTCAAAGAGCATACTGCTGCCATTACATACAATGACTTTGACGAACTTCAGCGTAAAGCGCTTGATGTACTCTCCGAGAAAAGTGATGCTGATGCATCTTTCTTGTACTACAATAGCCGTAATTCAGGCGGAGCAAGGCCCAAAGCGGTATATAAGGCTGCCGATGGCTCAGACTGGATAGTAAAATTCAGGCATATTTACGATTTTTCAAATATTGGAAAGATTGAATATCAATACATGAGGACCGCACAGAAATGTGGGATTGACATTCCGGAAATCCGTCTCATCAATGACCGCTACTTCTCAATCAAAAGATTCGATATCAAAGAAGGTCGTCGCATCCATACACTCACTGCGGCAGCCCTGCTGCAGTCCGATTTCCGCACTCAGAGCATAGATTACGTAAATCTGCTTGCCCTGACCGGCTACCTTACACAAGATCCGGCACAAGTGGAGCAGATGTTCCGCAGGATGATTTTCAATATCTTATGCGATAATAAAGACGATCACGCCAAGAACTTCAGTTTTCTCTGCGAAAACGGCAAATGGTCACTTGCACCCGCATACGACATTACCTATTCCCCGGAAGGCACTAAAGGCGAACATGCTACATCTGTCAGATATTCGGGCAACCCAAGCCTTGAAGACATAATTTCTGCCGGCACCGGTATTCGCATAAGCAGAAAACGCTGCATTGAAATTATCGATGAAATCGAATCTGTCTGCAACGCAGAACTTGACATTGATAAAACAGTAAAAATCAAAAAGAAATAGCAAGCCGGAACGATTACAAGGGGCTCATCGATATGTGGGGAGAGGTAGGTATCTGCCTGATTACGGTAGACTGACCGTGATTGTCACATTGAAAGCAAGCCTCAACAGGTCTTCGGTCCAGCAGGCCAAAGGCGACGGACAACTGAGCAATCCTCCGTTATACTGAAGATTCTGAAAAGAATATCTGATGCGGCAATGCGGATTATATTTCTTGGTGTATTCCGAAAGACTACGTCCGCTTATCCTGTTTTCGGCTTTTACTTCCATCGGGATTATTTCCGTGCCCAACTGTGTCACGAACTCCACCTCGGCCGTATTGCCGGAAGTCCAATAATATGGCTTATCACCGTCAAGTACCGATACAAGGGACTGCAGGACCATGTTCTCCGCCATTGCTCCTTTAAATTCCGTATATCCTGAATTGCCGTCCAGAATTACTTCGGGAGGGATATTCGCAAGGCGCCTCAAAAGACCGCAGTCACTCACATACACCTTGAATGAATCGATATCCGAATATGCGCTCAGAGGCATTCCCGGCTTGGACACGTTGAATATCCTGTATATCAGTCCGGCATCTTCCAGCCATGTCAATGCATCTTCATAATCCTTTGCGCGGGCACCAGTCCTTATGACTTTATAAATGAACTTCCTGTTTTCCTTGGACAGTTGCGACGGAAGCGAGTGCCACAGAGCATTTATCCGCGACACCTGCAGCGGCTCCACATATTTTGAAAAATCAAGTTCATACATATCGAGAATTTCCCGGAGTTCATCGTCGACAGCCCTCATGCCATGATTGTCCATAAGTTTCACCGCTGCCGCAGGCATTCCCCCACAGACTGAATACCGCTTATACTCCAGGACAAGTTTATTCAGAATGATTTCCGGCAAATGTTCCAACGACTGCAGATTCTCGACAAACTGATATGTCCTGCTGTCGGAAGCTGCAAGAAACTCCTTGAATGTCAAAGGAAGCATCGTCAAGGTCTTGACCTTTCCGACCGGCACTGACATCTGCTTCCGCTTCACGGCAACTCCCAACAGTGACCCGGCAGCTATAATATGATATCCGGGAGCTTCTTCATAAAAATACTTGAGGCTGTTCAATGCCTCTTCGCATTCCTGGATCTCATCAAAAACTATCAGAGTCCTGCCTGCAATTATCGGGACATCGGAATACAGTGACAGTCCCCGTATTAGTCTTTCCGGATCTTTTGTATCCTTGAATACAGACTTCAGTTCAGGAGTCCGGTCGAAATCGAATTTGACATAGTGTTCAAAACATTCCTTTCCGAACGCTTCCATGACCCAGGTCTTCCCCGTCTGTCTTGCTCCGCGCAAAAGAACCGGTTTCCTGTCTGACGTATCCTTCCATCTTTTCAGCGTCTCTGTTATTTCTCTCTTGAATTCCATATATCTCACTATTAAGTATGGAAAAATGTAAAAAATCACATAAATCCATAATTGTTTGTGCAAATATATGAATTTTCATCGTTTTTTATGCAAAATTGGAATTGATTACAAAATCACATCCTGTCGGTTAAACCTGCGTTCGCGGTTCTGAAGTTCAGGGTACAAGCCGAATTTACGGAATAGCGATAAATTGTAAACAAAACTGTCAAATAGTGGCAAAAAGTTGCAAGAACTATTGTAAAACACTTGCAAAAAGTTGTATGTTTACACATAATTTAACGTCAGTTCGACGAATTATTCTACTCAGTACCAGAGACTTCGTCGAACTGACGTTACGATTTCTTCGAAATCTCCCTTCATTTTACGTGTCACCCCACCTAAATCCTCCCCTATCGAGGGGAGGACTTACCCACGGATTCGTTTTACGAATCCTCTAAAAGAGGTAGTTCTCTGAAATTCACTACGTTCTTTTCATCGAACTCACGTTAATTTATTGATATTATGCTCAATAGAAGAATTTTCGCCCAACTGGAACAATGGCTCAAATCCGGAATCAGAAAAGCTGCATTTCTTGACGGTGCACGGCAGGTATGCCCCAAAGCAACGACAACGGCAAGAATTTGGAGTCACCAGCGATTCTGGACGGACGGTTCGTCAGAATACTTTATGCACCGCACCGGAGCCGCGCTGGTACGGTTCGCATAATCTGTCGTCAGGTTCGAACTATACGTACCCGCATCCTGAATGGAAAAACTCCCGTTGGTAAACAACGTACTCTGAATCAGCAGAGAACGCCCCCTGTGCCTGTAATACTCGGCATCATTCTCATTATGATTCACCCTGGCATCCTGATAATCAGCCAGATCCCCCACATAAAACCATGCATGAGTCCTGTCGGTACGGCCGCGGTCATGCCCCCTCCACCCCGTGAACGGGAAGAAATTGTCCCTCTGGCGTCCGCCGCCGGAAACAGTCGAAACGGAAGACGGCACAGACACCCCTACAGGATCACCGTTCACAGAAACCTCGCTCCACCGCGACTGATTCGCCATGCAATAATCGAACAACAGTTCCAGCTCATCATCAGCCACCCTGTACCCATACGGACACGGATCATAAATGGTCTTGGTCACAGATGAACCGGAATACCCCCACAGCCCGTCAATCTGATAGAAAAGCCAGTCGTTCGGATAATCGCCGATAATGGACGGCCCCATGATGTCCAGCGGATTGCGCGCACTCAGCTCCACTGTAGGATTGTCCACATACATGGCACTGACACTACCCATCACACCCTGGTCCATATAATAATACGGAGCCGTGGTCAAGTCCGCCTGGGCATAGTCATACGCCGCCGGCCCCGGTGAAGGATCCTTCCTGCCCCATTGGTAATAAAAACCGTAAGTATCCAGCACGGTATCTGCAGAATCGGCCACATCCGCCGTCGCCCCCAGATTCATGTTCAGCATAGTGAAATTCTCTATACCGGCACTGCCCGGCAGAGCATATGACACATCCTCCAGCCTGTCGGTCACCCAGATATGCCATGACCAGATTATCTCCCCTGCCCTGTCATATACGGCTATGACGGCATTCCCCGTCAACGGATCAGTCTCCGACCTGCATGCCTCGTTAAGCGTGAACCGCACATAGCCCTGCAGAAGTTCGACATGGGTGATGAGATACGGCTCGTCCTGCCACAATATTCTGGCGGAATAAGGGTCGAAATACACGTCATCCGGATAAAGTTCCGCTCCTGCAGTACTGCCGATGACCCCGAGTTCGCCCCTGCCGGCTACCATAGCCTGAAAATAGAATCCGTCGTAAGACCCCGTATCTTCATCCTTCATCATCTGCGGAGTGACCACGTAGCAGTTCGAATATTCGAAATTGGACGCAATGTCCGGATTGTACGGAGCCAGATTCCTGAACCGTTCGAAATCCTCGTTTCCTATCACCACGTCCAGACTTCCGTCGGTCTTGATGTCGATGACGATATTGTAGATATGCCCGGCCTCCAGAATAGGAGCATCCTTGACCTCTGTCGTGGTACCGTCCGCATTTTCAATGACATATGACGCCCTCACCGGAATAGTAGCGGAAAAGATACCAGCATCTGTATGCAGTTCCAGCGTAGTCTCCACATCCGGCTGCAGCAGCATATAGCCCAAATACTCCTTCTGCAGCTCCACCCCGTGCTCCATGCTTACAGGATAGTCCGGCGTCATCGCAAATTCCTCATGATCAGGATCATTCTCCGCCATCGGCGTCCGGATGATAGGCATATTCCTGAAATCCGTCCACTCCAATGCCTGTCCGAAAACTGGCTCCACACCCTCTATCGGAAGCGTCTTTTCCGCATAATTATCTACGATTATATCGGATCTGACACCTTCTTGCCTGCTCTGCACTGTCGGCAGAGCAATGGTCACGGTTGACGGCTGGTTCGTAAACACCACGTCTGAAATCTGCTTCCATGAAATCAGACTCAGGTCGCTTCCGTCAGCCTGCACGAAAAGCCTGACTGCCGTCAGATAATGATTGAACGTAAAATAATTGCAATAGTCATATCCGTCATCGGGATTCCTGCGGTTATGGAACACATGTCCGTAAGGCTGGACATCGATATCGGAATCATTGTTCTTGAAGCCTTTGCCGAAGGCACGCAGGTCGTAACGGCCCTCGCGCATGTCGGTCATCATCACATCTGTCTGGCCGTCAAGCCTGTTCTTGAAACGCACGCAGTCATATGTGACACCGTCCTTCTCTATCGTGGTATAAATGTCGGTCAGGGTATTGAAAGCCGTATTCACCGGCCGGCCCTGCGCATCTGTCTGAAGTTCGAAAACCCTCGGATACCAGCCTACCATCCTGCTTATGAAACCCACATTCACGGTATCCTCCTCCGTTTCGGGCTTCCCGTCCACATCATATTTGAAATAGTCGTAAGTCTGGCGCGGATTGAAGACTATGGAGCGGAAATGAATCCCCTCCGTATTGTCCGGAGAAGCGAAGATGGAAGCGTCCAGAATCTCGGTCTGCGAATCCGACCAGCCCTGGAACGGAGTGCAGGCATAGTCATCCCGCGTAGACATGTCGCCCCAGCCGGCCGGCGGATTCTCGTCCAGCTTGATGAAATTCGCCGACAGGGACACGGCCGTGGTCTGGCCTATGACTGTTCTGGTCATCATGCCGGCTGCAGGTCCCTCATCCGAAAGCTGGATCACCGAACAGCTTGCATCCATCTTGCCCGATGCCGGAGACGACGGAGCCGGGACGGCAGGTTTCCCGTCCGGGCCGGACTTGACACAGGCCACAGGAAGGAAAAATGCCATAACTATCGCGTATATTTCAGTTCTTATTCTCATAGCTTCAAATTTTTCATTTTCCAGACTCCGTATCCTGGAAGCATGACTCGACGGAACCGTCCGGCCCGACACAAATGCCCCATCCGCTATTCCATCTGGCACCTCACCACTCGGCCGGCAGACATCCAGCTCCCATGATTCTCCTGAATGACATAACGGTTGCCAGAAGGCCACCACCTGATTTCTCGCATATTTGTTCCCGAAAACGGAGTTGCGGTAGAAAGCCTGTGATTATACTGATCATTCTGATTCCATACGAAAGAGCCGGGACTCCTTATAGCGCCGCTGTTCGGAAACCATATTCCTTCTGCAATGGCGTAGCCTTTCCAAGCACCATCCGAATAGTACACATAAGTTGAATTATCGAAATAAATCCCGTAGTCATTGCTTTTGTCGATACGATACTGCGTATCTTCATTGGCGGCACAGATTTCAGCCGACTCGAATACATCGTGCTGCATGACCCTGTACCCGGGAGGGCAGGGGTCATACATAGTCTTGGCAAATGAATTCCCTTTGACACCGTTATCACCGACATATCCCCATAAATCATTGATTGCACTCGTACTTAACCTGTACGAAGATTGCCACTCATTGAGATTGTCCGTACCGAAATACGTTGTAGGCAAGGATGTTGAAGCTTCAATAGACCAGCTTTCGGCAACTGTCTGATTATCCACATTCAACACTTCGACACTGTCCATTCTTTTCCACTCCCATACCCCGTTTTCAAGGACTTTCTTATACCATACCTGATTTTGGGTAGTGGACGAGCGATAGATAGCCGGCTGGAAAAACGGATCCTTCCTGCCCCACTGATAATAAAAACCTAGACCGGAGTATATATTATCAGCATTGAAACCCTGGCCTGCTCCCGGAGAAAATGTAGCGCCTAAATTCCTGTCCATCAGAGTATATTCTCCAAGACTGACGAGGCTGATATCAGGCTCTATCCAGATGTGCCAGCTCCACAGAATCTTGTCGTTCCTGTCATAGGCGGCGAGTCCGACATTGCCGATGGTCCTTTCGTTCACTGTGACATAAAGCAGGACTTTCCCGTCGGCCAGCTTGCCGTCATCGAGCACGCGCACAGGGCAATTCTGCTCTATCTCCTGGGAATCCGGATTATCTTCTATGAAGTCCAGCCACCAGCTTCTGGTCTGCCCATCCTTATAAAGATCACCTTGCCACCAGAGTACATCAATATGGTCGATGCCTGATATAGTCGTACCCATACCGGCATCGAAATCCCGGTTCACCACTGTCGTTCCTGAAACTATATTCAAGTTCGAGACCCCGTTTCCTCTGACGTCGGCCTTGAACTCATAGAATCCCGATTCTGCCACTACATATGAATTTGCGGTCTGGTTCGCGCTCAAGTCCGTGACTACCGGAGCGGAATTTTCGAAAACGCACCTCACGGGATAGGCATCCGACCGTTTCACCCGGTAAACGTCAGGGTCGGATACAAGCACCTGCGAATAATTCCCGGACAGCTCCCCGTCATTGTACCTGAAATGATAGGAAAGGCTTCCGTACTTATCCACGGACTCCCCGTCTTCCGGCTCATAAGGCGTAGCCGAATACAGATAAACGAAATCTTCGTCCGCCGGAGTTCCGGACAGCAAATCGCCATGTATGACCATTGCATCGGAGATGCAATAGGATTTAGGATAATAGATGTCGATCATGCCTCCGCCGAGGGAGAACATATAGCCGGCGAAACCGTCGCGCCCCGTCAGGGATTTATGGGTCATGTCCTTCGAAGGATTCTCCCAGATAGGATTGCCCGGCACGCGGTACCCCGGCGGACACGGGTCGTAAATCGTCTTGCGGATATCGTCCCTGACCGATACGTATCCCCAGAAATAGTCGCTTTTCGGGTCGGTAGTCCAGTTGTTTCCGCCCTGCTCGTCGTAATAATATGTCACCGGATGCATGGTGGCTTCCGCCACGGAAACTGGATGGCCGACCACTTCCCTGCCCCATGCCGAACCTTCTTCCACGGTGGCGCGGAATATCGGGTCTTTCCGGCCCCACTGGTAATACAGTCCCGACCATGCAGACCTGTTCTTCATGAACGAGGCATAATCCGTAGTGACTGCCCCCAGATTCCTGTCCAACGCCACGTATCCGTTTGAATATCCTTGATTCTTAGGCTTGTCAGTGACCCAGATATGCCAGCTCCAGATGATGTTCCCGGCCCCGTCGAAAGCGGCTATCTTGACATTTCCCTTGTACTGTAGGCTGAAATCATCGCTGTCATAGACGACCTCTCCCGACTCTGTCTTGAGGGTGTCGCCAGAGGCTGTCCGCTCCACCGCCCCCGGCACCTTGAAGATCACCCTGCCGTTACTCAGCCGGTCCGATGCCAGCTCGAGAATCTTCGTGTTCTTGCGCTCGTTCTCATCATCTATCAGCTCCCACTGCCCGTTCACAAGCTTCATCATGGCGTCCGACCTGACTATCCCGATATGGTCCACATTCAGGTTCACTCCGCTGTCATCGAGCCTTACTATCTGAGCTCCGGTCCTGTCCGTGATGATATTCCCGTCCTCGCCGTTTCCCTTCACGTTTCCGGTGAAGCAGTATCCCCTGTTCGCCGAAGAAACTATATAAGAATTCGATGTCCCGTATCTGGACAGGTCCGTCAGCAGGTCGAAATTCTGGTCTATCACTATGTCGTTTTCATTGTAGTGCCACTCCGAAGCCGAAACCTCGGCATTGATGATGCCCTTTGACGAAAAGCGCAGGAAAATATTGTAGATATACCCCGGCTTGAAATTCCTCGCTATGGACACGGAGTTCCCGGATGTCTGCCTCGTGGTCCGCGCCTCGATCCCCAGCACTTTCTGCAGGGGTGCGCCGCCGAGAAGCGTCCCCACGAAAGCCTGATCCTTGACGACGGCAGGAAGGCCTACCGGAAGATCCTTGGCAGGATTGGTATCCGGATGCTTTTCCGTATCCCAGATGATGGTGCCGTCCTGAGTCCAGTCCTCGTTTCCTGTCTCCTCGCCTCCGCGATAGCTGAACTCTATCTCATCCGACTGCGAAATGTCATCCGGCAGCTTTATCACGACCTCTTCCGGAAGGTTCGTAAGCGTCAGGCGGGTCAGATCTCCCCATTCCGCCTTGGTATCCGCATCCACCGCATAAGCATATATGTTGTACCAGCACAGGGCGTGGCTGAACTCCATCGCCGGAATGCCGGAAGTATAGTTTCCCTTGACGAAATTGCTGACCATCACATCAGTCGTCCCGTCTATACGGAAAGTCATCGTATTGTCTTCATGTATGACATATCTGTCCGTCACTCCGTTTTCAGTCCTCTCGTCGAGCACCCAGCCGGCACCTTCGGGCGACTCCTTGGCAGGATACCACCCGGCGAATCCCACTTCTTTCGTCCTGTCCACATAAAACTGCGCCGGTGAGACCCTGATATCCCTGTACCATGTTCCGGCATCAGGCACAGCCCCCATTTCCGCAGAAAGCTCCTCGCGCCCGGCCGTACCTGCACTTCCGCCTTCATCCCAGCGTATAAGATTGATTTTCATATCGCTGTCCAGCGCGGTAGTCTGATCCACGGCAGCCTTGGTAGCCACCCTCACGGCATCCACCTTGGCCCCGATACTGATTCTCATGTCACCTGCAGCCTCCTCCAAATTCTCCCTCACGCATCCGGCTGACATGAGACACACGGCCGCTGACACAATCGAATATTTAAGAAATCCCTTGAACATATGACTTCCATTTTATGACTGTCCTCACGGACAATGCATCCGTCCCTTGCCTGACCCTCTCGTCAGTCCGGGAGCAATGTACCTTCTATAAAGTCAACTTCATTCCACTTGACCACCGTACCGACCAGGTCGATACTGGAATCAATGGTCACATAATACCTCACCTTGTGGCCTATGGACCACATCGTCGGTCTGTAATTTTTCAGAGGCATGTCCACTTCATAATCCACGGTCTGCCCGTTTTCCTCCACGGCATACTCCAGATGAAGCACGATGTCCGTCACGCCTGTCGTCACAGTCTCCGTGAGAGGCTGCCGGACCGTCAGGAACCGCATGATTCCGTATTTGGAATAATCATAACCGAAGTCTCCCCCTGCCGGGTCGAAATATTCCAGTTCCAGACCTTCCGCCCCTGTATTTTTCAAATAAGTCACCCTCTGGGTGCTACGCACCACCCTCCATGTGTTCATAATCTGGGAAGAGCCTGACACCGATGAAGATGCGGCATGATCGGCGATGGAAAATGTCGCACTGCGTACTATGTTTATAAACGAAGCCTCCTTCAAAATCACTCTGGCTTCATCCTTCGGATTCGGAGTAGACATATATAGTTCCACTCCTGTGGTGACCCTCTCCAGTTTGAGTTCTACAGGAGCAGGGCGGCTTCCGGAAGCCGTCACCCTGTAAGACAAGAGATAGTCGCTGTAGCCGTCCGGGGAATCGGAATAGGAAGACGGCTGACTGACTGTCACAGTGCGGCCATTGTCGCTGATAGACGACACTGATGCCCCCGTGGCACTTCCCGGGCTGCTGACGTATGCAAAGAACTCATATTCTTTTCCTGAAGTCCAGAATCTGTCGGACCTCCATGCTCCGTTGCCGGAATAGGCGACGGCCCTATTTCTGAACGTAACTGTATCCCGCATATCGGTCACATGGATTGAAAGCCCTCTGTCAGCCAGAGAGGCAGCATCCTCTATCATGGCTCTCGTGTCCGGTGTCCTGACATAGAAAGCTATGTTTTCCCCGCTGTCTTCTGCCGGAGATGACGGCTCCGTCTTCACGCAGGAGACCGCCGCCGGTACAGTCAGGACAGCGAAAACATGGAGAATAAGTCTTACAGTTCCCATCATCCTTCTATAATGACATCGTCATATATCCAGCCGACAACCTCTACAGTGAAAGTAATACGGTTGTCCTGAATATAGAAATTGTAAATATACCTGTTGCCGGCATCCCACCTCGTGACATCCTCATTTACCAGAGACAATTCATAATGAATTCCGATACTGTTGTTCAAATACAGTTCGACGGATGCCGCCCCGAGTTCCGACTGCGAATGAGGCCATATCAGCAGACAGCCGTCATCCCCGATATTCCCTACATTAGCGAAGACATTGTACGGCTGGTTGTAGGCAAGGGCAGAAGTCCGGTTCACCGTCAGCTGTCCCGTACCGTTTATTTCCGTATTCACGTCGCACCCTGAAGCCGCAGGCGTGACGGTGGCTGATCCCGACAGATTCAGATCGTTCAAAATGAAAAGAGTGGCCTCTGAATTCGGATAATAATCTACCATATTTGTAATATTGAACTGCACTGCAGCGAACAGATGTTCCATCTTGAGCGGGACAGGGGCATACGGAGAAATGGCCGTCTCCACATTCCTCGTATGGGATGCATACATGAAATCGAACTGGTTCGATGCCGATATTCTCCAGTTCTCTATGTTCAGCGAGCCGTCCGTATCATCGTATTGCACAGCCAGCCTGCTCTGGTCCGAAGGGTCGGCGATGATGTCATCAATGTCGTTGAAAAACGAACCGCCGGGCTTATTCTTGTCGGCGACATGATATCCGCTCAGGAATGCCGTGAACAGGTGCGTTCCCGAACGGGTCCAATATCTGCTGCCATCCATGAAATGCCAGCCGGCGGATGTCACCGTGCCGTCCGGCAATATCTGGGGGTCATTGCGGTATTCTGCATCCCGTCCGTTGATATACAAGTCAGTGCGGTTTCCGACAGTCAGTCTGTCGTAAACCCTGACCGTATTGCCGGCAGTCTGGAAATTGCCGGCAGTGATGACAGACTTGGCAGGTTTGTGCGCATCGGCTGAGACAGAGAATGTCATGGGGACATCCTCTGATACAGACCCTCCGGAACCGGAGCCGTCATTGATCTCGACATCCGTCTTCCGGCATGCACCTGCAGCCAAGGCAGCCGCCAGCAGGACTGTCAGCATCATGGAAATATTTACTGTCGCTCCTTTCATCAGAATCTCATTGATTTGCAGTACTGATACCGGCACTGTGCCTGATAATGGTCTCGGTTATGGTAAGAGTGTAGGTATAGTGCCTGCCCGGTTCCCACTTGGCTTGCAGTTCTGCGGTGCGGTTCCGCTGTCCGGAAAGCCACTCGCTGTCGGCAGTCCGGAACGAATACACCACTTCGACTACCGGCTTCGACTGCTGCGGGATGATTTCCAGTGTTCCTCCGTATGGCTGCGGCTTCCTGACAGCTTCCGGTCCGGCTCCGTCACGGCTGCTGTCGTACACAGTTACGTCCATCGGCTCTCCGGCAAGATTCCACTGCGGGTCCGCCGAAGAATCGAAACTGCCGCGTACATAAATTCCCTTCAGGATGATTTTCTCTATCGTCACGGACGTCGCCTCATTCAGCCCGTTCGCTACCCGGAAATCTATCATGGCCGTAGCCCGGCGGAAAGGAAGATGCACCGTACTGTCGGTCCGTCTGACAGCATGGGTCATCTCCGTGACATAAAGGCCCTCGGGAAAAGACTGAAGTTCATAGTCTCCGATAAGGATATTGCCTTCGGAGCCGAGACTGACCCCAGAACTGTGCGGGGCGCACGCGATGAACCGCAGGGATTCGTCGGGCCATTCGAAAGGCTCTGCGGTCGTCCAGCATGAACCGTCGAAAGATACCTGTTCGCAGTCCATGAATGCCGTTCCGCTACCGTCAAGAGCCCATACCCCGAAATCCATGTCTTCGGGGAAAGGTTTGTCTGAATCTCCGGAGCGCACCTCAGTCCCGAGTACTGGAGTGAACGTTATGATCCCGTGCCCGCCGTCCGGTTTTACGGCCGACAGGCAAGAGGTCATCAACGCCGCCGCTGCAAGGCAGAGGCTTATTCCGGAAATCCGATGCATTATTTTACTTCAATATCTGAAACGATGGCCGGATCCCACTCGAGGATGCTCGGAGAGAGCAGAATCTCATCTGCAGTGAAGGTGATATTGTAGACATAGTGTTTGTTGATTATCCACTGTCCCTTCTTCGAGTCGTCACTGCTTCCGTCGCCTCCGGTCAGAGTCAGATTTTCCACCTGCTCGATAGACGGTGCATCCTTATAGGCCTTCTGGTCGTAGACGATTTCCAGCACTCCGTCGATATTCTGAGGAATGATCAGGACATCATGGACACTGAAGAGATTCGTGGTAAGCGGCATGCCGGCGTCATACAGGACGATGTCCTTGCCCGTGTCATTTGCTGTCCATGCCGGCACAGGCCATTTGTTGTCGCTGTCACCGTAGCCGGACAGGAAGGTTTCCTTGTTCCCGACTTTTGTCAGAGTCACTTTCTTGATTGTGAAAAGCTCGGCCAGTCCGTCTGTGGCGCATTTGAAATTGAAGTCCAGCCATGAAAGGGCATGTCTGAATGTGACGCTCTGGATGCCGCCGTCCACTGACGTGGTGGTATTGTGGACATCGAAATACAGAAGGTCTACCATATGATAGTCCGGATTACTACTCGCTAGTCCGGTCCATGAATATGTCCCCTGCTCGAAGCCTGTAAGGGTAAGTCTCGGGCCGCCCTGATTCCAGTCATAGCTTGCGCTTTCGACATTTGCCGCTGCAGGGCTGTATCCGGTAAAATAGAGGGAGCCGGTCTTCGGCCAATAGTATGGCGACGGTGTTCCGCCCCAGACATCTTTTCCTTCCACCTGCGTTCCTTTGCATCCGAAAGTCACATCTACAAGATATGGGGTCAGTCCGGAAGCCTGGCTGAAAGCTGTTCCTGCAGGAGAGGCAGTATGCTGGGCAAAAACCTTGAACTGCTCTACCTGTGAGTATGAGGTTCCCTCATACGGTCCGTACACTGTCTTCGTAGTCGTATAGCTCACCGGGGACAGTCCGATTTCGGCACTGGTGTCCTCATAGACTACCTCGCCCTTTGTGCAGGCTGCCATCGCTGCGACAGTTCCTGCCATAATCAGTAATTTCTTCATTTTGAAAAGTTATTTAGTTGTTTTTCAGTTATTCATGCTTACCAGGGTCTCATCCGTCCAGTCTATGACAGAAGGCGAGATGAAGATTTCCTGCAGACCGAACGTAATATTATAGGTGTAGTGACGGCCGTACAGCCATGATCCATGGTCTGTAATCGGATCCGTACCCACGGTGTCCGAACCAGTCAGCCTAAAGGAGATGGTCTCCTGATTCGGGGTCTGTCCATCAGCCACAGTGTACTGCTGATATACGATTTCCAGAGATGTAGGATCCTTGGCTTCGGTGCCGGCTTCCTCATTTGCACCGACGGATTCCAGATCCTGAGGTATGGCGATCAGTCCGTTCAGCTGCAGCACGTCAACTGCAGCGGCGGATGTCTGCGCTGCAGGAGTGCCGAGGAAAACGCCGGCATCCACATCATAAAGGACGATGTCTGCCATTCCGGCCGCTGCCGAAGAGAAGCCGTAAGCCGTCCAAGGCACGGAGCTGTCGTTCGTCACGGTTTCCGCACACTTACCGGAATCGAAAGAGCCTTTGGTATAGACATTTTTCAGGGTCACCTTCAATATCTTGAATTTACCTTTGTCGGCATCGGCGGCCGGAGAAAGATTGAAATCTATCCAGGAACATGCATGTCTGAAGATGACCGCCACACTGCGTGTCGCGGCACTCCCGGTCAGGTTCACCGCATTCTGGTCATCGGCATCGAACCACATGAGATCCACCGTCTTGTTGACAGGAGTCGTACCTGTCGTACAGGTGTATGTTCCCTGCGTGAAACCTGAAACGGTCAGTTTCGGAGGCTGCGCGGCAGTGGTGACATCGACTGCAACTGTACCGGTAATGTCCCACGGGCTGTAGCCTGCAAATGCGAGCACACCTGTCTTCGGCCAGTAATAAGGGTTGTCTCCTCCGTCGGCCTTCTGGCCGGCCCATGCAGAATTAGCGGCATCATAGGCAAAGCGGCCGCCGTCGATGTAGGTGTTCATCGTACCTATGCCAGCGGCAAAATCGGTCCACGCAGCGGAGGTCGCCCCGGAAGCAAGCACCTTGTGATACGCGAAGACGCCGAAAGCTTCACCCTGGTCATAAGTGTCGCCGTCCTGACCGCCTTGAGGGCCGTAGACAGGAGCCTTGGTAGAAGCTCCGGCCACAGGGCGGAAGCCGATTTCGCTGCCGGTTTCCTCGTAGACGATCTCGCCCTTAGTGCATGCGACAAGAGTTGCCACCATGACTGCAATAGTCATCAGTCGTTTGATTTTCATATTATCAGGTATTGATTTGTTTTCATCATATCGGTTTTTTCATACCGTCTGTTTCAGTCATTTGACAGGAACTGACGTATCCACATCATCCCAATCTTCCACGCTCGGGGATACCAGTATTTCGTCCAGACCGAACACCACGTCATACACATAATGCTTCCCTCTCTGCCATGTCCCGTCGGCGCTGGCGGTCATTTCGCACGTAAAGACCTCTGTGAGCGGGGTTCCGCTGTTCAGGGTCGCCTCCTCGTCCACCACTTCGTCCTGACCTTCGACGTAGATTTCATGGGCCGGCTCATAGGGAGTATCGGATGTCAGCTGCTTGTAATAAATGGTCAGGGTAGACATAGCTGTCTGCGTACCGCCTCCTGCCGATGTCTTGCTTACAGGCTGCGGGATGACCATCATCTTGCCTGCCTGCAGATAATCTTCATACGTGATATAGTTGAACTTGCTTGTCCTGTCGGCATTCCCGTCCCCAAGGTTGTAGAACAGGACTATATCCCGCGTGTCTTCCAGACCTGTCCACGCAGGGGCTCCGTTTCCGTCATCGGACACGAAATCACCCTTCCAGTACATGTCGCTCAAAGTCGCCTTGAGTATGACGAATTTCTCGTCGGCCGTACCGTCAGCCGCGCGGAACCTGAAATCGAGCCATGCACAGGCATGCTTGAACGATACCGGCACAGCCGCATCCGATGTCCCGGCTATCATAGTCTGCCAGTTCGACGTGAGAACCTGATCATCAGCATCGAACCACATCAGATCGCAAGTCTCGTTGGTCGCCCAATGGTCATCCTCGCCCCACTCGTAATCCCCCTGAGTAAAATTCTCTATCTTCAGATACGGAGCCGCACCGTCAGGCACATAGCTCACATTGCAGTCTCCGGAAGAAAGCATGGTCGAGGCATCGTATTCAAGATCCATCTTGCCGTCTTCTCCCGGCACCTTGGTAATTTCCAGCCGGTAATACGGACTATAGCCTGCGAAGGCCAGATATCCTGTTTTCGGCCAATAATGCGGGTCATGGACATTCGAGGCCACATCCACCGTAGTCACAGTCTCACGCTTCTTTTCGCCCGGTACGGATGCATCCTTCACCCTGTCCACGAGTATGGAAAGTTCGTTATAGCCTCCGGCCCAATACTTCGATGTCGGATTCTTCGCGAACGGCTCGCCATCGATGTAGGTCACTCCGGCCCCTTGTGTCCCGTCATTGTAGAAATCCTGCCAGGACTGTGGCTGAGCCGTGATCTTGTGCCATGCGAATATTCCGAATGTCTCGTTCCCGTCATATACGGTACCGTCCATAGGCCCGGGAAGCCCCTTGGTAATATGGTATGACACTGGTGTGAAGCCGATCTCGGCGGCGCCGGCATCGTACACTGCCGTTTCCTTGACGCAAGAGACCATGCCCGCCGCGAGAAACGCAGCAGCTGCCATGAATGATATTGCGGTTTTTATATTCATCTCCATAATTGTCTGTTATCAGCGCATCTTTATCCTGTATCGGGAAGGGATGCCGCATTGCAGGACATGTCCTGCACCTAAACCGGTATGTCGATAATCACATCGTCCCATTCGTCCACTTCCGGAGCCAGACCGCCTCCTCCGCCACCGTCCGGAATATCAGGCTCGTCTATCACTATGTCCGGATTCCCGTCTTCACCTGTTTTCACCCTGATGATCTGCTCAGGATTGTCTGCAAACTGGCTGCTCACATCGAAATTGAACTCATGGCCTTCCGCGGCAGTGTCGGTAACCACCAGCGTGATCACCTGCTTCTCCGACGGCACATATCCGAACGTGTTGAACTGAATTTCCAGCACGCCCTCTTTCGTCACGCTCATTGTCTCGAAAAACACCGAAGCCTTATCTTCCGACTCCTCGTCAGAAGCCAGAGTGTTCGACAGAGCCAGCCCGGAAATCACCCCGGCCACACTTGCCACATATTGTATTCCCTCCACCCTGTCTATATATACCTTCCACGTCTCCACAATAGTGCTTGCATCCAGGTCTATCACCACTGGCGGAGCTTCCACGCTCCTTGCCGGCACATAAATGTTCCTCTCCCTCGCCACAAAGTGATGATCCGGCTCATACACTATCAGTTCGTCCTCGAATTTCGTCGCGCGGCTTTTCAGACGGCTCTTGTAGCTCTCGGGCACCTCGTTCGTCGTCGCATGGATTCCGTGCCACAGATACTCGTTCCCCACTATAGTGCTCTCGGTATCGAAATTGTACGCCAGCACATGATAGGTTCTCCCCGGAAGCACATTCACCCTGCCGCCGGAAGCAGGCAGGAAAGCATGGGAAGCGAAATCTCCGTCCCCGGCATCGAAGAACATCACCCTCATCATCCCAGGCTCCTCAGGATCAGGCCAGTTCACTATGTCATAGTCTATCGAGATGTTCACCTGCACATTGTTGTCACCCACAGTCAGCGGCCTCCTTTTGCATGCGCCGGAAAGGAAGACAGCCGAGAGCAGCGCAGCCACAGTCAGGAACGAAGGAGACACCCGCATTGGCGTCAGGCATGACGCCACCCTGAAAATCCTCTGCACACTCATGCCCCACCTCCTTTCTGCTTCACTTTCACACGTATAGGCACCACCAGAGAGACTGACGCCCGGGTCGGCCCGAAAAAATTGTATTTCCGATGCCTGATTCCAGGATCCTTGATCAGATCCGTATAGTCGTCTGTCGGAGTATAATGCCTCGCCACAGTATGAATCCACCCCAGGCCGATGTTGAACTCCATCCTCAGCCTGTCCTTCGCCAGCGGAATCGCATACGTATAATCCACACCTATATCTATATACTCGCCCTGATTCCCGCTTTTCTCCCACTGATAGTCATAGTAGCCGAACCCTGCGTAAGCCCCCAGCGCATGCCCGGTCAGCTTGTCCTCCTCATCCCTGTCCTTCCCGAACCAGTACTTCGTATCCACGAACCAGCCCAGCATCTCCGCGCAATACCTGTTGCTCCGGGCCAGCCACCACGGGAAATAATAGTCCGCGCCCACCGACCAGCTGTACCCCACCGGCACCTCCACACCGACATTCAAAGCCGGCACAAGCAGGTTTGTCCTGGCGGCCAATATCATTTTCTTTTCTACAGGAGCCTGCGGCAATGGCTGTACCTGACGGTACAATATGTTTCCTTCGGGGCCTTCGGCCAATGCCTGCGGTCCGGCAATCGGAGGCATCAGCACCATCGGCACCGAAACGTTGAAAGTCACAGCTGAGGCCCTCATCAGATAAATATGATGCTTCAGTATGTATCTGAATGCCGGATTCATCTTTCTCAGGACCTTTTCCTTCTCATCGTTCGTCAGGTCCGACTCCATCAGTGCTATCAGCTCATCCCGCGCAGGGATATTCCTATCCTCGTAAACCACCTTCCGGAACGTGCTCCAGTCTTCTCCCATCGGATCGATGTATATGATCTCAGGGTCGATGTCGGGATATCTTTCCTCCAGCAGATCCATCGTGGAAAGCCCTCTTTTCTTCGAAAGCCAGACATTGAAGGCATTCCCTCCGTCGGGAGATGCCGCCGAGACGATGGAAATGGAGTCCGCCGTGATGGATCCCTCGGAGATGAGGCTGTCTATCTCGGCCTGCATCCTGCGGATGGTCCCACCGTTTCCGCGGAATGTAGTATCTATATCCCACCTGTTTATTCTGAAGAATATGGTATACTGTTTTCTGAAAGTCTTGATGACAGTCTTAGGGCCGCCCTGCTCCGGGTTCTCTGTCCCGTCCGCCGATACGGCAAAGGCACATAACGACAGAGCCGCCATGCACGCACACACTAGATATCTTTTCAGAATTTCACAACACATCCCTGACTGTCAGTCAATTCCGTTTTACAAAAATTAATTCATATCAATAATCATAAAGCATCACGCCCACCCCGTCATCCGGGATAAATGTACGTTTAAAATTCAAACGTACGTTTAAAAATAAATGTACGTTTAAAGCGATAGTCGAACTGCAAAGGTAATTATAATTTTTAAAAATGAGATTTAAAAATGAATATTTTTCATAAAATGATGAATGATAAGCATAAATGCGCATTGATACCCAATCTTTCGGCAGATTTCGCCGGATATTGCCAGCAGCTTCAAGATTAAACGTAGGTTTAAAATGTTATTAAAGGTTAGGCATGAATTGGCTGTGTGCGTCTGTGTGCTATCGTCCTGGATGCTGTTGCTGTCGGGGATGGTGGATATTCATGCGGGAAATCTTCCGGCAGATACCGGCCGGAAGGATAGTCTTACGATATATTTCGAGATCAGCAGCGGGAAGGCAGATCCCGCATTGGCCGGAAACGGCCGGAAAACCGACAGCCTGAAAAGAATAATATTGCGGTATGGCGATCTCCCCGGTTTCCGGATGTCCATGACCGGATATGCATCGCCTGACGGAACTGTCAGATACAACGACTGGCTCTCGGCCCGCCGTGTGGAAGATGTGAGGCGGCAGCTTGAAGATCTGACCGGTGAGAAGTTCCCGGATTCCGCGGTGGATACCGTCAGCGTCGGCGTGGACTGGGAAGGTCTGGCGAAGCTCATTGCCGGAGGCCTTACGTTCAAGGGGTCTGACGAAGTGCTTTCCATAGTGACGGGGATGCCTCTTTATGTCATCGAAGACGGGAAAATCACGGGCGGCAGGAAAAAGTCGCTCATGGACCTGCATCGCGGGGATGTGTTCAGATACATGATGGACCATGTGTTTCCGGAACTGCGGCGCGTAGGTGTCACTGTATATTATACGGTACCTGAGCCGCTGCCGGTCCTGCCGTCTGTCAAAGGTCCGGGGCCTGTCATCCAGCAGGCAGGGCATCCGCTGCTGCAGACCGGCATCAAATCACGGCCTGTGCAGGAAAGCTATGGAAAGCCGCAGCCGGAGAAAGGGCCTGCCGGTGCTTCGGATGTGGGGAATTACAGGCTTGCACTGAAGACAAACTTTCTGTCAGACATCATCCTCATGCCGTCTCTGGAGGCCGAATACCTTATAAACGATAAATGGACAGTGGCGGCACACGGTGCTGTGGCATGGTGGAGCAAGGGTTCAGCGCACAAGTATTATCAGCTGGCTACCATATATCCCGAGGCGCGCTGGTGGTTCAGGACACGCAATCCATGGCACGGGCATTACCTCGGCGCTTTCGCCGGAGGATCCTGGTACGATCTTGAGAACGGAGGCCGCGGCTACAAGGGTGAAGGCGGGTTCGTGGGACTGAGCTACGGCTACATGTTTCCTGTCGGGAAGCGGCTGTCGATAGAGGCCGGGATCGGGGCCGGTTATCTCTATACCAAATATGAGGAATACCTGCCGGTACCGTATATGGGAGGCACCCACTATGTCTATCAGCAGACTTCGCAGATGCATTGGCTCGGACCGTTGAAATTCAAGCTGGCACTGGTGTGGCGGCTCTGGAACGACAGGAAAGGAGGTGCGAGATGAAATGCCGGGGTACAATCTGCAGCATCTGCCCTCACATGCGGGCGGCAGGATTGCGGAAAGCGGTATCCGGGTTCGCAATATGGTCTGCGTCTGCCCTCATGCTGGCTTCAGTACTTTCCGGGTGCAGGAAAGACCTGTGCTACGACCACGACCACTGGAAAGTGAATGTCGTGCCTGAGTGGGAACTGGCATGGGAGAGGGATTACGGCAGGGATTGGAAGACGGACTGGGATTCTCCTGCAGGATATGCATATGATGACCTGCGGCCTTCTCCGGGGAACGGACTGGCTGCTTTCGTGTACGACGGGGACGGTCATCACACGGAAAGGCATATTGGCGCCGACGGCGGGGAACTCCCTGTCGGGGAAGGACCTCGCTCCGTGCTGTTCTACAACGACGATACGGAGTACATCGTGTTCAGTTCGATGGATTCATATGCAGAGGCATCGGCTACGACCCGTACCCGCACGCGGGCATCTTATGCACAGAATCACGGGGCGGAGAGCACGGTGAATTCTCCGGACATGCTTTTCAGGTCATGGATAGAGGAAATCGTGATAAAGGGGACGCCAGGTGTTTCGCTGATGGACCTGCCTGTGACGCTGCGGCCGCTGGTGTACAAATATGTCATCGTGTACAGGTTCGAGTCGGGGATAGAGCATGTCAGGCAGGCGCGAGGCGCATTGGCAGGGATGGCGGAGTCGGTCTATCTGCGCGACGGGCATACCGGACCGGAAAAAGTGACTGTGCTGTTCGATGATGCGCGCATTGACGCGGAGCGTTCAGAGGTCAGCGTGGCGGTCAGCACTTTCGGCGTACCGGACTACCCTGACAAATATTATCAGGGTCTTTCTGCCCGGGATGTGCCGGACGTGTTCGGACTGAATCTCGAAGTGATGCTGCCTGACGGGAGTCTGAAGAGCTTCGAATTCGACATTTCCGGACAGATGGCGGACCAGCCGCGCGGAGGAGTGATCGAAGTGGAAGGCCTGACGGTGAGCGAGGATGAGTTCGGAAGCGGCGGAGCGTTCGATGTCGAGGTAGGAGGATGGGGTGATTATGAGGATATCGTGCTGCCTCTCTAGCTGGTGGCAGGCTGTTGTCTGCCGGCACGCAAAAGACCAGGGGCCCTCACGGGCAACGATGCCGGCAGACAAAACAGACATATTGTTTTATGATAAATCAAACCAAACTAAAGTACTAACAATTAAATTTTTAATGTTATGAAAAAATTTTTGATCATCGCTGCAGCGGCAGGCACAGTGCTCGCCTCCTGCGCCAAGACCGAAACCGTCGAGGTCTCCGATGCGAAGTACATCGGCTTCGACAGCGCCTGGATCGGCAATCCGACGAAGGCTGTGACTGAAACTACCATCGGGAATCTTGGGAGTTTCTTCGTATATGGTGGATATGATGGAAGCAACGCAGTATTCACCGGAACAGAAGTCTCACCGAACTCTAATGGTGTATGGACTTACTCTCCGCTTGTTTCATGGGAAGACAGTAAGGAGTATCATTTCTACGCATATTCAAAATTGCCTGAGGGAGCTTCTGCATCACTTACGACATATAACAACTTCGTAATATCTGATGTAAAAGCTGATAAAGACCATCAGTCCGATTTTGTTTACGATGATGCTACTTACAATTCAGGTGATGGCTCTACCCCAAGACAGAAAGTTCCGTTCACATTCGAACACAAACTGTCAATGATCAAATTTACGCTCAAAAGCGGTTTCGCTGAAGACGTAAATCTCGCAATTTCTGATTTCAAGGTGTATGGCATGATGAGTAACAATGACCTTACAAACGGGACATGGGGCACTATCGACACACAGATACAAGTAGAGAATGCAATAACATTGAAGGACGGAGAAGCTCAGGCTGCGGAAGAGGCGGCTGTCAACTATGAAGACGACTGCATCGTTATGCCACAGACATTCAATGCAGAGACTGTTTTCGCAGAATTCAAAGTCACAGCTTCAGGGACAACAAGCATCACAGGAGTTAGAGAAAAAACCATCAAAGCTGAAATTCCTGCAAGCACAGCATGGCAGCCAGGTTATCGCTACAACTATATCGTGACCATTGACGGCCAGACCCTTGACTACATTACATTCGACACTCCTACAATAAATCCATGGACTGACGAAACTGTAAACATGGTCAACGACGAGACCACTTCAGGCCAGGTAGTAGTCGACAATCAGGGAAACTAAACATTTATTGGCAGTCTGCCGGCGTGGGCACCATGACCCCGCAGGGGTCCTTAAACTCTGCGTGCCCACGCCGGCAGGACTGGCACAGCGAACTGAATAAAAGCGTTTCACTCGTCGATACCAGACTGTTATCGACAAGCATTGTAAATCGCTGATGCCGGACTGTCGCGGGCGAATACTCTGCAAATGCTGATGTCAAGTTGTTATATGCGAGCACTGTTGATTCCCGTGAGGGAATTGTAGTCTGTGCTCGCAATAACAACTTGACAAGACCGGACGGGGTTGAACGTCCCCTCCCGGTCACCAAAACAAAACTACGCGATGATAATGAAAACCACCATACTCCTGCTGAATGCCGCAGCCGCCCTGTCCCTGCTGGCATCCGCCTCGTCGTGTACCAAGACCCGCACCGACATCGGGTCCGGAACAGGGACATACATCGAATTCGCCTCCATCCTCACCAGAACCACGGTCGAATCACCCGACGACATCGATGAATTCGCCGTATGGGGGTACTACCAGAACGCTGACGGCACCTACCAGGATGTATTCGGACAAATCGGTACCGAAAATACGGGAGTACCGGTAAGGAACGAGAACGGCGGATGGGTATATGACGACCTGAAAAAATGGGAATTCGGCGTAAGGTACAATTTTTACGCGATATATCCCCAGCACATAAAGCATCTTGTGGAAGTGCCGGGCATTGGCGGCGGAGACCCGTTCATGTCAGTTCTCGACTACGATGTCAGCGCACAGGACAATGATCTGATGTTCGCAGTTGCAGAAAGCATACGATATGATGACGGGGAGACGCCCGCACCTGTCCGCTTCACATTCTCCCACCTGCTGAGCAAGGTCGATTTCATAGCCAGTATAGATCCTGCCACCCTCGCCAACCTGCCGGATTTCAAGGCGAAAATCACGGAAGCCAAACTGTACGGCATGGCAAAAGAAGCACATCTGTCGGCTCAGGACCTGGAGCAGACAGACATGACCACGGTCGTATGGGATACCGTCGACGGGACAATTACCGATTCCTCGAACCCTTTCAAGAAAATTCCTGAAAGCAATATTCCTGCAAGCATTGAACTCGACAGTCAGGAACAGTCCGTATTCGGCAAGGAATTCTATGTATTCCCATCGGGGGACATCTCGGACTACATTCTGGAAATACATTGGACGGTCACTGCAGAAGCAGGAGCATCGCCGATAGAAAGGTCACAACAGATACGGCTCGTTTCCCCTAACGCCAGATCATGGGTCGCAGGGAAAAGGTACAGATACAGTTTCACAATCTCGGACACAGACCATATCCTGTTCGACATCCCGAGTGTGACGCCGTGGACAGATGCCTCAGGCGGAATAATTGTGGTAGAATAAAACTGACGACATGCGGAACAGATTCACATACAAGAAGATTGTCTTGCTGACACTTGTGGCCACGCTGGCAGCGGTCTCCTGCCGGAAAGCGGAAGTAATGACCATTCCGGGAGAAAAGTACATAACATTTTCTTCGCCAGGCATATCCATGGACGTAGAAACCAGGGCGGGAGCCAATGATTTCCTGGACGGGATTCCCGATGGCACCTCCTTCGGTGTTCTGGGCTATTGTCTTGCCTACAATCCGGGCACCACGGAGTACAATCTCAATTCAGGCACAAGCCAATGGAGCCTCAAGAGGAATCTTTGCCCTGCAAGCATATTCTACAAGCAGGAAATCAAGGTCGATGCAGGCGTATGTTCATATTCGCCGCTCCGCAGATGGTACACTGACGGGACCGACAACGAAGGCCTTGCAGGTCAGACATTGTCCGACACGGACGATTTCCGCTACACGTTCTACGCATATTATCCTTATGAAGACAGCGGGTTCAACATCACTCCGGCAGACGCTGTGACAGCAGGCGCTCCGGTCATCACTTACTCGATGCCTTTCTCAGGGACTGAACCGGAGACTGTACGGGACAATTCTGCTGTACCGGACGCAATGCTGGGAGTGCAGCAGAACATACAGAGGGCAAGCCGCAAGGTACAGTTCAATTTCAGCCACATAATGACAGGACTGGGATTCCAGATAAACAATTTCAGCCAGGTCGGAGAGACAGTTACCAGTCCGGAAGATAGAGGGGTGGACCTGATCATATATTCCATCAAATTGAAGGGAACGTTCCACAAGTCCGTCAAGGTGGACATGACAGAAGCGGCAGCATCAGTGACATATCAGGACACGTACTCAGGTTCTTTCACGATATTCGAATCTGACGAGGGCCGGACCATTCCATGGCAGCAGGATGGAAGCCGGGGAAGCATAACCATGGAACCTGAGACATTCCTGAGGCTTCTCCCGGGAAATGAATCATCCGGATATTTCGGTCCGACATCGGATGACCCGGAAAATCCCAATCCAGTATTGCTTGTGAAATACAAGCTCGGAGACAATCAGCCGAAAATCGAAAGGCTAAACCGTCCCGGAAATTTCCAGCCACGGTCAGGCGTACGGTACACGGCCCAGATCAATTGGGTCAACAATGCCTTCGTCCTCATCATGCAGGCAGACAACGGTGAAAACTGGGAAGACGGTGAGGCTGCCGACGGGGATACGGGCAATGACGATATTGTTTTCATGTAAATGAAGATGGTTATGAATGAAAAAATTGCATATTTCAGCATAGTGGCCTTTTTGGCGATAATGGCTGTCAGTGGCTGCTCCACCCTGGACGAACCATATATCGGCATAGACTCAGGAGCGTCACCTTCCGAGACTTTTACTCTGTCTATGCAGAGCAACAAGATGCTTCCGAAGAAGGTAATGACCAAGGCTTCAGACCCAAAGGATGATGCTGAAAAAGAGATAAGGCAGCTCTATCTGTTCTTCTTCGACTCAGAAGGGCAATATTTGTCCACATACCAGAACCGGTTCATAGGATTCCAGAAACCTGGAGAAGGCCAGTCAACCGTCAAGATCGACAGGAGTGCCATAAACGAACTGATGAGCGGTAAAACCGATAAGAATGTCACTGTCTATGCCGTGGCCAATGTGGAGCCGGAGACATTCAGCGATACCGACGGTAACGATATGCCGGATGATTTCGAAGGTTCTACTGACGGAAAATCTCCGATGGCCCAGCTTCAGGAGTACGTATATAAGCCTCAGAATGTGATTTTAGGATTTCCTGACCGCTACGGTATGCCAATGATAGGTTCAAGGACAATAGATTTCTCGGACAATGACGTAAACAATGCCATCATACAGATGAAGGCTCTGATGGCACGGATAGACATCAGTATCACACTGGATTCGGATGAAGAATCGAACAACCTCCCGGCTCTCAGCGTGGTGGAATGGAGCGTGGTGAATGCCCCCACAAAGGTATCATTCAGTCCACTTGGTGATGGAGAGCAGACGCCTCTGACAGGTGAAAACGGCAGTGAAAAAGATGTTCTGTCAGAGGAGGAAACCGAAGTCCCATACAATGGGCAGACGATTTTCAACCGCAACGGCCAGATAAGCTTTTCGTTCTATATGTTCGAGAACATCCAGAACGAAGACAGGAACAATCCGGAATGGAGAGATTTAGGAGGGAACTATCCGGCAGGTACTACTGAGGATGAATACCAGCGGTACAAGCCATATCTGGCAAACGATGATGCCGCTGCCGTAAAGCTCCATGCATATTACTCAACATACAATGATGACGGGACAGGGTCAGCGACATACGATGTCACATACACCCTGTATCTCGGAGCGAACCATACAGACGATTTCAAGGTAAAACGCAACCACCAGTACAAGAACGACATTACCATCAAGGGCCTGACCCAGGTCGGAAACAACCCTGAGCACATCACCTTCGATGCCCGTGTCAACATCGTGGAAGACAATCCTTTCTACATTTCCATCCTCAGGGAGCGCAACCACGACGCACATTTCTGCGTCACCCCGATGGATGTTTATCTGTTTGACGGTGGCATCATGACGGTATCACTCGGAGATGATGCCGACATTGACGGCAAACCTTGGATTCGCATGGAAAAAGTCAATGCAGGAACTATGGAATCAGGGAATCCTCAAAGTGATAATCATTTAGGCTATCCTGGGGAAGAATGGCATGCCGGTACAGGTAAACGGAAATACTTCACAAAGAGCCTTTTGAACACCCTGGACTCCCAATATAAGAAAACTGTGACTCTTTCACACAGAGACAGAGTGTATTTTTATCTTGATGAAAATCTGGAACTGGAAGACCGTGAGGCTGTCGTGAATCTGACCTACAAAAACGACAACCAGGAAAAGACCCAAACTCTTACTCTTGTACAGACACATCTGCTGCCTGTTGATGTGTATGACAGAAAGCCCGATAACTGGAATGATGATAGAGACGGAGAGTGGAAACCTACCTGGCAAAAACGTATTTACATGGAAGCTTATGAAGAATATTTGGACCATTACGATCCGTTAGACGAGTATAAGGTCGACCATATCTACGCCGGATTGCCATGGGCCAAGAATGGAAGCACATTAGCCTCAAGCAAAATCCCTGATTTAAGAATAAGTTTATTTTCAGGAGATGATAGAGAGCTCGATGGCGCTGTTGATAATTACTACAGTGGATGGGGCTATACAAGCTATATGGTTCAGGAGCAGGGAAATCCTGACATGACATTAGACACGAAACCTGAATCTGCTGCAGAATATTGTTACAACAAAAATGTCAGACAGGACGATAATAGCATACCATGGGACGGAGCCACCATCTTTGGATATACAATATATGAAGATGGCAGCAAATGGTTTTTACCGGGTATACGAGAGATGGAAGATGCTTTGACACAATATTATTCAAATTACAATGAATTTCAATCAAACTTTTATTGGTCATCCTCAGCGGCTAAAAGAAGCTGGCAAGTAGGAGATTGGACTGCTGGTCCTTATCAGGAAAAAACAAGAGCCAGAGCTACAAAAGTTCTGTCAGACGGAAAATATGCCGAAAGTGCCTACGATGAAGATAATTATACTGATGAAAACGGAACTGGCGGACGTGCATTGCGAACACAGGAGTTGCGTATCCGGGCATTCCGAACCGACCTTGAACCGGTGGAATAATTCACATTTGTTCAAGTGAATTATCTGACGGACTAAAGCCGCTGGGAGGGGCAGAAAACGTGGTTAGTCCTGCATGAGAAATCCGGCAGATTGCAAATCTGCCGGATCGTCTTTTTCGTATGTCAATTTTACTTACGGTCCGAACCGCGCGATCTTACGCGTCACGCGACAGTCTCAGAATACTCTCCGGAGAAATACCTGTAATTCTCAGTATTGTCTCATTATCCATCCCCGAGTCCTGCATCTTCCGTATGATTTCAGCTCGCCCTTTAGCCTGACCTTCCTCTCGACCTTTAGCCTCACCTTCGGCTAACCCTGCAGCCAGACCGTCAGCCTTGGCGGTGTTGAGCATGTTGTAATAGTCCCGTTCCGTGATCATCTCTTTCTCGTTTATAACGTCAGTCCGACGATGTATTCTACTCTTACCAGAGATTTCGTCGGACTGACGTTACGATTTCTTCGAAATCTCTTTTTATTCTACGTGTCACCCCTCTTAAATTGGGTGACTGAGTCACCCAATTACGTCTTTCTTCGAAAGACTGGATCCGTCTTAACCCCCAGCCCCCTATTAGGGGGATTTTTTAGGCCTCCCGTAGGGGAGAACTTACTGCCGGATTCGTTTTACGAATCCTCTATAGAGGTAGTTCTCTGAAACTCACTTCGTTCATTTCATCGAACTCACATTATCCAAGTTTCACTTCCGGTTTATCCAATTCTCTACAATTCAGCTATCTGAGCCTCAGATAATCCCGTAGACTTGATGATAATGTCTGTCGGCAGTCCGAGTTTCTTCATCTCTTTTGCAGCCATAGCCAGACCTTCCTCTCGACCTTTAGCCTCGCCTTCGGCCAATCCTTTGGCCTCGCCTTCGGCTAACCCTGCGGCCATACCATCAGCCTTCGCGGTGTTGAGCATGTTGTAGTAGTCCCGTTCCGTGATCATCTCTTTCTCGTATTTAAGTTTCACTTCAGGTTCGAACCGCGCGATCTCGCAGGCCTGGAACAGACGTTCGAAAGCCTCTGTCCTCAGCTCATCGGGAAGCCTGTCTAAGGTACCGATGTGGGTGAGGGCGAAACACCACTTGTCCAGCATCGTCGCACACTCCTCCTTAGTCTTCGTGAAGCGGTTCAGTTCTACGAAGATAGTAAAAATAGTCTCATCCGGCACCTTCATCGTGGATTTTTCCCGGAAAGTATATTCGGAAATGATACCGTCTTCCGGGGAATACCGCTGCATGTCCTGCAGGTCCTTGTCGAGTAGTCCGATGAAATACACCGGAGGGATGTCGTACACCTGCCCGTCACCTCTCTGCGAGCCCATGTCATATGCCTTTGAAGCATAGAGGACACACCTGCGGAAGAAGTTCGCCTGATGGTAGCACTGGAGTTCGACGATGAACTGTCGTCCGTCCTCACCGCGGCACCGCAGGTCGAACCTTACGCTCTTGTTGAACAGAGTGAACCCCGGAATCTCCGTAGTCTCGTAAGTGATGTCCTTCACCTTCCTGTGAGGAGGGAGGATTACATTTAGGATGTCGATGAGCACGTCCTTGTTCCTCTGGTCACCGAACACCGCCTTCAGCCCTGCATCGGTCAGAATGTCCACATACCTCTGCACTACAGCCTGCCTGCTGCCGGCAGCTCTGTTTTCCACTGCACTGTTTGTCATAAGATAGAATTTAGATGTTTGACTTATTAAATGACTATCCGCCAAGATACCCTCACCTTGTCATCCCGACCGGAAGTCAGGTGGACCGGAGTGGAGAGATCTGATCAAAAACAGATTTCTCGACTTCGGACTATGTCCTCCGCTCGAAATGACATACAGGGACAACTTTGCGATATATCGCTGGCCAAACTGTCCGCACCGGCAAGGGTAAATTGCCTTGGCTAAATTATTCAAGGATTCAAAACTGGAGTGCAAGAAAAAGAAAAACATTGGCCGGAGGCTGCATATTTTTATCTTTTTTAAAGTTTTTTCTTTTTCCTGAAATATGGTGTGCTCCGGACGGCGGCATCCACATCCGGGAAGTCTGTCCGGAATCTGGAGAAAGTTTCCCTCGACACCCCGAAATGCCGGCAAATGGCCGCAATACTGTCCCCATTCTCCAGCATTGACACCACCTCCGCACGGTGAGACCGCAATATATTCGTCTTCGTATAGCTGCCATAGCGGCGGCCGAGCTTGATCCCCTCTGCCTTGCGCAATGCCAGAGCCTCTTTCGTCCGCATGGATATCAGATTCCGCTCGATCTCCGCCACGAGACCGAAAGCGAAACACAGGACCTTGCTGTTTATGGTATTGTCGAAAGTATAGCCTTCTTTCGTGGTATAGAGAAGGATGCCTCTTTCCAGACATTTCCCCATGATGGACATGATCTCCGTGAGAGTCCGGCTCAGCCGCGATATTTCCGTGACTATCAGCGTGTCACCCTGTCGCATAGTCTTCAGCAGACGGCCCAGCTTGCGGTCCTTCTCACTCTTGCTTCCGCTGGCCACCTCGGTGACAAAACGGTCCACCATAATGTTTTTCTGTGCAGCAAATCTTTCAATCTCGTCTTTCTGATTCGCAGGGTGCTGCTTGCCCGTACTGACGCGCAAATAACCTATAACCATGATTTTGAACGTTAAAAACGTTCAATTTAGTCAATGGCTGACAACCCGCCATTACAGCCATTTTCACATAATCCGGCCATAAAATACATCAGAATTTCACATAATCCGACAATATTTTCGCACTATTTTCACATAATCCGGCCATAAAATACATCAGAATTTCACATAATCCGCAAAAAAAGCTGCGGCGGAACAAGTCCGGCCGCAGCCACCATATCATATAAACCAACTTGTCAATGAAGACTATTCACCGAGTTCGTCACTGTAAAGCTTGGCTACCTGACCTGCAGACAGAGCGAGATCGTAGATCTTCAGGTTGTCAATCGCACCGTTGAAGCTCTCGTTGCTCTCCCAAGTAGCAGGCTCGACTGGAGTATCGCCTGGAACATATGCTCCGCTGGTACCGATATAAATGATATTGTTTGCATCCTTAGGGATGTTCCATGCAGACCCTGCGAGGGCAGGCTTGCCTTCAGTATCCCATGTCTTGGTCAGCCTTCCGTCTACAAAGAACTGCATCTGGTCCTTCGTGAGGGAAATGGTCACTACAAGGTGAGTCCACTTGTCGGTAGTCACGGAGCCTGCTGTTTCGTTGTCAGAGTCAATGGCGTTTCCGTCGAGGTTAGGAGTGAAGAACGGTTTGCCTTCGTTCTGGATGTTGAGTTTGCATGTATTCCATTTGTTGATGGAGAATACATAGTTTCCTGCTACGATTTCCGTAGGCTTCACCCATACTGAAATGGCGAACTCATCTTTCAGAACGGCATTGTAATCGAACTCGGAAATCTCAAGGTGAGAGCCCTTGTCGAATGAGATGGCCTTGCCGCCATTCACACCGTCCACGAATGTAGGAAGTCCTGTATCTGTGCCGAAAACACCTTCAGGACCGGCAGTCAGAGCAGCCTCATATGCGAGAGAACCTGATGATACCTGCGGATCGGCAGTCGTATTCTCGAAGTCATAAGCCAGAAGCAGATTTGCTTCAGGAATAGCCTCGAACTCGGCGGCAAGGAAAGTTTCCTTGGCGCCCTGCAGCTGCGCAAGAAGGTTATTTACCACTGTCTGTGAAAGACCTGTAGATGCCATGGCTTCATTTACAGTATTGAGGATTTCCTCCAGATCCGAGATGGCATATGCAGGATAGCTGCCTTCTGCATCAGCCAGAAGTTCCTCACAAGCAGAAATCTCGGCTTCGAGAGCTGTAGTATCTGCTGTCACTGTTTCGTCACCTTCCTTGTCTGTGCAGGAAGTGAACATCGGGACTGCCACGAAAGCAGCCATCGCGATAAATGATAAAATCTTTTTCATAATGTTTAATGTGTGTTAGTATTGGTGAATGTTTTATTCGGTTATTCCGAGATTGGAATCCAGTTCCGTCTGAGGTACAGGGAAGTAGTAGCGCGGAGCCTCCCACGGGAATTCTGCACCCAGTGCTTCCTTGGCGGCGTCTTCACCCCATCTCATCAGGTCAAAGAAACGGTGGAATTCGAAACCGAGTTCCTTTCTTCTCTCTTCGCGGATGATGGTCCTCATCTCCTCCTCGGTCTTCCCGGTGATATCAGAAAGGCCTGCTCTGCCGCGCACGTCATTCAGAGGTGACTCGGCCAGTTCCGGATGATGCAGTTCGTTCTGGCACTCTGCCTCCATCAGGAGGATATCGGCATATCTGAGGTAGATATAAGCCAGTCCGCCGTCACCCTTACGGCCTGCATCCACCTCAGAGAGAGGCTGGTTGTGCTTCTTGACCAGATATCCCGTTGTCGGAGCCCATGCTTTCTGGAAAGGCCCCTGCCCGAACCATTCCACGCCTTCACGGCCGATGGAGGCATCTATACGCGGATCATCGGTGCCATCGACAGTCTTCTCTGAGAAAGAGTCGACCCAGTCCTGTGTAGGGGCATTGAAATAATATCCGCCTTCGGCACTCGGTGCAAACCACTGGTTCAGGGCATTGCCGAGGGCAGGCACCTGGTCGGAAAGGAAGAAGAGGGCGAAGATGCTCTCGATGCTGTTTCCATTGCTGACACCGTCAGCACCGAGTCTGAACAGGTCTGCATAGTCATCTTCGAGGTCATAGACATTGAGAGACTTCAGACTGTTTATGCTGGCCAGAGCCTCGTTGTATTTTCCCTGATAGAGCTGTGCCTTGGCGAGAAGTCCATAGGCTGCCCCCTTGGTCGCACGTCCGGTTTCGGTGGAAGCATATGAAGCGGGAAGCACCTGGGCATCGGTAAGGTCACGCTCTATCTGCTCATATATGTCCTCGACAGAATAGAAGCCTACATGCACGTTTTCTTCAGTGGACTGAGGCTTGAGTTTCAACGGGACTTCACCGAAAATGTTCACGAGCTGGAAATAAGAGAAGGCACGGAGGAACTTCGCCTCGCCTATGAGCTGCGCCTTGACTCCCTCGTCTATGGACGAAGACTCTATACCGGCTATGGCGTTGTTCGCACGCGCTATGGTCTCGTAGGTATTCTGCCAGAATTCGGCTACGGCACCGTTGTCACTGAGCACATTCCATTCGTCAATATAGCCGAGGTCGGCCTGGTCTCCGGCATTGCCTCCCTTCACGGAGTCATCTGAAGGGATATCTCCGAATTTCCAGAGATTTATGCTGTAGGCAGCTGCATTGTACACTGCATTCACAGCCAGCTCGGCCTGCTCTGCAGAAGAATACATCGTGGAAGTACTGTAGTCTCCCTTCATCGGCTCGTCCAGAAAGGAATCGCAGGATGAGAGACAGGCTGCCGCGAGAAATATGTATATCGCTTTTTTCATATCCAATAAAAATTTAAGTTCCGTATCAGAAAGTGAGGTTCACACCGAAAGTGAAGGTACGGCATACAGGATAGGTACCCCAGTCGATACCGTTTGCGCGGTCGCCTTCTCCCTCGGAGTTCGCGCTGACTGTCATTTCAGGGTCGAAACCGCTGTACTTCGTGATGGTGAAGAGGTTCGTGCCTGCGAGATAGAGCCTGAGAGAGCAGACATCATTCATCTTCGACGAAGGGATGGTGTAGCCGATCTGGAGATTCTTCAGACGGAGATATGAACCGTCCTCAAGGAATCTGGTAGACACGCGGGCATTGTTCGATTTGGCACTCCAGCTGGCACGAGGATAGGTATCGCTCGGATTCTCCGGTGTCCATCTGTTCTCATAATACCTCTTGGTGACAGGGAAGCCTCTGTAGAAACCCTCGCTGTCGGTAAGTATCTGGTTGTATATCTTCTGTCCGAAAGCGCCCTGGAAGAAAGCCGAAGCATCGAGGTTCTTCCACTGGAATGCGAGGTTCAGACCGAGGGTGAATACAGGGATGGCGCTGCCGACATGTTTCCTGTCGTTCGAATCTATGACACCGTCTTCCACCACATCCACATATTTCACGTCTCCGGGTTCGATCCCGTCTCCCTGGTATGCGGAAGTCATGATATCTAATTCATTCTGGAAAATCCCTGCCATCTCATACATGAAGAACGAGCCGATAGGATAGCCTACTTCTGTCCTCGTAGCGTAGATGCCGTTGTCCACACGCCCTCCGGTGATAGGAGCATCTATTTCGAGGACTTCATTGTGCAGCCAGCCTCCGTTCAGGGAGATGTCGAAGCTTCCGTCCTTGAAGAGCCAGTGATAGAAGAGCTCAATATCCACACCGCGGTTCAGGACCTTTCCGCTGTTGATCCACGGAGTCGATGCATTTCCCACTGAAGGCGGATACGAAGCCTGCATCAGCATGTCATCGGTGATCTTGTTGTAGAAGTCGACTGTCAGTCCGAGGGCACCGTCGAGGAACTCCATGTCCACACCGGCATTGAACTGCTTGCTGGTCTCCCATTTCAGCTTGTCGTTCCCGAGCTGGTTCTGGGCATAACCGTCGAATGACACGCCGCCGAACGGATAGTTGTAGTTCGGGGCATAGTGGTCGGAATAGGCGTAGGTACCTACGTTCTGGTTACCTATGGCACCGTAGCCGACACGGAGCTTGAGGTTGCTGAACACATTCTGGTCTTCCATGAACGGTTCGTTCGATATGGTCCAGCCGGCAGAGACGGCGTAGAATGTACCCCATCTGTTCTTCCCTACGAACCTCGAAGTACCGTCCTCACGGAGAGTCCCGCTGAGGAAGTAGCGGTTTTTCCAGTTGTAGTTCGCCTGCAGGTAGAAGGATGCGAGGGTATTCACCCACTCGCTCTCGTCAGAGACCTTTTCGCCGAGACCGTTCCCGATATAGATCAGATCCTTGTCCCAAAGCGGAAAGTCCTGGTCGGAATTGCTGACTGTCCGTCCGTGTTCCTTTATGGCCTCGAAACCGAGGAGGGCGGAGATGTTGTGGTCATTGAAGCTCTTGTTCCAGTTCAGGGTGGTATTCAAAGTCCAGTTCAGATTCTCCGTACCCACGATGCTGAGACTGTTCGGGTTGTTGATCCTGTTATCGTCTCCCCATGAGCGGTTGTAGGTCTTGTTTTCCTCGTTGATATAGTCCACACCGAAATTCGTGTTAAGATTCAGGCCCCACGGGAGGATGATATTGGCATTGGCTTTGGCGAAGAGGGTTTTGGTCCTCTTGTTCATATCCGTGTATTCGGCGAGGGCCACAGGGTTGTATCCGTCTCCGAAGAATGTATCATAAACAGAATTTCCGAAATAGCGGCTCGGCCTGTCCACATAGTTTCCGTTTGCGTCCTTTACAGGAATGGCAGGGTTCCTGAACATGGCGTAGCGGACCACGCTGCCGCCGTAGCTGTTCCCGTAGCCGTCTCCCGAGCTGGATACCGACTTGGTGTTCGAGATACTTCCGTTCACGTTCATGCCGACTTTCAGCCATTTCTTCGCGTCAGCGGAAACATTGGCACGGAGTGTCCCCCTGTCATAGCCGCTGTTCAGGATGGTACCGTCCTGGTCGAAGTACGAACCTGATACCAGATAGCGGACCTTGTCGGAACCGCCGCTGACAGACAGTTCGTGGGTGTGCATCAGAGCCGGGCGGAAAATCTCGCTGACATAGTCCACATCGTCGAGATTCGCCAGAATGTCATCGGTGATAAGCTGACGCTGGACTGTGGAAGTCGCATTGTCGTTCATCGTAGCCTCGTTGTAAATCTCCACATATTCCGCAGTATTCACCATATCCACGAGGTTCGCTGCCATCTGGAGGTTCACTGTTCCGTTGTAGGTGATGCGTGCGTCGCCTGACTTGCCCTGCTTGGTCGTGATCAGGATGACGCCGTTCGTCGCACGGGATCCGTAGATGGCGGCAGAAGACGCATCCTTCAGGACGCTGATGCTCTCGATGTCGTTCGGAGAAATATTGTTCATGCCGTCTGAAGACGGAATACCGTCGATGATATACAGAGGAGAGTTGTCGGAATAGATGGACCCGACACCACGGATTCTGACAGAGACATCGGACCCCGGGGCACCGGTAGCGGAAGACACCTGCATACCTGCCACACGGCCCTGGAGTGCCTGTTCGCCCGTAGCGACAGGCAATGCGTTCAGATCCTTGTTCGACACTTTCGAAATGGCACCGGTCACATCGCGCTTCTTCATCGTGGCATAACCGACCACTACCACTTCTTCCATATATTCAGCCTGCACATGGAGGCCTACATTGATCAGCGAACGGCCAGCGACATTTTCGTTTACAGTCTCATACCCGATGTAGGAAATGTCCAGTACGGCATTCTCATCCACCGTGATGGCATATTTGCCGTCCAGGTCGGTGATGGCACCGTTCGAAATGCTTCCGTTTTCCAGGATGCTGACTCCGATGAGGGGCTCCCCCGTATCGGCATCGGTGATGGTCCCGGACACAGTCACCTTGGTCTGGGCAAAAGCCGTGATGCCCAGCAGCATAGCTGTCACCAAGAATAGGGCTTTAAGTGAATTTGGCTTCATATTATCTATAGCTGATTATTTTGTTGTTGTCTGATTTGTCCACAAGCCTTCCGGCTGAGGCGACGATCTGCGTTCCGGCAGGAAGCTCGGTGATGACAGCCGCACAGTCTGCGGGGAGTTCTATCCTTGCAGAACCTGCCACATTCCTGGCCATATATTTTTTCGAGATGATGTCGAAAAGATCCACAGGACCTTCACCCGACACCTCGTAAGTGACGGTTTTCGCCTCGTCATAAGGGTTGTAGTACATGTGCACCGGATATGGGCGGGCGGCATAGAAGTCCGTGACGTTGCAGTCCAGGCTCAGGATGGCCTCCACATCAGTAGTCTTCACCATCGCACCGAGAATGCCGACAGGAGAAGTGCTGTAGACACTGAACATGGACTCCGGAGGATTCGACGAAGTCCACTTGGGACCGTCTCCGAGGGCCACAGGCGACACTCCCGCGAGTTCTTTCTTTCCGTAGTCATCCTGCTTCCTCAGGCCTTCGTAGGCGATATTGCCGTCAGTCAGGTTCTTCATTTCCGGCAGCCACTGATGTTCGTCATCCATCTCCGTAGGATAGAAGAAACGGCAGGCATTGGCCAGGTTCAGCATCCATTTGCCTATCGCACGGGCGTACTGAGGCTCGTATTTCACCATAGGGACCAGAGGCCAGGTCAGTTTCACGGAATTCATGAAGAAAGCGAATCCGCCGCCGTCGAGGATGCTGCCCTGCAGTCCGTAGACATCATAGTCGCCCCACCTTTCGGCTATCACGCCCCAGCCGTAGCGTCCGTCCGGGTTCTGACAGCCTTCGAAAGTCCAGTCGATGATCTTCTTCACGTCATAGTCAGTCCCCTGCTCCGCGTTCATACGTGCCGCCACGATGGCGCTCATAGGCAGAAGTATCTCGTAGAAACGGCTCTCATCCTGACTCAGAAGCGCCTCCAGTGCAGATTTCGCATGGTCAAGATATTTCGGGTCGCCGAATTTCTGATATGCGGCATACAGGACCCAGGCATGTCCGCCGGCAGCGTCCTGCTGGAGAGGGATATTGTTCACCATGCCCTGCATCTTCGAATAGTCGAAATATGAATAGTCGTAGTTCCCGGCAAGCACTTCGTCAGCCTTCGCGAACTGCTCCGCCACAGTCCTCTGTATCTCCTCGGCCCCGTCCACGTCCGGATAGAGGTCGCAGAGAGCATAGTAAAGCACGTTCGGGAAGACATCGTACCACCAGTCACGTCCGTAGCCGCCTCCGAGCAGGGCCACGTCAGGACAAGTGTTGTTCATGACGATATTCCAGCCGTTGTCGCTGTTGAAGTAATTCTGCACCATCTTCACATAGTTCCGTCCGTTCTGGTCCGTCTTGTCGATGCCCACCAGCGTACCTCCGATGAGGGCTGCCAGAGAGTTCAGGCTCTCGTGGAATTCACCCCCGTTGTGTTTCGGGCCCTGGCGCGAATCGTTCACTGCCGTGTAGAGTCCGAAAGTCTCCTGGTCGATGTTCCGTCTGCTGTCATCATACCATATCATGGGATTCCCTTCGACGCGGGTGTCCTCATTGAAGACATATGCATCGAAATCCAGTGCCTTCTGTCTCCAGTCCAGCATCTTGTACGGGGAAGGAATCTGCGGCATAAGCTCGATCCGCGCGATATCCGTCTGTTTCACCGGCTTCCCGTATTCATTTCCTGTACAGCCTGCGGCCAATGCGACCGTCACCGCTGCTGCTATCAATACTGTGGTTTTCATAATATAATTCCGTTTAATATCGGTTCATGTACGTTTAAGGCCAGTCCGGCAAAATCCCGTCATTTATAGCTGACGACCGAGCCGTCGGCCACGTTTACTATTTTCGTACCGTCCTGTCCCAGCCTGGTGCCTTCCGGCAATTCCACCACGACGATACTGTGCCCTGCCGGCACCGTGATCTTCATGGACTTGTATATCCCTCGGGCAATATATGTCTTCGACACAATGTCGAAAAGATCAGCAGTCGCAGAAGCGGAAGTCTCGTAGGTCACTTCACGGTCGTCCCCGTAAGGATTGTAATACATATAGACCGGATAAGGCCTGTCGGCATAGAAGTCCGTGGCATTGCAGTCTATCCTGATGATTCCTTCCACATCGGTTTTCTCCACCAGAGCGCCGAGGATACCTACAGGAGCGGTGCTATAGAGGCTGAACATGGTTTCGTCGCCATTGGCCGAAGTCCACTGAGGCCCGTCACCGAGGGCGACAGGAGAGACACCTTCGAGCTCCGGTTTCCCGTATTTGTCATATTTCCGCAGGCCTTCGTAGGCGATGTTCCCGTTCGTGATGTTTTTCATTTCCGGAAGCCACTGGTGTGCGTCGTCGATTTCGGTCGGATAGAAAAGACGGCAGGCATTGGCTGCGTTCAGCATCCACTTTCCGATGGCATCGGCGAACTGCGGTTCATACTTCACCACAGGGACCATAGGCCAGGTCAGCTTCACCGTATTCATGAAGAAGGCATAACCGCCTCCGTCTGTGGTGCTGCCCTGAAGGCCGTACACATCATAGTTTCCCCATCTTTCAGCTATGACGCCCCAGCCGTATCTGCCTGAATTCGACTTGCAGCCGTCGAATGTCCAGTCGATGAGACGCCTGATATTGTAATTCGTACCCTGCTCGGCATTCATCCTTGCGGCAGTGAGGATTCCCATAGGAAGGAGAATCTCGTAGAAACGGCTCTCGGGCTGATGTGCCAGTACGTCCATGGCTGACTTCGCCCTGTCCAGATACCTCTGGTCGCCGAATTTCCTGTATGCTGCATAAAGCACCCATGCATGTCCGCCTGCAGCATCCTGCTGGTACGGGATATTGTTCCTGACACCTTCCATTTTCGAATAGTCGAAATAGGAATAGTCGTAGTTCCCGTTCAGCACCTCGTCAGCCTTCGCGAACTGCTCGGCGATGCTCCGCTGGATATCCTCAGCCCCGTCCACATCCGGATAGAGGTCACAGAGGGCATAGTAGAGTACATTCGGGAAGACGATGTACCACCAGTCTCCGCCTCCTGCGCTGACATTGTTCATCATGATGTTCCAGCCGTTGTCCTTGTTGAAGTAGTTCTGGACCATCTTCACGTAATTGTGTCCGTTCTGTGTGGTCTTGTCCACACCGAGGAGGCTCGCCCCTATCAGTGCCGGCAGTGATGTGACGGCTTCATGTCCGTTCTGGTTTACGCCGGGTCCCTGACGGCCGTCACAGAGAGCCGTATATATGCCGAATGTCTCCTGGACGATATTGTTGTAGCACGTGTAGTACCATATCAGAGGCTCGCCGTCCGGGCCCGGAGTCCCGTTGAAGACATACGAGTCGAACTCGAGAGCCTTCTGCCGCCAGTCCAGCATCTTGTACGGGGCAGGAATATTCGGCATCTTCGCTATACGTTCTATTTCAGTCTGTTCCACGCCGTTTCCCATCTCCACATCCCCGTACCGGGGTACATCTTCAGGGTTACAAGCGCAGAGCGCACACAGCGCAATCGCCAGGGAAGTCATGTTGAATCCGTTTTTCATCTTCATCTTTAGAAAGCTCTATCCGTTTCTGTACAGTCCTTTATAATATTCCTTGCCAGAGGTATGGAAAGCATCTGCAGGCCGCCTACGATAGGGAGGGCGAACTTAAGCGCGAAGACCTCCGAAATCCCGAAAGCCAGCGTCAGGAAAAGAAGCAGTCCGAAAGCCCTGCCGATGAACAGTCCTATCTCATGACTGAGGATGTAGGTATATTCGTTCCTGCCTTCCTTCTTCGAAACGACGTCTATGGTCCTCATCATGATAGGGAAATATGCCAGGTCATGCAGAGGCTGGAACATCACCTTGCAGAGTATGAACACCAGTGCTCCGGTAGCCGAGAACCAGAAGCAGTTCACCAGTGTCCCGAGGAAGAAAACGCTCAGGCCGAATGAAAAGACTATGATTCTGTGCTTAGGCTTGGTGACCCGGCCCAGAATATATACCAGAATGGCCGTCAGACCGCCGCTCACGCTCTGTATCACGCCGAGAGTACCCTCGTCGCCGATGAGTTTCATCACGAGGATGGCAGGGGCTGTCACCAGGAAACCCTGCACCATGCCTTTCAGGGCCGAAAGGCAGAGCATCTTGTTCCACAGCCTGTCGAAACGCCCGTACAGGAACTTGGATTTCTCAGGATTCACATAGTGCCCGCTCAGGATATTGGCACAGGCTATCAGGGAGATGACCGTAGCCACTACTGTCACGAGCCTGTATGTGGCGGTGACATCGAAAGTGATGCCCAGCCATTCCTTGCCGGAAAGATTTGCGATCACCGCACCCACTATCAGAGGCACACAGATATTGCCGACGGTGAAACCGAGGCTCTCAAGTCCGAAGAAATAGTTCCTGTTGCTGTCATCGGTGGAATTCAGGGTGATGAGATACCTGTTCGTCCAGAAGAAACCGGAAGCGGCCCCCATCACGAATCCGATAGGGATGAGCTGTGATATGCCGATCTCGTCCAGCATCATCATGCCCACCATGGAGACGGATGAGAAAAGGATTCCCACGCAGTACAGCCAGGCCACGTTGAATTTCTTCAGAAGCCAGCCGTTGATCACCGAAGTGAAGACTATGCCTGCATACATGGCCAGCTGGAACATGGCCACATACGATGGCTTCCCGCAGCTGCGCATGATGTATGCGCCCACGAAAATCTCCACTATAGGCAACACCCATGCGTAGAGCATGTTCGTGATCAGCAGTTTCCTCATGTCGCGGGGATACTGCATGAAGACCTGGAATTCGTTCAGGAACTTTTTCATCACTTCAGGATTGAGGACAATATTTCACTGATGGAGAAGTCCGCGGCACAGATGACTTCATCGCTGGCACCATAATAAATATGGATGGTGTCACCTTCGACGATCTGTCCGTTCGTGAAGACCACGTTTCCGAAAAATCCGGTCTGTTCATAAGGGGCTACCGGTTCCATGATCGGTTCTTCGCTCCGCGCAATGACCTTGGTCGGATCGTTCAGGTCCAGAAGGAGAGCTCCGAGACAATACCTGTTCTGTTCGTTCGCCCCGTGATAAATCTCCAGCCAGCCTTTCTCTGTCCTGACAGGAGCGGCACCGGCGCCGACACGGACAGAATCCCATTTGCCCGGACGCGTGGTGGCTATGCAGACATGCTTGCCCCAGTGTATTCTGTCAGGACTTTCGGCTATCCAGATATAGTTTCCGCCGAGTTCCGGGCTGCTCGGTCTGTGGAATGCGAAATATTTGTCACCCACCTTCTGCTCCCAGAGGGCGCAGTCCTTGTTATGAGGCGGGAAGATCATCCCGTGACGTTCATAAGTCCTGAAATCACGTGTCTCTATCAGCCCGACGCCTACAGCTACAGGCGACACCTCGGTAAAAGTCAGGAAATAGCCGTCTTCCATAGTGGCTACCCTGCAGTCTTCTATGCCGAATGACTCCTGCGGGCCTTTGCCGAAGATAGGCGGATATGCCGGATCTTCATGGAAATGCACACCGTCCTCGCTGCATACGAGTCTCAGATAAGACATGGTGGTAAGATAGTTCTGCCCCTTGTAGCCGATGACACGCGGATCGGAGGCGTCCAGATCCGGGTCATTCTTGTCGAAATGCAGGACTTCGATCTCACCTTTGTCATTATATACGGGAAAACTGATTTTTCCATCGACCTGCTTCGGTCTCTCGGCCACCCTGAGCAGAAGCCAGGTCTTGCCGTCCATTCTGAACACTCCGGGGTTCAGCAGGCACGCGATCTCCATGCCTTTTATTCCCGGTTCGAGGTCAGAGGGCCTCAGAATAGGATTCCGTGAATTTCTTTTAGCTATGTCCATATATCTCGTTATTAGTTTTGTCAGCGGTTCATCGTCCGGGACAGGATGACGGGAATGCACGCCAGCCTCCCGCTTTCAAGCGATACGAAAGTAGGAAATTCCACTCCGGAACCAGTCTATTATGATTTCAAAATAGTCTACTGCACCCCTGTCGGGGCAATATTGAAACTATAGTACACCAAAATGAAACTCATGTATACCCTACGCCGGAATTCCATTTAACATTTTTTTAACTATATTTGTCTCCTAACCACAAGAAAACAGCCGGGATGGGCATCAGGACTTTCATCATATCAGCAGCCGCGTACATACTGTGCACGATTCCGTCACTTGCATCTGTACCTGACGGATTCATCCAGATAAACAACAACACCGGACTGAGCAACAGTTCCGTCACGTCGATATTCCAGGACAGCGACGATGTCATGTGGTTCGGGACGTGGAACGGGCTGAACAGATACGACGGGGCTTCCATCATCCAGTACCATCCCCAGGCTACGGAAAAGAACTCCATATCCCATCAGGTGATACGCTCCATCGCCGAAGATTCCAGAGGATACCTGTGGGTCGCTACTGATTTCGGAATCAACAGGATGGACAGGACAGACGGGAGTTTCGACGCGTTTTTCCTCGGATATGACAGACCTTATATATATGAGGAAGGCATATTTTCCTGCACCATCTCTGCAGGAGGCACTGTGGCGGCTGCACGGAAAGGCGGGCAGATCAGTGTCTTCGACTACGAATCCGGAAATTTCAGACTGCTGGAAGGCTGCGAGGGGCTGACCGTCACTGCAGTACTTTTTTTCGACGCCTACGGCAGACTCTGGGTCCTCACGGAGGACAATACCGTAGCAAGAATGTCCGTTTCCAAAGGGCATGCGTCCGATATCGCGGTGACAGGCATGCCTGCGCTGCACGGCAGGCTTCATTTCGACGGATATGACCGCATCTGGCACCAGTCCGGAGAGAAACTGTACTGCATGGACATCTACGACCCGGACCCTGAGATGGCGGATTCCGGCCTGAGAATCCGGAGCACGCTGAATTCCATCCGGAATATGGACGGGGAGATATTCCTCTGCACCACAGGAGGCTGCTACGTTTCCGGCAAGGGACCGGATTTGGAAAGGCTGACCGAGGAGGAGATTCCGGTGTGGTCCGTATTCAAGGGGTCCCAGAACATTCTGTGGCTCGGCACCGACGGGAAGGGCGTATTGAAGGAAAAGTACAGGCCTGAATTCATATCGGCATTGGACCGTCAGGTCGGAAGGAAATTTCCCGTAAGGGCCATCGCCATTGACCGTAAGGGCACAGTATATATAGGGAGCAAAGGCGGCGGACTCTCGATTTTGCCGACGGGGGGGGGGAATTTTCCACAATCTTGACGTCGGGCCGGGGAAGACGTACAATTCGGTCCTGGCTCTGGAAATATCCGGGGAGCGGGTATATGTCGGGACGGACGGTGACGGACTGCTCTATATGGACGGCGCCGACGGGAGGCTGAGGAAGGTGGTGATGCCGGAAAACAGGGGCGTGCTGCCGGGGTCGGTTTATTCCATATCCGCGCAAAACGACACCCTGTGGTTAGGCACGAGCGGAAAAGGGCTGTTCAGGGTGGTCATGGACGGGAGCAGGGCCGTGTCCGTGGAGAATTTCAGACATTCCGATTCTGATCCGGAAAGCATAGGGAGCAATATAATCTATGATCTGGTGGATGACGGGAGATACCTGTGGATGGCTACCAGGGGCGGCGGACTGAACAGGTTCGACAAGGTGTCCGGGAAAGCGGAGATTTTCATGGCGGAGAACGGCGGGGACGGTTTCGTCTGCAGCAACGATGTCATTTCGCTCCTGCTCGATTCACGCGGAAGGCTCTGGGTCGGGACTTCTTCAGGGCTGTGCTGCATTTGCGATGAAGCATCCAGGATTCCAGAAAACGACGGAAGAGACATCAGGTATTTCGATGAGGCGTCCGGACTTCCGAATGCGGATATCCACTCGATACTGGAGGCTTCCGACGGCAGTATCTGGGTGAGCACGGACAAAGGGGTGGCGAGAATCGGCGGGGACGAGCCGGTCATTTCATCATGGACTTACGAGGACGGACTGTCGAACAATGAATTTTCAGATGGGGCGGGTTTCAGCTACGATGACGGCAGGAAACTCTATTTCGGAAGTGTGTCCGGGGTGGATGTCATCGACCCGTCGCTGGTGACCGGGGAAAGTTTCGTTCCCAAACTGAGCCTGAAATCCGTGGAAGTGGACAATACGGAATATTTTCCGGAAGGGAATGTGATCAGCACCGATTACAGGACAGGGTCCGTGACACTGGAATTTTCCCTGCCGGACTATGTGTCGGAAGAAAAGAATTCCATTTCGTATTTCCTGCGGAAGGGCCGGGGAAAAGGCCATGATGCCATAGGGGATCATAAATGGATAGACATAGGGAGCAGCCGCCAGATCGTGGTGGGCCGGCTGAGACCAGGGAAATACACGCTGTGGGTACGCGGTCCGGGAGCCGTTCCGGACGGGACGGACATACAGGCCGACAGCAGTACTCTCATGACTTTTCATCTGAATGTGGCGTGGCCGGTACTGCTGAAACCGTGGCTCATATTCATTTATGCCTGCATCATGCTCGGTGTGGCAGTGACACTCTTCCTGCTGCACAGGTCCCGCAAGGCGATTTTCGAAGAACTGGAAAAGGAAAAGAGAGAAAATGCCCTGAAAGAGGAGATAGTGCAGGCGAAATTCCGTTTCTTCACGAATATCGCCCATGAATTCTCGAATTCCATCACGCTGATTTTCGGCGCAGTGGAACAGATATTCGGCATGGGATCCGGAACGGGAGGAAGGAATGCCGCCAATACGAAGCAGCTGATGGCCATCAGGAGCAATGCGGACAGGATGCACCGCCAGATACAGGAACTCATGGAGTTCAGCAAGGCCGATTCGGGACATCTGCCTGTGGTGTACGAGAAGGTGGATGTGGCCGAACTTCTGAAATATACTTCGGACAATTTCATAGATATCGCGGAAACCAAAAAGATAAGGCTGACATTCCATGTACAGGCAGGGCTGGCCCAATGGGTGACGGACAGAAGCATGCTGGAGAAGATAGTCTTCAATCTCCTTTCCAATGCCATGAAATACACGCCTGACGAGGGGTGGATAGAGATCTCGGCCGGTACGGGTACTGTCGGGGATCTGGTGATATCCGTCAGAAACAGCGGCCCCGGGATAGCGAGGGACAAGCTGGCGGACATTTTCGACCGCTACGTGATTCTGGACAATTTCGAGACGAAACTCTCCCACGGGCATTATACCAGGACTGGGATAGGACTGGCTCTGTGCAAGGACCTGACAGGTATTCTCGGCGGGAAGATCACTGCGGACAGCCAGGAAAACGTATTCACCGACTTCACAGTGGCTCTTCCATGGAAGGATGAGTCGAATATCGGCATGACTTCGGATTCCGGACCGGAAGAGGACGACATGGCGGAGACGGCGCTGATTCATGAGAACGCGACCGTGGAGAAGGCAGAGGAAAGGAGTGTCATCATGATAGTGGATGACTATCAGGATATCAGGGCACTGATAGCGGATATACTTTCCGATGAGTACGATACTGTCGAGGCCGGTGACGGCGAGAGTGCGGTGCGGCTGCTTGAGACTGTCTCCCCTGCCCTTATCATATGCGACATGATAATGCCCGGAATGGGAGGGATAGAGTTCGTCAAGAAGGTAAAGGGCGATGCGGGGTCGAAGGATATACCGGTGGTGATGCTTTCATGCGATTCCGATATCGAGAACAGAGTGAATGCGATCAATACGGGGGCAGACATATTCATAGTCAAGCCTTTCCACCCGAGGTACCTGAAGGCGGTAGTCGAAAGGATTCTGGAGAGCAGGGCTGGGCACGTGGTTCCGGAAGAGGACAGTGCGACAGCAAAGGAGGACGTCAGGCATGCCTGCGGAAGCGGTGCCTGGCCGTGTCCGGAAGGCTGGGAGGACAGCCATGATGCGGCCGGAACAGCGGAAAAAGGAATGTCTCCTTTCGCCCGGAAGGTCAATGAGGCCCTGCTGAAAAATTTCAGTGACGAGACATACAATCAGGATGCGCTCGCATACGATCTGGCGATGAGCCGCGTGCAGCTGTACCGTCGTGTGAAGGGAGAGCTGAAGACTACCCCGGGTGAACTGATCAAGCGTTTCAGGATACATCAGGCCGAGATCATGCTTCTCGAGACGGAAAAGACCGTCCAGGAAATCATGTACGATTGCGGTTTCCACAACAAGGCTTATTTCTACAGGGAGTTTTCGCGGATCCACAACTGTTCGCCAAAGGATTTCCGGCATCGCGGCTGATTTGTTTCCGGGCCTGTTTTTTCCGGCCCGGAAAAAATATCCTGCTCCAATTCAAATATTATTTATAATTTTGCAGGATATTTCAATCTTGACAAAAAATTTATAACAAATATGACTTCTAAAGAAATCAGGAAAGCCTTTTTGGGTTTCTTCGCATCAAAGGGCCACACGATAGTGCCTTCAGCGCCGATGGTCGTCAAGAACGACCCTACACTCATGTTCACCAATGCCGGAATGAACCAGTTCAAGGACTGGTTTCTGGGAAACAGCAAGCCTAAGTACAAGAGAGTCACCGACAGCCAGAAATGTCTCAGGGTCAGCGGAAAGCACAACGACCTTGAAGAAGTGGGCCACGACTCCTATCATCACACCATGTTCGAGATGCTCGGGAACTGGAGTTTCGGAGACTACTTCAAGTCAGAGGCCATCTCATGGGCATGGGAACTTCTGACAGAGGTATACAAGATAGACAAGGACAGGCTCTACGCCACAGTGTTCGAAGGCGATGCAAATGACGGTACCGAAATGGATCGCGAAGCCCTCGAAGAATGGAAAAAGCACCTTCCTGAAGACAGGATACTCCTTGGAAACAAGCATGACAATTTCTGGGAAATGGGTGATACAGGCCCATGCGGACCATGCAGTGAAATCCACGTGGACCTCAGGTCCGATGAGGAGAGAAACGCCATTCCGGGTCGCGAGCTGGTAAACAAGGGACACCATCTGGTCATCGAGATATGGAATCTGGTATTCATGCAGTTCAACCGCAAGGCCAGCGGAGAACTGGAGCTTCTTCCGAACAAGAACGTGGATACGGGAATGGGATTCGAGAGACTCTGCATGACGCTCCAGGGCAAGACCAGCAACTACGATACCGACGTCTTCACCGGAATGATCGCGAAGATAGAGGAACTTTCCGGACACAAATACCATGAGTCCGACGAAACAGGAGTGGCCATGAGGGTCATAGCAGACCACATCAGAGCCATCAGTTTCTCCATTGCGGACGGTCAGCTGCCTTCGAACGTAAAGGCAGGATATGTCATCAGACGTATCCTGAGAAGAGCCGTCAGATACGGCTATACATTCCTGGGCTTCAACGAGCCTTTCCTCTGCAGGCTGGTCGGCCAGCTGGTGGACGACATGGGTGAATTCTACCCTGAACTTCCGGCCCAGCAGACACTTATCGAAAAAGTCATCAGAGAGGAGGAAATGGCTTTCCTGCGGACTCTTGACAGGGGTATCAAGCTGATAGAGAACATAATGGAGAAATCGAAGGATACGATGCTCATCAAGGGAGAAGACGCATTCGTCCTTTATGACACCTTCGGATTCCCTATCGACCTGAGTGAACTCATTGCCTCGGAACGAGGCTACAAGATAGACCTCGAAGGCTTCGAGAAAGAGCTTCAGAAACAGAAGGAAAGGGCGAGGAATGCGACAGCTATCGAATCAGGAGACTGGGTGGAGTTCCGGCACTGCGAAAACGTGCAGTTCCTCGGCTATGACATGACCAGCGTAGACGATGCAGTACTCACAAGACACCGCACCGTCAAGGCGAAAAACAAGACGATGTACCAGCTCGTCTTCGACAAGACACCTTTCTATGCCGAAATGGGTGGTCAGGTAGGAGATACCGGCTGGATCGAATCCGCCAGCGGTGAAAAGATAAAGATCCTCAACACCATCAAGGAAAACAACCTGACCATACACATAGCCGAAAGTATTCCAGTGGACTGTTCAGGTCCGTTCAAGCTCACTGTGGACGCTCAGAGACGGCTGGGGATCACGAACAACCACACGGCCACCCACCTGCTTCACAAAGCCCTGCGCGAAATCCTCGGCACACATGTCGAACAGAAGGGCTCCTATGTCTGCGACAATTATTTCAGGTTCGACTTCTCCCATTTCGAAAAGCTCACCGATGAACAGATAGATGAGGTGGAAAGACGGGTGAACGCCCTGATCAGACTGAACTCTCCGCTCTGCGAGAAAAGGGATGCCACCATGGAAGAAGCCAAGGAGATGGGAGCCATGGCACTGTTCGGGGAAAAATACGGAGACCGCGTGAGGGTGGTGCAGTTCGGCGATTCGATCGAGCTGTGCGGAGGTACGCATGCAAAGGCGACCGGACAGATAGGTTTCTTCAAGATCATTTCCGAGTCGGCCATCGCTGCCGGTATCAGGAGAATAGAGGCTACCACCGGACGTCAGGCCGAAGATATCGTAGACTCCATGGAGAACACGCTGCGTGTGGCACGTGCATTTTTCAACAACGTCCCTGATCTGGCGGGGTCCATCCGGAAACTCATCGAAGAGAATGAGCACTTCAAGAAGGAAATGGAAAATGTGGCGAAGGAAAAGGCTCTGGTCTTGAAAAAAAAGCTTGAAGACAAGGCTGAACTGATAAACGGTATTAAAGTAGTCAAAGTCAACATGCCTGTAGATCCCGTGCTTCTGAAGAACGCGGCATTCATGCTGCAGAAAGAGACTGAGAACACTGCCGTACTCGGAGCGTTCGAATATGCTGGCAAGCCGCAGCTGATTATCATGTATTCGTCAGATCTGGTGGCAGCAGGACACAATGCAGGCAAGGATATCAAGGAGGCGGCCAGGGCCATCGCCGGAGGCGGCGGCGGTCAGCCGGGGCTCGCGACTGCCGGAGGCAAGGATGCGGGCGGCCTGGCCGATGCTCTCGACATCATGCTGAAACTGGCAACAGACAATAAATGAAGAGACTGGACAGATTCATATTGAGTTCGTTTATAGGACCGTTTTTCGCGATCCTGTTTGTGGTCATCTTCATCCTGATGATGCAGTTCCTGTGGCTGTACATCGATGAGCTGGTAGGCAAAGGACTCAGTTTCAAGGTCATCCTCGAATTCCTCGGCTGGGGAAGCGCCACACTGATCCCGCTCTCCCTGCCATTGGCCACCCTGCTCTCGGCAGTGATGACGTTAGGTACTCTCGGTGAAAACAACGAGCTTCTGGCGATCAAGGCTGCCGGCATTTCCCTTAAAAGGGTCCTCGCCCCTCTTATCATAGTGTCCGCCATCATAAGCGTGGCCGCATTTTTCGCATCGAACGAACTGATACCGATAGCATACAACAAGATTTTCACTCTCCGTGACGATATCGGAAAGACGAAAGAGGAAATAAAGATCCCTACCGGTACATTCTACGACGGTATAGACGGCTATATTCTCCGGGTAAATGAAAGGGACAAGGAGACCGGCATGATGCACGGTGTCATGGTCTACAACCACACCGGCAAGAAAGGAAACACCAGCCTGACGATAGCGGATTCGGCCATGATGAAAATGTCGGACGACAAGACTTACCTGACTTTCGTCCTGTACAGCGGCTCCAACTATGAGGAAACGAACACCAGAAAATACCGAGACACGACCCTCCAGCTGCAGAAAATAGAATTCGACAGTCAGGAGATGGTCATTCCTCTCGAGAACTACGCATTCAAGAAGTCCGAGGACACCCGTTTCGGGGACGAAGTGAGGACCATGAACCTGCGCCAGCTGAATCACAGTGAAGACTCCATCGGCAGAGTGGACTCCAATGCCAAGATGGACAATATCGCCAGATTCTACAACGACAGGTCCCTGCGCTATCATTTCCAGCTGGATACGACGAACCGACGCAACGACAAGCTTAAATCGGCTTTCGCATACGAAGGCTTCTGCGAATGGGATGACCTGCAGAAACAGATCGATGCGGAAAAGAGCGCCATATCGAAGGTGAACGAGACCATAGGCGAACTGACCACATACGGACGTGAACGCTACTACAATTCGTACACGCTAAGGCGTATCGATGTGGAAATCCTGAAAAAGTTCGCACTGTCGCTTGCCTGTTTCATATTCTTCTTCATCGGAGCCCCGCTCGGAGCCCTGATCAGGAAAGGAGGGCTGGGAACTCCGGCCATCATAGCGGTACTGTTCTTCGTCCTCTACTGGGTGATAGACATCACGGGAAACAAACTGGCGAAAGACGGTGCTGTCTCGGCATTCGTGGGCGTGTTCATATCATCGGTAGTCCTGCTGCCTATCGGACTGCTGTTCACATGGAATGCCATCAATGACAAGTCACTGATAGACACGGAAAGGGCAGGTATCCTGTTCAGGAAAATCAGAAACAAGATTTTAGGAAAAATGAGAAAGACCCGTATAGTATTCATGGGAACGCCTGAGTTCGCGGTGGCATCCCTCGATGCCATAATCAAGGCAGGCTACACCGTGGCCGGAGTAGTGACAGTGGCAGACAAGGCCAGCGGACGCGGACTTAAAGTGAATGAAAGCGCAGTGAAAAAATACGCTGCGGAGCACAATCTTCCTCTGCTGCAGCCTGTTTCACTCAAGGACCCTGAATTCCTTTCCGCCCTCCAGTCATGGAATGCCGACCTGTTCGTGGTAGTGGCTTTCCGCATGCTGCCCAAGGAAGTGTGGAGCATGCCGAAATACGGGACATTCAACCTCCACGCCGCCCTGCTTCCTCAATATCGCGGTGCCGCCCCGATAAACTGGGCCGTGATAAACGGCGAACATTTCACAGGCGTGACCACATTCATGATCAACGAAGGAATGGATACCGGTCATATCATATTCAGGGAACAGTGCCGGATAGAAGACAGCGACAACGCAGGGACGATCCATGACAAGCTCATGGAAACCGGTTCGAAAACAGTTCTGGAGACCATAGAGGCCATATTCGAGAACAAGGTCGAACTTCGGCTGCAGAAGAGTTTCATCCAAGGCTCGGAAGTGCTGAAACCGGCCCCTAAACTCACCAGGGAGCTGTGCCACATCGACTGGGACCGTCCTTCCCGGGAAATCAACAATCTCATACGAGGTCTGAGCCCTTACCCTGCCGCATATACCGAACTGGCAAAAGACGGCAAGATCTTGTCATTGAAGATTTTCGAGGCTGGAATCATGACGGAGGGAGATTTGAAGGCACTGAAGGCTGCCGCCGGAACGGCGGAGGATGCACCGGCAGGCACCATAGTTTCTGACGGGAAAGAAACATTGGCCGTCCTGACGGCCGATGGAGCCATGGCATTGAAAGACATACAGATGGCCGGAAAGAAAAGGATGGCCGTGAAGGATTTCCTGATCGGATTCCGCGACCCTGCTTCATATTCGGTCACGAAAGGTACGTCTTCCGTAGTTCTGGACAAGTACAGGAAATCGCTGGCAGATGGGAACCAGGAGTGAATTATCGGGAATGAAAACAGCAGTGGTCATAGACAACGGGGACTTTCCGAAAAAGGAATACCCCAGATATCTGCTCCGGCAGGCGGACCTGATCGTATGCTGCGACGGGGCCCTGATGAAGTATTTCCGGAATATGGAGGCCGTTTTCGGCTGCGAACGCATGCCTGACATAGTCATCGGCGACATGGATTCCATAAGTTCTGCCGCCAGGAAAAGATTTACCGGAACACTCGTGCATGTGGCGGAACAGGAGACAAATGACCAGACCAAGGCTGTCTCATACATCGTGGACAATTTCAAGGATGTTTCCGGAATTTTCATACTCGGAGGCAGCGGAGCCAGGGAAGACCACACCATAGGGAACCTGTCCCTGCTTATGGAATATGCCCGCAAATTCCGGAACAGGATCCATATCGAAATGGTATCGGACTGGTCCACAGCTTTCGCCGTGACCGACACCACGGAAATCTCGTGCGGTATAGGGAGAAGCTTTTCCCTGTTTTCTCCTGACAGCAGTCTGACCATAAAGTCGAAAGGACTTGAATGGCCTACGGACGAAGTGGTATTCGACAACTGGTGGAAAGCCACCCTGAACCGGGCTTCGGAAGATACTGTCCGCCTGGAATTCAGCCACCCGTCCGCAGCGCTGGTCATTCTCGACTGACGGTGCTGAAATACGCAAATTGTCATAATTATTGATGGATATCACCCGATTTTTATTATTTTTGTTAGGATTGGCCTGAAAGGCCGTCACGAACCCGTATATTAATGATGAAAGGAGAGGGTGACCCGAACAGAAGTCGTCCTCCTGAAATTTTCAAGTTATGGCAGAAACAGAATATTTTCCGCGCATAGAAGACGTTGTGCTCGCTTCGAAGATTCTCGATGAAGTGATAGATCCGACACCTATGATGCAAAACCAGAACCTGTCGGAAAAATATGACGCCGAGATCTATCTGAAAAGGGAAGACCTCCAGATAGTCAGGTCCTACAAAATCCGCGGAGCCTACAACAAGATACGGACGATCCCGCCCGAGGCTTTGAAATACGGCATAGTATGCGCCAGTGCCGGAAACCATGCGCAGGGAGTGGCATTCTCATGCAACAAGCTCCACATAATGGGCTCCATCTACATGCCGACCACGACTCCGAAACAGAAGATCGAGCAGGTAAGGATGTTCGGCAAGGAATACATCGACATCGTCCTGACAGGCGACACTTTCGATGCGGCGAACAAGGAAGCCATCGAATATGCGGAAAAATCAGGAAAGACGTTCATCCCGCCGTTCGATGACAAGAAGATCATAGAGGGACAGGCCACCATCGGTCTGGAGATAGAGAAACAGATGAAAAAGCCTCTGGACTATCTCTTCGTGCCGATAGGAGGAGGCGGACTGGCATCAGGAATCGGCGCATACATGAAACTGGCATCTCCTGAAACCAAGATCATCGGTGTGGAGCCGGCAGGTGCGCCTTGCATGAAGACAGCCATCGAGAAAGGCGAAATAGTGGAACTCGAACATATCGACAAGTTCGTGGACGGAGCGGCAGTCAAGAAAGCCGGGCATCTGACATACGAAATATGCAGGAAAGTGCTCGATGACATCGTGACAGTCCCGGAAGGGGCAGTATGCACCACCATCATAGACATGTACAACAAGAGCGCCATCGTGGTGGAGCCTGCCGGTGCGCTTTCCGTGGCCGCCCTGCGTTTCTACACGGACAAGATCAAGGGCAAGAGGGTCGGCTGCATCATCAGCGGAAGCAACAACGACATCACACGCACCGAGGAAATACGCGAGAAATCACTGCTTTACGAAGGTCTGAAGCACTATTTCATAGTCAGCTTCCCTCAGCGTGCCGGTGCGTTCCTGTCATTCATCAGAGACAACCTCGGTCCGAAAGACGACCTGGTCCTCTTCCAGTACATCAAGAAGACAAACAAGGAAGAAGGTCCGGCACTCATAGGTGTCGAAGTCGAAACGAAGGAGGACTTCGAGGCTCTCGTACACAGGATGGATGCGAACAATATCGTCTACGAATACATAAACGAGAACAACAAGCTTTTCGAGATCCTAATTTAAAATAATACCAATATAATACGAACTATGGCAAATCTGGATTGGACAAAGCTCGGGTTCGGCTACAGAAAGACGAACACCATACTGAGCTGCAGCTACAAAGACGGGCAGTGGGGCCCCGTGGAAAGCCACACGGATGACAATCTTTCCATCAATGCTTTCGCCGGTGCCCTGCACTACAGCATCGAGTGCTTCGAAGGACTGAAGGCATTCCGCGGTGCAGACGGCAAAGTCAGGCTGTTCAGGCCTGAGGAAAATGCGAAAAGGCTTCAGAGGTCGGCGAACTACATCGGTATCGCAGCCCCTTCGGTAGAGCGCTTCATCGAAATGTGCATCCGCGTCGTAAAGGAAAACATCGATTTCCTGCCGCCATACGGTACGAATGCTTCCATGTATCTGAGACCTACCCTTATCGGCGTCAACCCGCAGCTGGGTGTAAAATCGTCTACGGAATGCCTGTTCCTGATGCTCTGCGCCCCGGTAGGTGCCTATACGGGCAATACCCTGCAGCCTTCATACGTCGTGATTTCAAGGGATTATGACAGGGCCGCTCCTAACGGCACCGGCAGTTTCAAACTGGGAAGCAACTATGCGGCTTCGCTGTATTCATACAATCTGGCCCACAAGCTCGGCTACGAGGCAGTGCTATATCTCGACCCGCTTCACCACCAGTATATAGACGAATTCAATTCTTCGAATTTCTTCGCCATCAGGGACAACTCATACATCACTCCGAAGTCTGACACCATTCTTCCTTCCATCACGAACAAATCGCTTGAGACAGTGGCCAGAGAACTGGGAATGACAGTCGAAAGACGGCCTGTCCCCGTAGAGGAACTTTCCACTTTCGAAGAAGTCGGAGAATGCGGTACGGCCGTAGTCATTACCCCTGTATACCAGATAGATGACAGGCCTGCCCTCGAATCCACGGAAGTGAAGCCGTACTATTTCGGGTCCAAAGACCAGTGCGGGCCGAAGAGCCTGAAACTCTACAAGATGATACGCGGCATCCAGGATGGCGAGATCGAAGACCCGTTCGGCTGGTGCCAGTTCGTGGACTGAGAGTGACCGCACTGAGGGCATGCATATGGCCAAAAAGGCAGAAAACATACTTGAGGTACCTGGAGGGGAACGGAAAGTTCTCCTCCATACTTGTTGTGCCCCATGCTCCTCGGCCATTGTTGAATGTCTGATGAAAAACGGCATCACGCCGCTCATATACTACTGCAACCCGAACATCTATCCTGAAGAGGAATATCTCATAAGGAAAAACGAGTGTACCAGATACGCGGAATCGCTCGGGCTGGAAATCGTGGATGCAGACTACGGGCACGATGCCTGGCTTGAAAGAATGAAAGGTCTGGAAGACCAGCCGGAAAGAGGCTCCAGATGTCTGGAATGTTTCCGTATGAGACTGGAGTCGGCAGCCGGATATGCCCACAGACACGGATATCATGTGATCACCACGACTCTCGCCTCCTCCAGATGGAAAAGCCTGGACCAGATAAACACCGCAGGCCGGTATGCAGCATCGCTCTATGATGATGTCATCTGGTGGGACAGGAACTGGAGAAAGAACGGTCTGCAGGAACGCAGGAACCGGCTCATCAAAGAATACGGTTTCTACAACCAGCAGTACTGCGGCTGCGAATTTTCCATGAGGGGCATGGCTCATGCCGAGCCCCGGACAGAAATCATAAACGGACGCTGACTTCCCGGACTTTCATGCAGGACAGGAAATCGGAAGAATAGACCCTGCCGACAGGGAGGGTGACACCGCATGAGAGGGATACTGCCCTGCCGGAATACCCGGAGACCTTGTCCGACGGAATGATGAACGAACGGTGGATTCTTATGAATTTCCCGGACGGCAGCATTTCGGACATTTCTTTCAGACTCATCTGAGTGAGGACCTGGCTGCCGTCTGAGAGAAGAATTTTCGAATAATTGTCCATGGCCTCGATGTATCTGATCCGGGAAAGAGGCACATTCACATTTCTGTATTCTGACTTTACAGTGATTTCCCCGCCATCCCTGTCACCCGCCATAGCCATGCTTCTGAGACGGGACAGTTCCCTCATTTTTCTGACAGCTGTCACGAATCTCTGGTACGAAAAGGGCTTGTGCAGGAAATCCACGGCATTCAGTTCAAACCCGTCCAGGGCGAACTGCGCATAAGCAGTAGTAAAAATCAGGAAAGTGCCTTCCGGCAATGCCTTCGCCGCCTCTATCCCCGAAATGCCGTTCATCTCTATATCCAGGAAAACCAGATCCGGACATTCCCTGTGCACGGCTTCCATTCCCACCACAGGGTCACTGTAGACAGTCAGGGAAATATCCCCGTCTCTCCGGCAGAAACTGTCTATGATATCCAGAGCCAGAGGCTCGTCATCTATTGCAATCGCTGTAATCATCTTTTCAGGAATAACGTCAGTTCCACTTCGAATACATCTCCCGAATCGGAGATTCTGAGAGTATGGGTGTCAGGATAAATTAGAGCCAGCCGCTTGCGGCAATTCGCCAGTCCTATGCCGTCCTTTTTTCCTGTCAGGGATTCAGGAAAGATACTGTTCCTGACATTGAACCGGATACTGTCACCGTCCTGGACCAGGCTTATCGCGATAAGACTGTCACTGTGTGAAGAGACCCCGTATTTGAAGGCATTCTCGACGAAGGTCATGAGGAGCATCGGGGCGATGACGGTTGTATTGTCACGGACAGTGACACTGAAATCTACCTTTGTATGCTCGTTCAAGCGGAATTTCTGGAGACTTATGTACTGTCTGATATAATCCGCTTCGGCGGAGAGAGGAATGAAGTCGGTAGAAGTGTTCGTATAGAGATACTTCATCATTTCCGTAAACTGCACGAAGGCCTGCTCTGCCCGGTCGGATTTCGTTATGACGAGGCTGTAAAGGGTGTTCAGGGTATTGAACAGGAAGTGAGGGTTGATCTGCGCCTTGTACAGGGCCAGCTCGGCTTTGGACTTTTCCTGTTCGAGTTCCTTTTTCTCAAGCATCTGCCTGTAAAGTTCGGTAAGCAGTCCGACTGCTATGCTGAACGTAGTCACTACGACGAAAAGAAACCACACGCCCTGCTCACGGGGCGACAGCCAGAAGAAATGCCGATGCGCCCACGGACCTCCCGGACCGAAGTGTCTCCGTGGATCGTCCAGACCGGAAATGAGCCATGTCACAAGTATCGCAGCGATGAAAATCAGAATGGGAGCCCACCAGTTTTTCTTGCGGAAGACGAGCGGTACGGTCAGCTTCCTGTGGATAAAGTACACCGCATAAAGCCAGAGCACGAAGACCACGACGAAAATCGTATGATGCGTGAGCCACCTCTCTACAGGAAGCAGCATGATCATCACAGGCAGAAGAATGAGACAGAAAAAGATGTCTGTCAGCAGAGGCAGGTTTCTGTTGTTCATGATATGATTCCACTCCGGTTTGCAGATGCAAATTTAAGCAAATAATCCTTGTGGAGAATTGCCGTTTGCCCGCAGATTCGTACCGTTCGCCAGCGGATTCCTGAAGCGGCCTTCCACATCGGGGAAACTTCAGTAGTTTTGTATCCGGACGGGAATCAGGAATCCCGATATGTCTAATTGTAAATTTTTTTATATGAAAAGGTTAGTCATGATTTTAGCTGTCGCATCCATGGGAATAGGCAGCACATTCGCACAGATTCAGGACCAGAGACATCCTATCCAGCCGAGGGACAATGTCGCCACCGGGGCCGAGAGCATAGAAGCGAGGGTGGACTTCCTGTCAGGAAAACTGGATCTCTCGGAAGAGCAGACTGCAAAACTCACTGAACTGTTCGAAAGCCAGAAAGCGGAAAGGCAGAAAGCTGTCGGAGAATACAGGGCTCAGATGGAAAAGATGAGGGACGGGCACAGAGATGCGATGAAAAAGATGGTTCAGGAACACCGCGATGAAATGGAAAAGATCCTGACACCGGAACAGATAGAGGCATTCAAGGCGCTTCAGGCTGCCCGTCAGGAACGCAGGATGGCAGCCGGACATCAGCACCACGGTCACGGCTTCCACCACGGTCATCACCCTGTCCCTCAACATGAATGTCCATGCTGCGGTCATCACTTCAGACCGGAAGGATGCCATGCCGACAGGCCGGCCCGTCACCCAAGACACCACCACGGCTGCGCCAGATAAGGCCAGAGACTGAAAATCCGTGCGTGAGAGGGGTGACACGCAAATGGGAAGAGATTTCTAAGAAATCGTAACACAATAACAGGCATTGAGGGTGATCCGGAATGATCCGGGTCACCCTCAATTACTTCCTTCTTTTTTGCCGTCAGGCTATCTTCTTGTAAGGACCTTTCCCAGGGTCACGGAAGAAGATGGCAAACAGGACCGCCACCAGAAGGGCATAGCCGGCGAATATATACCAGGCCGTACTCCAGTCCGGCTGCGCTGCATTATAGACGAAATGATTCACTACAGCCTGGGCCGAAAGAGTGCCGACAGTAGCGCCGATACCGTTGGTCATCAGCATGAAAAGCCCCTGGGCACTGGACTTGATCTCATCGGAAGACCTCTGTTCTACATAGAGGGCTCCGGAAATATTGAAGAAATCGAACGCCACACCGTATACTATCATGGACAGGATGAACATCCAGACTCCCGGCCCGGGATTCCCCAGACCGAAGAGGCCGAACCTGAATACCCATGCCAGCATGGCTATGAGCATCACTCTCTTGATACCGAAGAACTTCAGAGCCACAGGAATGAGAAGGATACCGAGAGTCTCCGACATCTGCGATATGGAGATCAGGGCATTGGCATTCCTCGCGCCCCATGTGTCCGCGTATTCCGGGACATCAGTGAAATGCGTGATGAACGGGTTCGCGAATCCGTTCGTTATCTGAAGGGCGACTCCGAGAAGCATGGAGAAAATGAAAAAGATGGCCATGCTCCTGTCTCTGAAAAGCGTGAAGGCCTTCGCTCCAAGCGCATCGGCCAGGCTCCGGGACTGTGCCTGTCTGCCTGCCGGACAGTCCGGAAGAGTGAAGCTGTACAGGAAAAGGGCCGCACCTATGATTCCTGACACGAAGAACTGGTTGTACGTATGCTGGAACTGGATTCCATCAGAATCAGTCACGAAATTCACGAAGAGCATGCTGCAGATGAAGCCTACCGTACCGAAGACCCTGACCGGAGGAAAATCCTTTACAGTATCAAAGCCGTTCTTCAGCAGAATCTTGAATGCCACGGAATTCGAAAGCGCTATGGTAGGCATGTAGAATGCCACGCTGAGAGTGTACAACGGGAAAAGGATACCGAATTTCACATCCGTACCTGCTGCCAGACCGTAATATCCGGCCGCTATCATTGCCGCTCCTGCCACGAGATGGCAGATACCCAGAAGTTTCTGGGCAGGGATATACTTATCCGCCACGATACCCATGATGGCCGGCATGAAGATGGAAACGATGCCCTGCATGGCATAGAAAAGTCCGATTCTTTCAGCCAGTCCCACCGAAACAAGATAGCTGCCCATGGATGTAAGGTATGCACCCCACACTGCCCATTGAAGGAAATTCATCAGGATCAGCCTGATTCTTACTGCTTTATCCATAAAATGATTTTAATGTCAATTATCGTGGTTCCCTCACTGTCTCCGGCTGCCGGATGACGGCAATGCCCGAGACGAGGAAAGCAAATATAAGAATAATTTGAACAATTTTGGTCTCATATGGCAGTTTCTTCTTATCTTTGACAGATTAATCATTGGCGTGAGCCACATTGAGGAAAAGGAAATGAAATTCGAAAAGACAGCGACAGACCCGGGATCAAATGCCAGATGCGGCATCATCACCACGGACCACGGACAGATAGAAACGCCTATCTTCATGCCTGTGGGTACAGTAGGCTCTGTCAAGGGCATATACCACAGGGATCTGAAAAAGGATATCCGGGCAGAAATCATACTCGGAAACACATACCACCTCTATCTCAGGCCCGGGCTGGATATTCTGAAGGCTGCAGGCGGCCTGCACAAGTTCATATCGTGGGACAGGCCGATACTTACGGACAGCGGCGGATTCCAGGTATTCTCGCTCTCCCCTATCCGGAAACTGACTCCGGACGGCTGCACTTTCTCTTCCCATATCGACGGGTCACGGCACAAGTTCACCCCTGAAAACAACGTCGACACGCAGAGAATCATCGGAGGAGACATCATCATGGCCCTGGATGAATGCACGCCGGGAGACGCAAGTTTCGATTATGCTAAGAAGTCCCTGAAACTGACACAGGCATGGCTGGCCCGCTGTATCAGGCATTTCGACGAGACAGAACCGCTTTACGGATATTCACAGACCTTTTTCCCCATAGTCCAAGGGTGTGTCTATCCGGAACTGAGGCGCGAGGCTGCCGAACATGCGGCGTCATTCGACAGGGAAGGCTACGCCATTGGCGGTCTCTCCGTGGGAGAGCCGACAGAAAAAATGTACGAAATGCTGGAAGTGGTCTGTCCGATATTGCCGGATGACCGGCCGAGATATCTGATGGGCGTCGGCACTCCTGCCAATATTCTGGAAGGGATCGCGAGGGGTGTGGACATGTTCGACTGCGTGATGCCTACCAGAAACGGCAGGAACGGGATGTTGTTCACATGGAACGGCATCATGAACATGAAGAACCAGAAATGGGCGGACGACTTCTCGCCAATAGATCCGGAAGGCACATCTTTCGTAGACAGGACCTACAGCAAGGCATATCTGAGACATCTTTTCGTATCGAAAGAGATATTTGCAGGACAGATAGCCAGCGAACACAACCTGGCGTTCTACCTCGATCTGGTGAGAGAGGCGCGGAAACACATCATTGCCGGAGATTTCCGGAGCTGGAAAGATGCGACGGTGAAGAGAATAATGACGAGACTTTAACAGGAAATGAAACATCTGGAACTCAAGCCGAGGATTCTCGACTTATACATAATCAAGAAGTTCATCTCGACTTTCTTCGTGGCACTGATTCTGATCATCGGCATAGTCATCATTTTCGACATAAGCGAGAAAATCGATGACTTTGTGAGCAAGGAAGCGCCGCTGAAAGCCATCATCTTCGACTATTACTTCAATTTCATCCCGTATTTCATGAATATGTTCAGCGCACTGTTCGTATTCATCACGGTGATTTTCTTCACCTCGAAGATGGCCGGAAATTCCGAAATCATAGCCATACTCTCCTGCGGCATCAGTTTCCACCGGATGATGGTGCCGTACATAGTCTCGGCGACCATCATAGCCATATTCTCCCTCTGCCTGAACCTGTTCATAATCCCGAACTCGAACAAGGTTCTCGTCCAATTCGAAAACAAATACCTGAAATCCAATACCGCGAATACGAACAGGAACATCCATTACCAGATATCCCCCGGGGAATTCGTTTTCGTGGAATCCTTCAGTTCATGGAACAATACCGCCTACCGTTTCACTTTGGAAAAGATAGAAAACAACCAGCTGGTATCGAAACTTTCAGCCGAAACGGCAGTATGGGACACTACTTTCAACGGATGGAGACTCAAGAAATACTTCATCAGGGACTATACGAACTCTCTGGAGGACAAAATCCGCAGCGGCAAGCAGCTGGACACGGTCATAAATCTGACCGTCAACGACTTCTACATGAAGAAAAACACGCTGGAGTCCCTGAACTACAGGGAACTGAACACTCTCATAGAAACACAGAAGATGCGTGGAGACGCGAATATAAAGGATGCGCTTATAGAAAAGCACAAGAGATTCGCCATGCCTTTTTCGGCATTCATCCTGACTATCATGGGTGTGGCCCTGTCATCCAAGAAACGGCGTGGCGGAATGGGCTGGAACATCGGCATAGGCATCGCCCTGAGCTTCTCCTACATTCTGTTCCAGCGGTTCAGCGAGATGTTCGTGTACACCGGAGTGATGCCACCAGGGCTGGCACTGTGGAGTCCGAACATTCTGTATGCGATCATAGCCGGGGTTCTCTACAGGATAGCGCCGAAATAGGGGTAATGCCTGCTAATACTCCGAACCTTCAAGCTCGGTCGCGGTGTTCTGCGCCACTCCGGTATAATCGATACTGCTCCTGTCCCTGAGAGTCCCTGATATAGACCCGTCGGAGTGGAAAGATGCGGAACTGCTGTCCGAAAGATTTCCGTAGAAATAATCTATCTCCAGTTCAAATCTGTCTACATAAGTATCTGTCAGCGGAGAAAGAGATGATCCATCCTCAAGGATAGCATTACATGACTGTATGACTCCGTCCATCATGACTTCCGACCTGCCACAGCATGAGATGTCAGCGTTGTTCACCGAAACCATATCGGCAAGGAAAACCGACGCATCGCTGAGACTTATCTCCATATCCACGGCTGAAATACTCGCAAAATCGAACTGCGACCATGACCCGGCCACGAAACGCAACGGATACCCGGTTCTGACCGGTGCATCCATCCTGAACACTGCCGAATTCATAAGCCGGACACTCTGTATTTCGCGGCTCGCCGGAATACGGACTATGGTTTCATACCGCCCTGAAAAACGGGCTCCGTCATCATACTCCACTATCAGGGCGCCTCTCTGCTCATGAACATTTACATACGGAAGTACATTTGCATCCGAGACTATCTCTATCACGTCTTCTTCCATCGACACCTCCACCGTGATGGCTCCATCCACAGTGACAGACGAGTACCACTCCGGAGCTTCCTGACATTTCGTGGCTGTCACACCTGCCAGATCCATTCTGGAGCAGGATGAGAAGACGAGTATCTGGATTATAGCCAAAAACAAAACCGGTTTTTTCATCTTAGAACCTGATTAAAATCAGAAGAATATGAAAAAACCGGTAAAAATGTTGCAGAACTGCCTCTGCACTATTTTTTCACGAGACCGAGCTTCTCCATGAGAGCTTCCGGCTCCGGATTATGGCCGCGGAAACGCTTGTAAAGGACGGCAACGTCTTCAGAACCTCCTTTCGAGAGTATGTTTTCCCTGAATGAACCGGCCACTTCCTTATTGAAGATCCCCTTTTCCTTGAAAAGGGAGAATGCATCCGCCTCGAGGACTTCCGCCCATTTGTATGAATAATATCCGGCTGCATAGCCTCCGGCAAATATATGCGAGAATGTAGGTGAGAATGCAGTTCCCGGAGCGGCAGGGATGATGCTTATCGGAGCCACGGTCTCTTTTTCAAAATCCACCGTGCTTTCCTCCGGTACGGCAGTCAGAGTGTGCCAAGCCATATCCATGATACCATATCTGAGCTGGCCTACCTGAGAATACCCGGCCAGATAATTCTTCGATGCCACGATCTTCGTGATCAGGGAATCGGGAATCACCTCTCCCGTCCTGTAATCTTTGGCGAAGGTATCAAGATACTCCGGCTCATACGCCCAGTTCTCCATGATCTGTGACGGAAGCTCTACAAAATCTCTCGGGACCGATGTTCCGGTCAATGAAGGATAGCGTCCTTCGGCCAGGATTCCATGAAGTGAATGTCCGAATTCATGAAGGAAGGTCACGAACTCACCATGGGTAAGGAGCGACGGAGCATTTTCCGTAGGTTTTGTAAAGTTCGTCACGATGCTGATGAAAGGACGCTCTTCCACTCCGTTATAAATGCACTGCTCCCTGAAAGCTGTCATCCACGCACCTCCGCTCTTGCTCGCTCTCGGGAAGAAATCGGCATAGAACAGAGCCATATGACGGCCGTCGGCATCCTTTACGTCATAGACCTTGACGTCCTTGTGATATACCGGTACGTCATGAATTTCCGTAAATGTCAGGCCATAGAGTCTGTTGGCCAGATCGAAGACTGCCGCTATACAGTTTTCAAGCCTGAAATAAGGCTTGAGCTGCTCCTCGTTCAGATTGAACTTGGCCTCGCGGTACTTTTCGGACCAGTAAGAGAAATCCCATGACTTGAGTTCGCTGTCTTCATAGCCGTTTTCTTTGGCAAATTCCAGAATATCGGCTATTTCCTGTTTTGCAAACGGCATGGTAGGTTCGAGAAGTTCCTTCAGGAAGGCATTTACCGTCTCCGGATCCTTGGCCATCTTGTTCTCCAGAGCATAATCGGCATAAGTCTCATAACCGAGAAGTTTGGACATCTTTATCCTCAGGTCCACGATCTTCTTCACGATTTCCGTATTGTCGAACTCGCCTCCGACAGAACGTGTCAGATATGCCATGTAGACATCTTTTCTGAGCTCCCTGTTCTCGCTGTACTTCATGAACGGGCCGAAGCTCGGATAATCGAGGGTGACGACCCAGCCGTCAAGACCTTTTTCCTTTGCATACATGGCAGCCATATCCACCACATACTGTGGAAGACCTGCCAGATCCGTGCTGTCCGTTATATGAAGAGTATAGGCATTGGTGGAAGCCAGAACGTTCTTGCTGAACTGGAGGGTAGCCAGGGAAAGTTCCTCGGCATACTTGCTGTAAGTCTCCTTGTCTTCATCCGACAGATTCGCTCCGTTTCGGGCAAATGATTCGTATGTGTTTTCCAGAAGCTTCTTCTGGTCCTGGGCCAGATCCAGCGAATCCTTCTTCATGTAAACAGCCTTCACCCTTTCGAAAAGAGGTTTGTTCAATGATATGTACATGGAATATTCCGTCATCATGGGAGCTATTTCTTCTGCGATGGCCTGCATCTCGTCATCGGTGTCAGCTTCCATAAGATTGTAGAATATCCCGGATACGCGGTTCAGAGTCTGTCCGCTGTATTCCAGAGCCTCGATGGTGTTTTCGAAATCCGGTTCCGCCGGATTTGACACTATGGAATCAATCTCGGCCTTGGCCTCTTCGATTCCGGCCTTGAATGCCGGCAGATAATGTTCGTTCCTGATTTTGTCAAATGCCGGAGCCCCATATGGATGGGAAGACTCCGTCAATAATGGATTTTCCATATTGCACGATGTTAAGACTGCGAGCGTAGCCGCCCCTATTGCATGTGATATCTTCATTATAATTTAACTTTGGTTTCGGGGTGCAAATATACGAAGAAGCCGAGTGCAAAAGAAATTTATTTATTTTGCCGAGGCGTGAACAGTATATGTGGCCGCTGGCCAAATATACGAAGAAGCCGAGAGGAATGGAAACAAACTTGTCTGATTTCTATACATCATCGACATTCCGGATCCTTGAAATGGATGTCACCGTCTCCCCTGACACGAAATACCTCAAATCATAACACATATACACCTCATGTCTGAGACTTCTGTAATACGACGTGAAGAAATCCCTCTTGAACCCCATACTTTCCAGGTCAGCCATGCGGATATTCTTCAGATTTGTCTTGCGGAGCGAATCCAGAATAATATAATTACGGTCCAGACAGGCATGGACCATCTGCCGGAACTGACGGCTGTCCTGAGCCTGACGGTTGTGGTACTTGTTCTTGCAGGCATCGCAGCAGAACTTCCTGTCCGCCCTGCCATATTTTATCGTATCTCCGCATTCGAGACATACGGGAGCGGAGGGCACAGTCCCTGAGACAAGTTTCTTCGAGAATTCCTTTCGCATGTGCGGTCTTGTTTGATCATTCCAAATATTGGATTTAAAATCATCCGTTCAAAGCATCAGCCGTGTTGTTTTTCTTTTTTCCAAAGAAATTTTTGTTTTTCCGTATAATTTTTCTTTTTCTGTATAATTACTGATGTATCAGTTTAATTTTCAAGAAAAAGAAAAAATGCAAAAGAAAAAGAAAATCAGTTTTTGCAATATTTTTTTTCACTTTTTTGTTCGCTTACTTTGCCCCTGACCTACATGTGTGCACACTTCAAGTATAGGAATGATTCATCAAAAAAAGGAACTATGGAACAGTTGAACAAAATCGAATTGAAAGGGAATGTCGGGAATGTCCGTATTTCCGATGTCGGCGAAAACAAGGTGGCCCGGTTCTCTCTGGCCACGAACTTCATTTACAAAGGAAGGGAAGGAGATGCAGTCATCGAAACCACGTGGCACAACATCGTCGCATGGAGCGGGCGGGGCATGCCGGATCTGACGAAAATAGAAAAAGGCGCACCTCTGTACGTAAGCGGACGGGTACGTACATCCAAATTCACAGGCAGTGACGGTACGGAAAAGCAGGTCTATGAAGTGGTAGCCAACAAAATCACATTCGAAGACCCGTCACCCATGCAGTGCGGTCTTTAGACTGATATGATTCGGGCCACGGAGGCGGCCGCAGAAATACACAAGATGTGAAATCTTCGGCCTGCCTCTTTCCGGCACAGGCGCCGGCGGCAGACGCAGGATATCAGGCATCTCCTGTCAGTCTTTTGCCGGAAGGACCACGAATACCGTGAATTCGCCTGACCGGATACCGTGCAGTCCGGCGGTTTTCGAGAGGAGCTTGGGATTCTTCCTGAGTTTGGAGGTTCTGGCAATAAGTACGGAATCCGAAATGTCCGCATAATAGAAATCGTCCGCGGCATTATATGCTGTCACCTTTTCATCCACAAGGACATCCATGTTCTCTCCCGCCCTCAAGTCATATGTCGAATACCCTGAGACTCCGCTGGTTTTCTTCAATTCCATGGCCAGCCTGCTGACGTTTCTGTAGCCTATATAGTCATTCACTTCCGGCACCAGAGGTGTCAGAATGATGACAGCCACGAGAAGAGACACGGCCGTAGATGATACCGACAGCGTCCATGCCCTGTTCCCGGAAAGTGCGTAAAACGACACTGCCGCCCCGGCAAAAAGCACGGCAGAAGCCATGTATGCATACGGCGTGACAGCCAGGTCATGGATATACTGGGGAAATATATCCTCCGGGATACTGCCGGCATACAGAGGATATGTACATAATGCCAGAGCCACAAGCATCAGAAGTACGGCAGGAAGTCCGGCAGTGATACGGATCATGAAACCGGTGCGCATATCTTTCCCTGTGAGGATGGCGGCATATGTCATGAACGGCAGGACAGGAAGCAGATAGACGGAAAGTTTGGAACTGAAAAGGGAAAGCATGACGAATGTGGAGGCAAAGCATACAATGAACAGCCGTCCTGCATCCGTGACATAGACCTGTCTGCCATGGCGTGCGAAGATCATATACAGCAGAACCAGGGAATACGGAGCCGCCACGTACAATATGGCCGTAAGATAGTACCATACCGGCTCCTTGTGATGAAAGGCATCCACCGCCCTGTCATAAGTCTGGTGGAAAAGGAGATCGGAAAGGTATTCCTTCCCGCCTTCAAGCCATACTCCGAGAAACCACAGGCCGCAAAGCAGCACGAGCACTCCCCAGGTCCTGAATCCGAGATACTTTCCGGTCTCGCCAGGTTTTCCGGAAAACAGCAGGAAAATGAATATGCTCACCACCGGCATCAGCAGGCCTACCGGACCTTTGGTGAACAAGGCGAGAAAAATGAATACCGGCAGAAGGAGTCCGTTCAGCGCAGGTCGGCCGATATTCCGGTACATCTTGTAGAAAGTAAACATGGCCAGGACTATGAACATGGTCATGAGCATATCCATCCGCAATATGATGGCTGTCCCGACAAACATTGCGGATGTACCGAGCATAACCGCTGCCGCAAACCTGTCCGTCCAAGAAAAACGGATGGTCGTCTGTGCAGACACAAGCATCAGCCACTTGTCCATCACACCGATGATCACAAGTGCCGGTATGAACGAAAAAAGGCTGAGCAGAAAGAAGCTATACTCCCCTGAAACAAGCCTGGAAAGCATCACAAGCCACAAATACAGAGGCGGTTTGTCCGAATACGGTTCCCCATGATTCGAGAAAGCAAAGACATGGCCTTCTTCCAGGGCTTCCTCGGCGATACTCAGATACCTGAGTTCATTGGACGGTGAAATATCCTTCAGTATCATTACCGGGACAAGACTGACAATGAGCAGCAGGAAAGCTGCAAAAACCGGATGAGGTCGTAAATCAAGCTTCATCTGTATTCGCTTTGTTTTTGGAAATGTTTGTACGTATGCCTATGGCCAGATTTCTGGAATATGCCACCAGACCGAAAGACTGGCCGAGAACCAGCACAGGATCATGTCTGAAAATTCCGTATGCCACTATGACGGCCGAGCCGACCAGACTGATGATCCAGAAGCCCAGGGGCAGGACCGATTCCTTTTTCCGGATGGAATACAGCCACTGGTATACGAACCGGAAAGTGAATATGACCTGCCCTGCCGAGCCGAAAACCAGAAGTCCGACAGGGACAGCCTCATTGAATATGAAGCGTTCCGCAAATGACTGCCCGTCCGTCAGCACACAGACGGATGCCACGGCAGGGGTCACCAGCAGGAGGATCTTCAGCGGAAGCCAAAGCCTTTGCCATATACCTTTCCATCCGAGATTCCATAAATAAATATAGTAAGAGACAAACTGGCCGAACAGTATGGCAAAATCATCCCTGAGCCAGCCGTATATAAAGAACAGGTACGAGCCTGCCACACTCAGCACCCAATAGGACGCAGGTGAAACTACTGATCCGGCCTTCTCGGATGCAAACCATTGGAACAGAGTCCTGGCAGAGAAGAAAATCTGTGCCAGAAAACCTATCCCGTATACCACTGCCGCATGAATCATGTGAAACTCCTATCTTTCAAGATCCGAATCCGTCACCCGATACCTGATATATCTGGACTTCATCCACCTGTAGGCGAAACAGTCCGCCAGGGAAACCAGCACCCTGTTCCACATGGAGAACTTGGAAACCCCGGCTGTCCTCGGATAATGCCTGACAGGCACCTCCTTATACCCGGCGCCGTTCTGAAGCATGATCAGGGCCGGAAAGAATCTGTGCATACCAGTAAACATGGGGAAAGACCTGGCTGCGGCAGTCCTGAATACTTTCAGCGGACAGCCGGTATCTGAAGCGCCGTCTCCTGTCATCATCCGGCGGAACGAATTGGCGAATACGGACTGGAATCTTCTGAACGGGCTGTCATTGCGCCTCACCCTGACTCCGGTCACCATGTCATAATCCCGAAGGTAAGGCAGCAGAAGATTGAAATCCTCCGGGTCGGTCTGCAGGTCGGCATCCATATAGCCTACGTATTCGGAACACGCATAATCAAAGCCGGCCTTGAGTGCCGCACTCAACCCGCAATTCTCACTGAAAGAAATATAGAAAAAATCAGGGTACCCGGAACATGTCTTTTTCACACATTCCAGGCTGCCGTCGGAGGAACCGTCATTCACGAAAAGCACACATGAGCGGTACTGGCTGGTCCTTAGGAATGCGGCAAGACGTCTTCCGAGTTCCGGGATATTGGCCTCCTCATCATACAGGGGGACAATCACGGTGAAATCATAATCCGATGTCCTGTTCATGACGCGTCAGTTTTTCCCGAGATAAGCCTCGATATTGGCCAGGACCTTCTCGCTCAGCCTCACGAACGACTGCGATGTCCGGCCTGTAGACACGTTCATGCAGCGGACGTGCGGATGGGAAACAAGATGTTCCCCTCCCAGAGCCATCACCGTATCACAGAAACAGAGATTGTCGCCTTCCAGCCATTTGAGGAAAGGCTCTTCTTCCCATGCAGGCGAAAGGCCCGTATTGAAAAGTATCTTATGGTTCCCGAATCTTTCGAATTCTGAAGAATGCATCAGTACGGTATTCTTGTTCAGACAGCAGAAGACCACATCACTTGTTTCCAGAAGTTTGCCTACGGGCATGAAGACATAGCCTTTCTGCCCTGCAGACTCTTTTTCCGTTCTGGCAAAATAGCTGACACCGGCTCCGAAAAACTTCATGGCATCGGCTATCATCCCTCCGGATTTTCCCAATCCCAGAAATCCGGTCCGCAAACCGGTGATTTCACGGGGAGCTCCGTACCAAGGCTTCTGTCCGAAACCATGAAGGCAGCGGACGAGCTCGCTCACGGCATATTCCACCACACCTTCATCTCCATAATCGCGTATCCCGGTCACAGTGATGCCCCTGCTTTCAGCATAACGGATGTCCACATTTGCGCTTTCCGGAGAATACAGGGAACAGCACATGCCTATATATTTTACATTCGGACACCGGGACAGAGCTTCCGCAGTGATTTTCGAAGTATAGCTGAGCAGCACGGCATCAGCATCTCCGATACGTGAAGCTACAGCCAGGTCATCCGCGGGAATATCTTCATGGAACACTGATTCCATGGCCATACCCCTGACTTCTGACTCGACTGCCGGAACCAGCCCTACAGGCTCGATAGCCACGAGTTTTCTGAATTTTTTCATCGCCTGGTCATTTTTACATGAAAATACAAAATTAAGAAAAGTGTTTTCATTTTCAATATAATAATTTTCCAAATAGATAAATTTGAATAATTACAAATAAGCATTATATTTGCGCCCGGAATCATGAATCATCAATAATCCGTCGGTTTGACGTTAACTTTAAGATTTTATGGAATTGAACGAAAAATTCATTGATGGCGTATGGAGCAGCAGAATCGATGTATCTGACTTCGTGTACAGAAACATCACTCCATATACCGGTGACGCTTCTTTCCTCTGCGGGCCTACTGAAAGGACAAAGAAACTCTGGAACAAATGTCTGGCTGCGATGGAAGAAGAAAGGCAGAACAACGGAGTACGCTCCATTGATGCCAAGACGATTTCCACCATCACTTCCCATAAAGCCGGATACATTGACAGGGAAAACGAAATCATTGTCGGTCTTCAGACCGACGAACTGCTCAAAAGGGCCATCAAGCCTTTCGGTGGCTGGAGAGTAGTGGAAAGGGCATGCAACCAGAACGGAGTGGAACTCGACCCGAAAGTAAAGGAGATTTTCACTCATTACCGCAAAAGCCACAATGACGGAGTTTTCGACGTATATACTGAAGAGATACTGAAATTCAGATCACTTGGTTTCCTGACAGGGCTTCCTGACAACTATTCACGCGGACGTATCATCGGCGACTACAGGAGACTTGCCCTCTACGGCGCAGACAGGATCATCGAAGCCAAGAAAGAAGATCTCAGGAACCTGACCGGTCCGATGACGGAAGACAGGATCAGACTCAGGGAAGAGGTGGCCGAACAGATCAGGGCCCTGAACGAGATAAAGGTTCTCGGCGAATATTACGGACTCGACCTCGGAAGGCCGGCATACGATGCCCGTGAAGCAGTACAATGGGTCTACATGGCTTATCTGGCAGCTGTCAAGGAACAGGACGGTGCAGCCATGTCTCTCGGAAGCGTATCCTCATTCCTGGATATCTATATCGAGTACGATCTGAATCACGGCATCATAGATGAAAGCCAGGCTCAGGAACTTGTCGACCAGTTCGTAATGAAGCTCAGGATGGTCCGCCACCTGAGGATGCAGGCATACAACGACATCTTCGCCGGAGACCCTACCTGGATCACCGAATCCATCGGAGGCCGTTTCAATGACGGAAAAGTGAAAGTCACCAAGACTTCGTTCCGTTTCCTCCAGACCCTCTACAATCTCGGACCTGCTCCGGAACCTAACATGACAGTGCTCTGGAGTCCGGAACTGCCGGAAGGCTTCAAGGATTTCTGCGCGAAGGTTTCCATAGACACCAGTTCGGTACAGTACGAGAACGACAACCTCATGCGTGACACACGCAAATGTGACGACTACGGAATCGCCTGCTGCGTATCCTACCAGGCAGTAGGAAAGGCCATCCAGTTCTTCGGGGCCCGTGCAAACCTCGCAAAGGCACTTCTTCTCGCCATCAACGGCGGCCGCTGCGAAAATACAGGAACTCTCATGGTGGAAGGCATCGAACCGCTCAAGAGCGATGTCCTGAACTATGACGAAGTGCTTGCAAACTACAAGAAAGTCCTCCACGAGGTGGCAAGAGTCTACAACGAAGCGATGAACATCATCCACTACATGCATGACAAGTATGACTACGAGAGGTCACAGATGGCATTCATCGACACGAACCCGTCCATCAATCTCGCGTACGGAGTAGCCGGAATGTCCATCGCAGCCGACTCGCTTTCAGCCATCAAGTTCGCCAAGGTGACAGCCCACCGCAACGAAGAAGGACTCACCGACAGTTTCAAGATCGAAGGCGAATATCCATGCTTCGGAAATGACGATGACCGTGTGGACAATATCGCAAAGGAACTCATACATTATTTCAACGGCGAGCTCTGCAAGCTTCCTATATACAAGAACGCCGAACCGACGCTTTCCATCCTGACCATCACATCGAACGTGATGTACGGGAAGAAGACAGGGGCTACACCTGACGGACGTCTGAAAGGAGTGGCATTCGCACCGGGAGCAAACCCTATGCACGGCCGCGACAGCCACGGTGCCATCGCATCCCTCAGTTCGGTAGCCAAGCTCGACTACCATGACGCGATGGACGGAATCAGCAACACGTTCTCTATCGTACCGAAATCACTTGGTCCGACAGACCATGAAAAGGTAGAGAATCTGGTAACCATGATGGACGGCTATTTCACGAAAGGCGCACATCACCTGAACGTGAATGTCCTGAACAGGGAAATGCTGGAAGATGCCATGGAACATCCTGAAAAATACCCGCAGCTTACCATCAGGGTTTCAGGCTATGCCGTGAATTTCACCAAACTGAGCCGCGAACACCAGCTGGAAGTCATTGCGAGAACATTCCACGAAAAGTTTTAATCCATGGAATTGAAAGTACATTCATACGAAAGTATGGGAACTTACGATGGGCCGGGACTCCGGCTCGTCGTTTTTTTACAAGGCTGCCCTTTCAGATGCCTGTACTGCGCCAATCCCGACACCATTTCCTTCGAGGGAGGCACACCGACATTACCGGAGGCAATACTGAAAATGGCATTGAACCAGAAGCCGTTTTTCGGGAAGAAGGGAGGAGTGACATTTTCCGGAGGAGAGCCTACGGCCCAGGCGGAAGCCCTGGTGCCTCTGGTGCGGGAACTTCAGGAACACGGGATCAACGTATGCATTGACACCAACGGCGCCATATGGAACAGTCACGTGGAAGAACTTTTCAGCATCGCTGATCTCGTCCTGCTGGATGTGAAACAGATCAATCCTGCCAGACATCTGGACCTGACGGGGAGGACCAATACCAGGACTCTGGAGACGGCTGCATGGCTGGAAGAACATGGCAGACCATTCTGGCTGAGATATGTACTGGTTCCGGGAATCAGCGATACGGAAGAAGACATCCGCGCATTGGGCGAACATTTCGGGAATGGCAGATACAGGATGATACGGCGCGTGGAAATACTGCCCTACCACACACTCGGGAAAAACAAATACGAAGTTCTCGGGTGGGACTATAAACTGAAAGACACCCCTCTGAACACGAAGGAACAGCTGGACAGGGCGAAAGGACTTTTCGACAGATATTTCGACTGCGCCGTGCTGAACTGACATACACGGGTCAGTTTCCCGAACAGTCCGATGAAACGCGCTACGTTCTTTTCATCGGACTCGCGATATTTTTACTATCTTTACAGAAAACAAATCCCTGTAATCATGAAAGATGTCGCACTGGTACTGTCAAGCGGAGGTCCGAGAGGCTTCGCTTACATCGGGGCTATCGAAGAGCTCGAATCCCGGGGCTACAGAATCACTTCCATAGCCGGGACGTCCATAGGCTCGCTGATCGGCGGAATGTATGCTGCCGGGAAACTGCCTGAAGTCAAGGATTTCCTCTTCTCCCTCAACGGATGGAAAGTATTCGGTCTCATGGATATTTCCATCAGCCGCAATCATCTGGTCAAGGGAGACAAAGTCATCGAGGCTCTGCAGGAAATAGTTCCTGACGTGAACATCGAGAATCTGGAACTCCCGTTCAAAGCCATAGCCACAGACCTGTTCACAGGCGAAGAAGTGATATTCGATCACGGAGACCTGTTCCAGGCAGTCCGGGCCTCGATCTCGATTCCGTCCCTTTTCCGCCCCGTAAAAATGGGCATGCGTACTCTGATAGACGGAGGTATCGCGAACACAATGCCTCTCAACCGCGTGGAACGGTCAGGACATGACATTCTGGTCGCATTCAACGTCAATGACATAGATGTGCATGCGATCAGACAGATACTGATAGATGAAGCAGACGCCGAAAATGCCAGGACGAAAGCGGATCTGGTCCGTCAGGCTGAAAACAAGGCCGTCATGGATTCCGTGCTGCACAATGAAACCATGACCTTGAGGGAAAAACTCCGTCTCGCCTGCGCCCAGGGCCACAAGGTCATTCAGGATCTGCTTACGAAAGAAGACAAGCCGCAGAAGGCCTTTGACCCTGATGCGAACTATTTCACCCTTTTGTCCAGGACTTTCGACCTGATGAACCACTGGAATACAGAACTCATGGTCAGGCTCTGTCCTCCGGACATCCTGGTAAACATGCCATTCGATGCATTCGGCGCGATATCAGACTACGCCCGCGCGAAAGAGATATGTGAACTCGGCCGGGAACTCATGAAAGACGCTCTCGACCGATATGAAGAAGCGCATCACTTCTCGTCAGGTGCGTAGAGATACTGGTTCAGAGGAGAAGGGTACTCACAGTAATCCTCCGGCGAGAAGAAGCGTGCAAGTTCGACAGCTGCATTTTCCGGCGAATCTGAGGTATGTACGATGTTCTCCTGGGAACTCATGCCGTAATCACCGCGGATAGTGCCTGGAGCAGCCTTGCGCGCATTCGTGGCTCCGGCCATTTCACGCACGGTCTTTATAGCCTCGAATCCTTCCCAGCAGCACAGGATCACAGGAGCTGCCATCATCCCTGCTTTCAGCCACGGGAAGAAAGGGCGGTCCTTCAAATGTGCATAGTGCTCGTCCAGGATTTCCGGAGTCAGCTGTTTCATTTTCATGGCGACGAGTTTCAGCCCCCTTTTCTCAAAGCGTGAAATCACCTCACCGACGAGTCCTCTCTGAAGAGTCCCCGGTTTAAGAATAACAAGTGTCCTTTCCATATGAATATTATAAAACGGTTATTTCAATGCCGTATTTCCGAACGGTTTTGCAAGTATGTCCTTCCTGTACCGCACGGAAAGATATGCAGTCCTGACCAGCAGGTGTACCAGATATGCAGCCAGCAGCACATGTATTGCGGCCACCGAAGAAAAGCCGTCCGACGGCGACAGGGCTTTCAGAAGCCCGATTCCGGCCAGATATACCAGGAAAAAGGCTGCTGCAGCCAGAATCATATTGTCCCGGATAGGTCTTGAAGCTGTCGCACCTATATATATCCCGTCCCAAGTAAAGGCCGCACAGCCGGCCAAAGGCATCAGCACCATCCACGGCATATATTTAAGGGACACATCTATGACCTGGAAATCAGTCGTCATCACTTTCAGGATCGGCAGGCCGGCAAAAGCATAGAGTACCATGAAAACCAGGCCAATACACATGCTCCATACGAATACTGCCCGGACAGTCCGTCTAAGCATCACCCTGTCCCCGGCACCGACATATCTTCCGGTCAAAGCTTCGCCCGCATAGGCAAAACCGTCCGTAAAATATGAAAACAGCATCATGATCTTCATCAGTATTGTGGCCGAAGCGAGAAGTATGTCCCCGTAATGTGCCGAAAAGGTCGTGAAACCGATATATATGCCTATGAAGCACAGGGATCTGATGAACAGATCGCGGTTCACGGTAAAGAACCTTTTCATCTGTCCGCCGTTGAATGCCGACACCGCCTCTGACAAGCCGTATCCCGAAAATACTTTTCGGCCGTACTTGACGGCCAATATCACCACGGCACAGATGAGCCCTGAATACTGGGCCGCCACAGTGCCTGCGGCAATGCCTGAAAACCCCATGCCGTCCCATGCAAACTCACCGAACGAGAATCCGAAAGCCAGAACGATGCTGGCCAGGACATTCATTCCGTTTACCACCAGATCGGTAATCATGGGCGAAATGCTGTCCTGCATCCCTATGAACCAGCCTTTGAAAGCCATGAGACTCAGTGTGGCAGGAGAAGCCCATATGCGGATGAAAAAATATCCGGAAGCCAGGGCCTCGACTTCAGGAGAACAGTCCACCGCCAGAAAGGCCAGTCTGAGAAAGAGCCACTGCACTGCTATGAGCAAGAGTGCACACGCCACGGCTATGCCGGAAGCTCTGGCAAAGATATCGGCAGCCTCCCTCATGTTTCCTTTTCCGAATGCCTGCGCCGTAAGACCTCCCGTACCCACTCTGAGAAATCCGAAATTCCAGTACAGCAGATCGAAAAGCATGGTTCCTATGGCTATGCCGCCTATCATGGTCGCGACCGATGCCACTGATGAAGCATCCAGATGGCCGGCCACGGCTATATCCACCATACCTACCAGCGGAACCGTGACATTGGCCAGTATGCTGGGCACGGCCAGATTCAATATGTTCCTGTTCACTCCCATTATCTGTACTTCTTTCCTTCTTCAAGCATTCCCAAATACGAGGAATAACGTTCATAGCTTACAGTCCCTTCCTCTACAGCAGCCTTCACGGCGCAGCCCGGCTCATGGGTGTGCGTACATGGAGTGAAACGGCATCCGGCAGAAGTTCTGAGCATTTCAGGGAAATAAAGGGCGATTTCCTCCGGTTCTATATCCACCAGGCCGAACCCCCTGATACCCGGAGTGTCTATGATGAATCCGCCGGAAGACAGAGGATACATCTCGTAAAATGTAGTCGTATGCCTGCCCTGGAGATGAGCCTCCGAGATTTCTCCTATCTTCAACTCCAGAGTCGGGTCCATGGCCTTGATCAGCGATGACTTGCCTACACCCGATACACCTGAAAAAAGGGAAATCTTCCCGGCACAAGCCTCCAATAAGGCTTCCATTCCCTCCCCCGTGAGAGCGGAAACCTCCATCACACTGTATCCGGCACCCTCATATATACGGTGGAATGCGTCCAGCTGCACGGCATAAGCATCACGGAAAAGGTCGATTTTGTTCAGTACGATGACAGGATGTACGTTGTAGACCTCACATGTAACCAGAATCCTGTCCAGAAAAGGGAGTTTCACCTCGGGAAAATCCAGAGTCACCACGATGAACGCCTGGTCGATATTGGCAGCTATGATATGGGCCTGGCGTGAAAGGTTCGCCGATTTTCTGATGACGTAGTTCCTTCTTTCATGCACGGATTTGATCACGGCCGGATTTTCCAGTGTAGGACTCCCGTTATCGGTTTCATAGGAAACGACATCACCCACGGCGACAGGATTCGTGGCCGTGCTGCCTTTCAGTCGGATCTTTCCTCTGAGTACGGCGGGGAAAAGGTTCCACTCGGGGAGTTTGGAAAGCAGATAATGGCTGCCTGTATGCTTGACTACTGTAGCGGTATTTTCCGGATTCATGCAAGTGTCGGTCAATTCGTGGTCTTAACCGTACAAAGATAGGAATTTATCTGACAATCCGGAAATATTGGCCGGAACGGCCTGATAAAATGAAGGCGACGGCAGAAGTCAGGCATGCCGCGGACGTATCTTCTTGAAGACCTTGTCCAGCGTTCCCTGAATGGTTCCCGTCAATATTATCACGGTGACGGCAGTCAGGACCAGAAGGATTCCGAACCCCTCTCTCAGAGTAAAGTCTTCTCCGAAGACCAATGCGCCTATGCATACTGCGGTCAAAGGTTCCAATGCGCCCAATACCGAAGTCAATGTACCGCCTATGTTCTGGACGGCAAGCACAAGTGTGATGTTCGAAACTACAGTAGGCAGTACGGCCAGAAGGAAAAGATGACAGTAGGATACAGGATCCGGAGGCAGCTGGAGGTTTCCTGTCACCAGGTTCCTGATTCCGAAGATGACCGTAGTGAACACGAATACATAGAAAGCCAGTTTGCGGCTGTTCATGTTGCGCACCCTGGACTTGTTCACCCCGACTATATAGCTTCCGTATGCCACGGCCGAGAGCAAGACTATGATTATCCCTTTCACATCCGCAGAAAGGCCGGACTCCGGAAGCGAAAGCAGCGCCACCCCGCAGACGGCCAGAGCTATGGCCAGCCATGTCAGCCAGCCTGTCTTCTCCCTGAACAGGAAGAACATGAGCAGCGTCACGAACACAGGATAGGTAAAATGAAGGGTCGTGGCGACTCCTGCTCCCATATATCCGTAGCCGCACAGCAGGAAGAGCGACGAAAAGGTATAGAAAAATGCCAGCAGGATGAAGACAGGCAAATCACGGAGATCGATTCTGAATGTTTCCTTCTTGAGCAGCATCACCGCGGCCAGAGCCATGGAAGCAAAAAGAAACCTGTAAAACAGAATGGAATCATATACCATACCCTTGCCCATAAGCGGCAGGGTAAAAAGCGGGATCAGACCGAAAGTGACCGATGTCGCCATCCCGTACATAATGCCTTTGAATCTTCCCATATGCTATTCCTTTGGATCACCGGATCCGTTCCGGGCGCGCAAAGATAATACAATAACGTCAGTTCGACGAATTATTTTACTTAGTACAAGAGACTTCGTCGAACTGACGTTACGATTTCTTCGAAATCTCCTTCCTTTTACGTGTCACCCCTCCTAAATCCTCCCCTTCATATGGGAGGACTTGCCTACGGATTCGTTCCTCGAATCCTCTAAAAGAGGTAGTTCTCTGAAATTCACTGCGTTCTTTTCATCGAACTCACGTTACAATATTTTCCAAAAGACTTGACAAGATGAAGTATCTGATATAAATTTGGAGACATGAACCAAACTCACATGGTATGATGCGCTATTTTATGTTGACAGCCGCATTGGCATTAGGGATTCTGACATCCTGCACCAGTGCACAAAACGATTCGGCTATGGCACAGAACGAAACCATCGAAAACCTGAAGACCAGACGGTCCATCAGGGCCTACACGGAGCAGATGCCTCCGAAAGAACTCCTCGAACAGGTCATCGAAGCCGGCACCTATGCCCCTACCGGGAAAGGGAACCAGTCGCCGATCATAGTGGCGGTGACAGACAAGACCATGAGGGACAGCCTGTCCAGACTGAACGCGGCAGTCATGGGAATGGATTCCGATCCTTTCTACGGAGCACCGGCAGTACTCATCGTCCTGGCTGACAGGAAATACCCGACGTATCTGTATGACGGCTCCCTGGTCATGGGAAATCTTCTGAACGCCGCCCATGCTGTCGGCCTGGGAAGCTGCTGGATCCACAGGGCCAAGGAAGTTTTCGACAGTGAAGAGGGCAAAGCACTGCTCAAGTCATGGGGGATAGAAGGCGACTATGAAGGTATCGGGAACTGCATCATCGGCTACCCTGCCCAGGAAGCCCCGGCACCGAAGCCACGCAAGCCGGACTACGTACATTTCATAGAATAACGTGAGTTCGATGAAATGTTCGACCCGGTACCGGAAACTTCAACGGACTCACATCAGGATATAAATATGGCAAGACTGATTTTCATAGACGCCACAATGAGAGAAGGGTCGCGCACCAGACGGATAGCGCGGCCCATTATCGACGAACTCGGCAAAAGATACGAGATCGAGACCATCCGTCTCGACGGAGCAGGCTACCCGGCTGTGGACAGCCGGATATTGCACGACCGTGACAACGGTATAGTGCCTGAAGAATATGCAGATATGGCCAGAAGGATAGCTGCCGCAGACAGGATCGTGATAGCGGCCCCTTTCTGGGACATGAGCTTTCCGAGCGAGCTGAAAGTGTTCATAGAGAACATGTCGCTCTTCCATATCACATTCGACAGCGATGATACCCGCTGCTACGGACTGTGCAAATGCGAAAAACTGCTGTACATCACTACGCGCGGCATGAATATCCGGACAGGAGACCCGCTCGAACAGGCCACGCCATACCTCCGGGCCCTGAGCGTCCTGTGGGGGCTTGGGGAACTGTACGTCATATCCGCCGAAAATATGGACTACAGCACCGAAGATGTCATAGAGAAGAAAATAACGGATGCTGTCGCAAGCGGGCTGGAACTGTGCCGGGACTTCTGACTACTACCGCCCTTCCGGCTTGCGAAGCATGGAAATGATCTCATCCTTCGTATTGATGAGCGTTTTCTGGACTTCTATATATTCTTTCAACGTGGAAATCTCGCTCACCAGACGGGAAATCTCTTCGGCCTGCTTTTTCAACTCAAAACGATAGCGGCTGTCCAGTTCCTCGTACATGCGGCGGTAAGGCTTTTCGTCTTTCAGCGTTTTCGACTGCGCGCTGTCATACGAATAGCCCAACACAAGTTCTTCAGCATCCATCTCCAGGGCTTCCGCTATCCTGGCCACATTCTCGCTAAGGAGTTTCGTTTCTCCTTTTTCGATATTCCGATACGCTGTTCTGGACATGCCGATCTTGTCCGCCATATCCTGCTGGGAAAGTTTCAGACCTTTCCTGCGACGGATGATATTTTCCTTGACCGAATTGTTGTCCATGTCTGCCGATAATTATTCCGCAGACAAATATATCGTGAAATGGGACAGTTTGCAGGCTTAAAAGATTGCCATATGAAAGTATTTTATTGCCAAAATGTCGGAAGAGTCCGATTTTGGCAATATTTTCTTGGCACGTAAGTGCAAACGAAAAAATCGCTGCAAGTCCTTTACTCAGGAAACTTGCAGCGATTCTTGTGCGGATGGCGAGACTCGAACTCGCACAGGAAAACTCCCACCACCCCCTCAAAGTGGCGCGTCTACCATTTCGCCACATCCGCTTGGATTGGGAATGCAAAGATAGACATTTTTTCTGACTTGCAAATTATTTTTTACAAATTTTTCATATCGGACGGACAGCCGGACTTCATTCCAGTTTCTGCCAATGCACCGACATACCTATTCCCATGATCGAGCCGCGCACCTTCAGACGTCCGTCCTGCTCGAAGGTACAGTCTACATTCGCTTTCATTCCCCTTACCGGGTCATAAATCTTCGCATCGGTCCAGGAGTCCTTTTTCGCATCATAGCTCATTCTTTCTATAAGCACGATTTCATCACAAGGCGTGTTTCGTTTCGCCTTGTCAGGATTCTTCTCATCCAGTTTCAGATTCCCGTTCTTGTCATATTTTTCCTTTACCCATATGACCCTGGCCGTATATGTCCCGTCATCTTCCTTGAATATGGACACTTTGCTTTCTTCTCCTTCATACGTCGCCAGATAAGTTCCCACGATCCGGTCCGGATCACTATGTGCGAACGAATTAAAAAATATGGACATGAAAAAGAATACAGATAAAACAATTTTCTTCATCGTCTCTGCAGTTTATAAAATCCATAAAAAACAATACAGGTCATCCATCACAGCAAAAATTATGTAAAAACTGTCATTTCTACGCACAAGATACGAAAATTCAGAAAATTTGACTAAATTTGCACGCTTTTCCTCGGGAAGGAAGGCACGGTAAAATTCAATAATCATTTAAAACAGATTTACAATGGCTGTTAAAATTCGTCTCCAGCGCCACGGAAAGAAGAATTTCGCATTCTTCCACATTGTCGTGGCTGATTCACGTTCACCGCGTGATGGTCGTTACATCGAAGAAATCGGAACTTACAACCCGAACACAAATCCTGCAACCATCGTTCTCAAGGCTGACAGGGCGCTTGCATGGCTCAACGTCGGCGCCCAGCCGACTCTGGTAGTACGCCGTATCCTTTCATACGAAGGTGTCCTTCTCAGAAAACACCTGCAGGGCGGTGTAGCAAAAGGCGCTCTCACTCAGGAGCAGGCTGACCAGAAGTTCGATGCATGGAAGGCTCAGAGAGATGCCAAGATCAACGCAAAGATCGAAGGCATTTCAAAAGCTAACGCCGAGGCTGCAAAAGCCGCTGAGGCTGCCGAGGCCAAGGTGAACCAGGAAAGGGCTGAAGCTCTCGCAAAGAAGAAAGCAGAAGCTGAAGAAGCAGCAAGAGCCGCTGCCGAGGCTGCAGCTGCTGAAAAAGCTGCTCAGGAAGCTGCCGCCGCTGCAGAAGCAGAGGGAACAGAAGCTCCGGCAGAAGCATAATGCACGTCTTTGCGCATAGGATGCTGAAAGTCGCCAAAGTGCTGAAATCAAACGGCACTGAAGGTGAAATCATCATGAGCTTTCAGGGCATCCTGCCTGAAGAAATTGACATTGAGGAACCGGTGTTCATCTATTTCGATGGACTGCCGGTTCCTTATTATTTTGATTGTTTTGTCAAAAAAGGGAACAACAAGGCCATTGCCCGTCTGACGGGCATAAAGACATTGGCGGATGCCGAAGAGATAACCGGAGCAGACGTTTTCGCCGACGAAGACAATTTTGATTTCGAAGACGACGGTGAGGATTTCTCATTCCTCACAGGATGGACCCTTCTGGACTCGGACGGACGTAACCTGGGAACAGTCAGCGGTTTTCTGGATATTCCGAACAATCCGTGCCTCGAAATCCGGACTGCCGGGAATGCAGAAGCCATCATTCCGCTGCATGAAGACCTGATCGAGGAAATCGATGAGGAAAAAATGCAGATCAGAATGACCGTTCCTGGCGGGTTGATTGGATGACGCGTCTATTCGGCCGGTATCAGAATATGGACATTTGCCGCAAAGTTGTCCATACAGAAATATTCAGGAATTTCAGTCTGTGACTTATCCGAGAACGAAAGACTGAATGTGATATATTCTATATTTCCCAGTTCACTGAGATCGAATCTGGTCCATTCGTTCATAATATCGCCGGATGATGCCGGTGTTTCTTCCTCAGCACCGTCTTCATCCGCACTTCCCGACTTTTCTGCAGAGCCAGTGCTTTCGTCCGACTCTTCATCCTTGTCTATGGAGCCTTCAGGGCCGGCCAGCAATATATCCGCAGAACCGGTTTCGACACCGTTCAGATATCCCGTCGCAGTGAGTGTCACCTCGATAGGGGTCTCGTGGGCGGCGTTATAGGCGGCTATCCCGTCTGCCACCAGTTTCGTGTTGTTTACCATGCATGATACAGGAGTGCAGGTCCCCTGGGTAGTAGCGAAAAACACATGATAGTCAGACTGCAATCCGCTGGAGGTCGCCTTGATTTCAGGGTTGTTGTGGAACAGGGCGAAGACTTCTCCGGAATATGCGGTTTCGGCATTCACGCTGAATCTGGCATCATACCCCTCATCCTTTACTGTAACCAGAGACAGTCCGAATCCGGAAAAATCATTCATGTCCTTTTCATACAGGCAATTGAAAATCACAAGATTGTCCTCGGTGATTGCCCCTTCGAAAAAGGCCTTGTCATCACCGTAGAATTCCCCGTTATAATAGTTCTTGTCCCAGGCCTCGGAAAAGCCGTCAAAAGTAGCTACGAGCTGACATGAACTCTCATAACCGCCGCCTTTCAGGCACGATACCGCGGAAACGGCGGACAACAATATGACAATTAATCTGTTTCTCATATACTATCGTTAATTCAAACCAAGTTCTTTCACGGTCTGTTCCATCAGTCCGAACGTGCTGTCGGAAGCAGGGCACAAAGGCAGGCGGAGAGAATTCTCTATCAGCCCCATCGCAGCCATCCCGGCCTTTACGGGAACAGGATTGCTTTCCACAAAACAATTCCTGAACAGCGGAGTCAGCTTATGGTGCAGGGCTCTAGCCGCTGCAATGTCATCACGTAGCAAAGCCTCGGCCAGAGCCACCATATCCTCCGGATCAATATTCGATGCCACGCTTATGATCCCGTCTGCTCCGGTAGCCATAAGCGGAAGTGTCTCCTCATCGTTTCCGCTCAATACCGAAAATCCTTCGGGAGCGTTTCTGATAATTTCAGAAATCTGGGCGTAATTGCCGGAGGCTTCCTTCACGGCTATGATATTCGGGATCTCCGCCAGGCTCAGCGTCGTCTCCGCTTTCAGATTCGCCCCTGTCCTTCCGGGGACATTGTATAGGACGATTCCCTTGTCCGTAGACTCTGCCACAGCCTTGAAATATTCATACATGCCTTTCTGGGACGGTTTGTTGTAGTAAGGCACGACTATCAGGTAAGCGTCCGGACTGAAACGGTCCAGATTCCGGATACCGTCAAGTGTCTGGGCAAGGGAATTGGTCCCTCCACCTACCACGACAGGCCTTCCGCCGCAATGCTCCTTCGTAAGTTCAAGTATCCTGAGCCTTTCCCCGGCATCCAGACAAGGAGTTTCACCGGTAGTACCGAGAGGTACCAGGAAATGAATGCCGGCTTTCACCTGCCTGTCCAGCAGGCTGACGTATGTTTCATAATCTACATTCCCGTTCCTGAACGGAGTAATCAAAGCTGTACCGCAGCCAGACAATTTCAGATTTTTCATGGCAATGCCTCCTTTTACAGGCTTTCAGATCATTTGAAAACTATTTCCTTGAATTCATGGACTCCAGACACAGTCTCAGTCCTGAGTGCAGCCTCTACCGCACCTCTGGCAAATCCTTCCCTGGAGAAAGCCTCATGCGTCATCGTGATCCTGTCGTTGATTCCCTCGAATCCGATGGTGTGGATTCCCGGTATCTCTCCGCAACGGACGGCCTGGATATCGACATCTGTACCCATGTTCCTGTCTATTATGGATGCCAGACTTTTCGCCGTACCGCTCGGGGCGTCCAGTTTGTGACAATGGTGTTTCTCCACGATATAAGGACTGTATCCTCCTGTCTTTCCGAGCAGGGACGAGATGAAATCAGTCACTGCGAAAAAGACATTCACGCCTATCGAAAAATTCGAAGCATATATCATCGGCGTCCCGCATTTTTCAAAGTATGCGATGACTTCATCCTTGATGTCATTCCATCCTGTCGTCCCCACTACCACGGCCTTGAAATTTTCCGCGAGAAACCTGTAGTTCGCCCTGAAGGCTTCCGGGACAGTAAAATCTATGCACACGCACTCACGTGCAATATTCCTGTCGAAATCCGTAATATTCTCGCTTTTTCCGGCACACTCGATGCCTTTTTCGAGGAGGACTTTCTCTACCATCCTCCCCATCTTCCCGTATCCGCTAATTACCGCTTTCATCTTCGAACAAATATTTATGTATCTGCCGTACGGCGTCAGTCAAGATTTCCTTGTCTACGACAAAACTGAGATTTACGTAGGAAGCTCCCTGGGATATCATGTATATCCTGCATTCGGCCAGCGGTGTGAATGCTTTCTGGAGAAGCCCCTTGAGGTTTATGATATTCTTTCCGATGATGGAAATCTGCGACTTGTCCCTGTCGACATAGACATCGGCAAAAGCTGACAGCTCTTCGACGACCTTGTCGATTTTCTGTGATGAATCCACTGTCACCGATATGTTGGCCTCGGACGTACTGATCAGATCCACGGATACCTTGTTCACGCTGAATATCTCGAAAACCTTTTTCAGAAATCCCGAAGTATTGATCATCTTGGTGGAAAAGATGTTGATCACAAGGATATTCTCCTTGAATGAGACAGACTTGACTCCGTCTTCTATGAAACTGCTCTGAAGGATGACCGTACCCTTTCCTTCCGGATTCATGGAATTGAGGACGTAAATAGGGATATTCTTGTTTACTGCAGGTTCTATCGTCAGCGGATGAAGGACCTTGGCTCCGAAATGGGCCATCTCGGCAGCTTCTTCAAAGGAAATCTTCTCTATGCATTTCGTATTGTCGACTTTTCTGGGATCTGCAGTACGGACTCCGTCCACATCTGTCCATATTTCGATCACTGCGGCATCGATGGCCATGCCGATCAATGAAGCGGAATAGTCCGAGCCGCCGCGGCCGAGCACAGTCGGCTCGCCATCAGCCGTCGCCGAGACAAACCCCTGCGTGATGACAGCATCATTCCCTTCATAAGCTGCGGAAACCACTCCCGGGACTCTGGCCTGGATAGCTTCGGAATCAGGCTCGCCTTTCAGATAATCGTTTCCCGTCACTATCATCTTCCTGGCATCCATAAAGCCGGTTCTGATTCCCCGTGCGTTCATGGCCTGGCATATAATGTTGGAAGAAAGATATTCACCAGTGGAGATGATGACAGCCTTGCTTCTGTCAGAAAGTTCGCCCAAAGCGCATACTGCTCCGACAAAAGACGAGAGATTGTCACAAATTTCATTTACTTTCTCGCATGCCTTATGACAGAACGAAGGAGTCTCGGACATCAGTTCATGCGCGAGTCCTATATGTCTCGCGCGAAGCTGCTCAAGCAAATCCATCGCATCCATCTTGTTCTTTACAGAGGCATGGTCGGCTATCCTGTAAAGTGTGTCTGTAACCTTTGAAAGAGCGGAAACCACCACTACCGGTTTTTGCGAGAGTTTGCTCTGGACTATGGAAATGGTACGTGTAATGGCTGCGGAATCAGCTACCGACGTACCGCCGAATTTCATCACAATCATAATAATCTGTTTTTAAGTCCGTTTTATAAAATCTGTTAAAGATAGCAATTTTCCGGCATATTGCAAATCTGCCGGAACTAAGAAACGGGCTGGACACAACTCAATACACCATCTGCTGCATTTTAAGCCGATAGTGATGCAGATAGTCCCGGCTTTGGAACTATCTGCTGCACTTTGCCGCTATATCGACGCAGATAGTGCCGGCTCTGGTACCATCTGCTGCATTTCAAGCCGATAGTGACGCAGATAGTGCAGGTGACAATAAAAAAAAGACCGGAAGTCATTCTCTGACATCCGGTCCTCTAGCCTAAAAGCGGCAGCTACCTACTCTCCCACC